>JAFDZG010000188.1 GCA_018267065.1 Bacteroidota bacterium
ATCCTACCTTGGCTCCATGCCGCAGTCCTGGGTATACATGATGGCCAATCGTTGGAACAGCGCGCTGTACACCGGTGTCACAAGCAAGCTGCCTAAGCGGGTGCTGGAACACAAGCAGCACAAGTATCCAACCTCCTTCACCGCCCGGTACAATTGCGAGAAGCTCGTTTGGTACGAGGAGCACAACGACATTGAAGTTGCCATTGCCCGCGAGAAACAATTGAAGAACTGGAAGCGTGCATGGAAGGATGCGCTGGTGGTGGAACGCAATCCTGAATGGAAGGACTTGAGCGAGGAATGGGGCATTGATTGATAACCGGGACTGCGGGTCAAGCCAGCAGTGACGTACGGGTCATTCCCCTAAAGCAGAAAAGGCCAGCCCTTGCAGGCCGGCCTCTTCAGGGAAAGCGATTACACTCAATCCAGCATCAACTTGCGCGTCACCGTGCCTTGGTCGAAGGTGAGGGTAACGAAGTAAGCACCGGGCTTCAAGCCGTTGCGGTGCAGGATGAAGTTGGTGTTGTCCACGTTTTCGGCGCGCACGCGGCGGCCGTTCACGTCGTACACCTCCACCATGCGGATGATTTCCTTGGCGCTGGTAAAGTGTACCAGGTCATGTGCCGGGTTCGGGGCCATGGCCACGCCCGCGGCAATGGGGTTGCTGTCGGAAAGGCCCATCAGCCCGCATGGCCCAAGTCCAAGGGCGCACACGATGCGCGGGTTCATGTAGCCCATGATGGTGTCGATGTAGGCCCGGCCCTTGGTGCCGCTGAAGTTGGGGTTGCTGGCCTGGCTGGCCTGCCCTGCGGTGATGGGCGGCGGGCCCGGGCTCACCACCGTTTGCGCCAATGCACCGTTCGGGTCCCACCACTGCCACGGGCCGGCCTCTTCAAAGGTGCCGGGGATCTGTGCCGGCCAATTCGGGGTTACCAGCGGAAAGGTGCCTTCCAGGTTGGTGTTGATGTGCACGGTGTTGGTACCATGCACCTGGTCGGTGTTGTACAGGCTGCGGGCACGTGTGGTAAAGGGGTCGTTGCCCACCAGCGTGGCGAAGCTGCTGTTGTTGCCGTACTGGTTCACCAGTTCCATGAAGACGTTGCTGCCTTGCACGTCCACCACTTGTTCGCCGGTGGTGGGCACGATCACGGTGCCGTTGCCGTAGGGTGCAAATGGATCGAAGATGGTTTGCAGGGCAACCATGGGCACATCACCCGGGGCCAGCCAGCTGGTATCGGCCAATGCTCCGCCGGCGTTCACGCAGAAGTTGAAGTGGCTGTCGAAGCCGTTGGGGCGGTACAGGGCCAGCTGGCCGTTGAAGCCTTCAATGTTGCCCACCAAGGTGGTGTCCACGTAGCTCACGCTCGGGTCAAAGGGGTCGGGCCGGAACTTCTCGATGAAGAGTTCTTGCGGATGGTCCAACGTGGCTGCGGCCAGGGCGATGTATCCGCCGGTGCCTTCCCCGTACACGGTGATCTTGGAAGGGTCAACGGCGTAAGTGTTTGCACCCGCTGCGTCCGCCTTGATGTTGCGGATGCACTGCTTCACATCGTGGATGGCGCGGTAGATCGCGTTCAGCAAGGTGCCCCGGCGGATCTCCACCGTGCTGCCCAGCGGGTTCCAGCCAAGGCGGTAGTCCATGCTGATTGCCACATAGCCGCGGCGCGCCATCTGCTTGCAGATCTCCACGGCGCTGCTGTCTGTCTTCAGCCCCGTGGGGCTGCCGTTCAAGGGCGGCGGCAGGGCATTTCCGGTGTGTACAAAAATGAAAACGGGCCGTGCGGTTTCACTGTCCAGGTCCTGCTCAGGCTGGTACACGTCCATCCTCAAGTTCACCACCTTCACCACGGTGCTGGCGTCCTGCGGGTCAAAGAAGGCGGGGGGGATGGGTTGGTTCGTGCTTACCAGTGTTTGCAATTGCACCACTTCGGGCCCGTAGAGCGCGGGGTTTGTGAACTGGGAAGTGAGGAAGTCGATGTTTGTGCCAAAGACCACGTTGCTGGTAAGCGTGATCTCCGATGAGGTGAACACCTCGCTGAGGTAACGGTCCTGGGCCTGGCCATGCAACGCAATGGCGGCGAAGGGGAGCGCGCAGAGTAGTTTTCGGTTCATGGTTTTTTGTTTCGGTTTGGTTGTTGAAAGGTAACTTTTTTAGCGGGTTGTGAATTCGTAGGCCAACTGAATGTACGCCAATCGCCCAATGCGGGGGCCGCCGTACACCAGGTACACGTCGTTGTTAAGGGTCCGTTCCAGCCGGTCCCCATCCGGGGTATCCTTGCTCCATAGCGGCAACAGGCCGAAGAGGTTGCTGGCGCCGAGCTTTGCGGTGATGTGCTGTTTGGGCAGCTTCACGCTCACTTGCGCATCCACCATGTCGTAGCTGGGAATGGGGCCGGTGAACTGGGGCGAACCCTCGAAGGTGTATCCTTCCACGTACTTCCAGTTCAGCCCGTAGCTCAGTCGTTTCAATGCGGTGAAGGGGATCTTGCGGTCACGTGCGTTGAAGCCCGCGTTGAACTTGTTGAGCGGAGTGTTGAAGGCGGGGATGATGGGGTCACTGTCTCCCGAAATGAGCTGGTTGTAACTGTAATTGAAGGTGTAGGTGAGCCGGGGCCGGTACCAGTTCAGGCCCGCGTTGACCCCGCGGGTCACCACGGTGCTGCTGGCGTTGGCGGCTACGCGGTAGGCCTGGAGCCCCACCGGCGGAATGTTGCCTGCCTGCGGGAAACTGGCGTGCAGTCCGATGATGTAGCCGATGAAATCGGTGTACCAGCTGTTGTAGGCGCCGATGTCCACGTACACGTTTTCCAAATGCATGCCGCGGTAGCCCACTTCAATGGTTTTTACTTGCTCGGGCCGTACACGGTCCACATTGAACCAGTCCAGCAGGCTTCGGTTCAGGTTGTTGTCGCGGTAGGTCTGGAAGCTTTCCACCGTGAACATGGAATCGCGGCCGGCCTCAAACCGGCCGTCCACATTGCCCAGCAGCAACGCCCGGCCCACGTTGTAGAAGAGGTACTGGTCCGCCAGGGTGGGGTTGCGAATGGCACTGCTGAAGCCTGCGCGCCACACATGTGCGGGAGTTTTGGCATACACCAATGAAAGGGCGGGGGAGAAGAGCGCCTTGAAGTTCTCGTTCTTGTCCATGCGCAGGGTTGCGGTGGCGGTGAGCTTGTTGTCCAGGAATTTCTTTTCCAGCCCGGCATAAAGGCCGAATTCATGGTTGCGGATGCGCACGTCGCCGGTGTCGCGGAAAATGGTGCCCGCGCTGTTGGGCAGGTATTGGCGGAAATTGCCGCCAACTGTCACTTCGCCAAAGGCCGGCTTGAACTTGTATTCACCCATGGCATGCGCCAGCACGCTCTTGTCGTAGAAAAGCGAGCCGCCTTCGGTGAACCGCTTGCCGGTGATCTCATCGAACTTTTCATTGAACCGGGAGGTGCCCGGTGCATAGAAGGGCACCAGCCCTTGCGACAAGCTGTTCAGGGAATTCACGGAGTCCATCACCAGTTGGTGGAAATGCTGGAACATGCCAAGGTTGTCCTGGATGAACTGGTCCTGCCAGATGGGCCAGGTGGTGGCGTTCAAGCCATGGGCTGCGGCCTGTGATGGCGGTATGTAGCCGGGCATGTCCAGCACCATGGAGGAGATCCAGGAGTTTGGATTGCTGCTCAGTCCCCAGAGCTTGTTGTAGGCGGTGTTCCAATTTTTTGTTTCGCCCTGTGCATCCTGCAGCCGCAGCGCGGTGGTGTAGATGTCGTAGGTCTGCCCGGCATCCTCGTGCGTTACGTAGGCGCGAACGAACCATTTGCCTTCCTGGTGGATCTCCAGGCGGTGCTGGAAGAATTTGATGTCCTTGAGCTGGTAGCGGTTGTCGCCTTGGTACACCGTG
>JAFDZG010000189.1 GCA_018267065.1 Bacteroidota bacterium
AGCTTGCGCTGGTTGATGATGATGGCACGTATCTGCGGTTCAACCAGGTCTATCGGCGAGGTGCTGTCCTTTAACCGGTGGTCGAAAATGTCCACGAAGTAAGTACCGTTTGCATCTTTCACGATCACTTTGCCTTGCCGCTGGAGCCAATCGGTGGGATTTTCCGGGGTAAGGGGCACCTGTTGCTGCAGCGTGCTGAATTCCATCCAGTTGTCGTGCGTGTCCACGATGGTGGTTCCCCGTTGTGCCAGGAGCACCTCCAACTTATGGGTGTCCTCCCCGTCATTGCTCCGCCATAGTTGCTCCACCCGTGCAAGAAGTTTCCTGTCGTTGCCGTGCAGCTTGAACCACCGGACACGCACGATATTGTCCTTGAGCTGGAAGTTCGCCAAATTCTTGTCGTAGTAGTCCTGTATCTGTGAGCCGCTGACCACGGTATCCAAGTTCTGTTGCACCAACGCCTGCTCGTATGCGTATGTCAGCAACGATTCCCGGTAGGCCTTTATGCGCTCTTCCACGTTCAATTGGCGCTGGTCCAAATTCTGCTGGGCCATGTGAAGCATCACATGGTCCCTTGCCCAATTGTCCAGGAACCGCCGGGCTATGGCGGCGCTGTCCTCCGGTGAGGCCCCCATCGGGACCACTGGCCGCAGGTCGCTCCAGTAAAGCTTATCGTCATAGGCTTGGGCCACTACGCGGTCCGCCTTGTCCCTGTTGGCCCCGCAGGATGCAAGGAGAAGGGCGGCGAAGACCGCCGCCCTTCCCATTACCGTTTCGCCGGAGCGCCCCGCCATGGATCACTTAATGCTGTACAGCACGTCCTGGTTCACTTTCACGGGATAGGTTGCCCGCAGGTCCTTGATCCAGTCCTTCTCCAACTGGTCCTGGTAGGCCGCGGTCACCAGGCCACGGGCTTCACCCAGTGGTTTCGGCTCGGGTTGCACCACTTTCTTCAGGTCGGCAAACACCACTTTGCCGTCCATGGTGGTATCCGCGGTCAAGCCAGGCAATGACACGTTCTTTAGCAGGGGCTTGTCTTCTTTTGAGAAGATGCCGCTTTCAATGGAAAGCGCGGCGGAATCCGTTTTGTTGACCACCGCCAGCACGTCCTTCGCCAATTTCCCTTTCTTCAACAGGCCGCGCACTTGCTTGGCCACATTGGCATTCGCGCAGGTATAGATGTCCACGTCATAGCGCACCGGGTACATGAAGTCGAACTTGTGCGCTTGGTAATAGTTCTCCAAGCCCACCGTGTCCTTCACTGCCTTGCTCCACACCTTTTCGTCCGTCAGCTCAAAAAGCAGGATGCCGTCCCGGTATTCCTTCATGAGCATTTTGAACTCGGGATACTTTTCCTCCAGGCGTGAATCCTCGTAGGCAAGCAACTGGTCATCGACAAAATCCGCGAAGCGTCCCTTCACATAGTCCGCCATGGGCTGCACCGCTTCCCTGCGCTGCTTGGACTGGATATAGTCCAGCAGGTCCAGTTGGCTGTAGCTCTTGCCATCGATGGTGAAGACCGGCTTGTTCAGTTTGGCGTTCTTGGCCTTGTCGTTCACCCAGCCCTGTTCCACATCACGCACCACCACGGTGTCGTTGGGGTTCAACGCCACGATCTCCTCTTTTCGGCTGAAGTTGCCCGCGAGTTTGCCGTTCTTCAAGGTCCCCATCAAGGTACGGTCATACTTCAACCCCTTGCGGACCACCACCGGCTTGTCCGCATCCTTGCGCAACAGCGTGTCCATGATCATGGTTCCCTTCCTGAACACGGTGGTGTCCAATGCCTTCTCCACCGGGGCCAGGTTCTTGGGGAAATCCTTGTAGTGGTATTCGTTGCGGAGGTCGGCCAAGAACTTTTTACGGGTGATCTCCGCGCGGCTGTCGTGGGCGATCTTGGTCTTCAGTTCGGATTTTGCCTCCTCAAAGGTGGGCGGCGGCGTGTAGCTCAGCCGCTTGATGATGTGCCAGCCGTACTGGGTCTTGAACGGAGGTGTGACGTCGCCATCCGCTTGCAGCGAAAACGCCTTTGCCTCAAACTCAGGGATCATTTTGCCCGTGGAGAACGGGGGCAGTTCGCCGCCCTTGGTGTTGGTGGCGCCATCGTCGCTGTATTTCAAGGCGGCATCAGCGAAGCTGATCTGGCCGCTCTTTATCTGCGCATAGGCCTCCTCCGCCTTCTTCTCGGCGGCAGCTTGCTTCTCCGGGCTGTCCTCGCTGGTGGAGCGGATCATGATGTGTGCCACCTTGATCTCCCCGTGCGCGGGGCGCCGGTCGGTTACCTTGATGATGTGGTAACCGAATTTGGTGCGCACCGGTTGGCTTACTTGGCCTACGGGTGTCTTGTAGGCCATTGTTTCAAACGGATAAACCATTTGAAGCACGCTGAAATAGCCCAGGTCCCCGCCATTGCTGGCGGCACTGGGGTCATCGCTTCCTCCCTTGCCTTTGGCCACGGTGGCAAAATCCTCACCGCCCACCACCCGGGCTCGCAAGGCATTGATGCGTTTCCATGCGGCCAGTGTGTCCTCCGGCGTGGGGTTCTCGGGCAACTTCACCAGGATGTGGCTGGCCCGGACCTCCTCCGTGGACCGGTCGTAGGCTTCCTGCATCAGGTGATCATTGAGGCCGCGGTCGATCAGGTATGGGCGCGCCAATTGCTTGCGGTATCCTTCCAGTTCACTTTTGAACTTGGCCACCGTATCCATGCCCAGTGCCTCCGCGGCACGCACTTTCAACTTGTAGTTGATGAAGAGGTCCAAGTACTCATCAAGGGCTTGCTTGGTAACCGGCGCGTCCTTGTTGTTCTTCTTGTAGATCGATTCGAACTCACTGCGCAGCACGGGCTTGCCGTCCACGGTCATCAACACGGGATCGCCCGGTTCCGACTGCGCATTGGAAGCAACTGCCAAAAGGCATAGGGCTGCCCCGAACAAGATCCTCTTCATCGTATGTGGTCTATTGACAAGGGCGACAAATGTAACCGGAACCCGAATGGCCGCCCAGCCGCATGTTTCCCTGGATCGTTAACAAGATCCAAGCTCCCCGGCCGTATTCAGCAGCGCTTCCTGTGGCTTTAGCCGTCCGTGCGGGCATTCCTTGCCCAAAGTGGCCGCAAAACGGTTCGCCAGGTGGCCCAAAAAGGAGATGCCAACCACCGGCAGGTCTTATTTCTTCCTGAAGAACACCCGGATCGGCACGCCTGTAAAATTGAAGTGCTCCCGCAATTTGTTCTCCAGGAACCGCGTGTAACTGTCCTTCACGTACTGGGGCAAATTGCAGAAAAAGGCGAACGCGGGCACCACGCCGGGCAATTGGGTGACATACTTGATGTGGACCGCCTTTGCCTTGTACATCGGGGGCGGCATCCGCTCGATTTCCGGCAGCATGACGTCATTGAGCTTGCGCGTGGCAATGCGCTGCGCCCGGTTGGCATACACTTCCATGGCAAGTTCCAATGCCTTGTGGATGCGCTGTTTTTCCGTGACGGAGGTGAACACGATCGGCAGGTCGGTGAAGGGTGATAACCGCTTGCGCACTTCTTCTTCATAGCTCTTGGCGGTTTTCGTGTCTTTCTCCACCAAATCCCATTTGTTCACCACCACCACCACGCCTTTTCCGCCCTTCTCGATCATGGAGAAGATATTGAGGTCCTGGTGGTTCACCCCATCCTGGGCGTCCACGAGCAGCAGGCACACATCGCTTTCCTCAATGGCACGTACGCTGCGCAGCACGCTGTAGAACTCAATTTCATCCTCCACCTTGCCTTTGCGGCGAATGCCTGCGGTATCCACCAAGGTAACGTCGAACCCGAAGCCCTTGAAGTGCGTGTTGATGTTGTCCCGCGTGGTGCCTGCTACCGGGGTAACGATGTTACGGTCGGCCCCGAGCAGGGTGTTCAGCAAGGAAGACTTGCCCACGTTGGGTTTCCCCACGATGGCTATCCGCGGCCGTTCATCCTTCACTTCCGGTGCCGGCTTTGCAAAGCCCTTCACCACTTCATCCAGCAGGTCCCCGGTGCCGGCACCGCTTTGGGCGCTGATGGAATGCACTTCACCGAGGCCCAGGCCGTAGAATTCGGCCGCGTATGCTTCCTTGTCATGGGTATCCACTTTGTTGGCCACCAGGAACACGGGCTTCTTGGAACGGCGCAACATACCGGCCACGCTTTGGTCCATGCCGGTGACACCTTCCCGCACGTCCACGAGGAATAGGATGCTGTCGGCTTCGTCGATCGCCAGCTCCACCTGTTTGCGGATCTCCGCCTCGAACACATCATCGCTGCCCTGCACGTACCCGCCCGTGTCGATCACGGTGAAATGCCTTCCGTTCCATTCCGCTTCACCGTAATGGCGGTCCCGCGTGGTGCCTGCCGTGGAGGTGGTGATGGCCACGCGGCTTTCAACGAGCCGGTTGAAAAAGGTGCTCTTGCCCACATTGGGGCGGCCTACTATGGCAACGATATTGGCCATGGATGTTGTGCGCTGCTTGGTCAGTATCCGTAGCGGCGCAGCTTCTTTTCGTCGCCGCGCCAATCCTCATCCACCTTCACCTTGAGGTCCAGAAAGACCTTCCGCCCGATGAATCGTTCAATGGCCTTGCGGGCCTCGGTGCCCAGCTGGCGAAGCGCTCCCCCGCCCTTGCCGATGATGATGCCCTTCTGGCTTTCGCGCATCACCACCACGTCTGCCTGCACCTTGGTGATCTCCGCCTCCTCCACAAAGCTGTTCACCACCACCTGGGCGCTGTACGGGATTTCCTGCTTGTAGATGCCCAAGATCTTCTCGCGGACCAGCTCGCTGATGAAAAAGCGCATGTCACGGTTGCTGAGCTCATCCTTGGGGAAGTACGGCGGGTGCGGCGGAAGCAGGCCGATGAGCTTGCTTCGCAATTCATTGATGTGCAGGCCGTGCAAGGCGGAAACGGGCAGGACGTCCGCCTCCGGGAAGGCCGCGTGCCATGCTTCGAAAGCCGCGTTCAATCCCGCCTCGTCGCCAAGGTCCACTTTGTTGATGAGCACCAACATGCGCCCCTTGAAGCGGCGTGCCCGCCGAAGCAACTCCTCCGCCTTGGCCGGCGTTTCGCCGAGCTCCACCATCACAATAAGCACGTCCGCGTCCTGCAGGGCCTCGTCCACGGCCTTCATCATGCTTTCCTGCAACTTGTAGGCGGGCTCCAGAATGCCCGGCGTGTCGGAAAGGATGAGCTGGTGGTCCGCACCGTTGAGGATGCCAAGGATGCGGTGCCGCGTGGTTTGCGCCTTCGGGTTCACGATCACGAGCTTTTCGCCCAGCAAGGCATTGAGCAGGGTGCTTTTCCCCACGTTGGGCCTGCC
>JAFDZG010000018.1 GCA_018267065.1 Bacteroidota bacterium
ATGAGCAAGCAGTTAGCCACGATCATCACCGATGCGCCGGTGGAGTTGGACCACGAGGCCCTGCACCTGGACCCGCCCGATGAGGCGAAGGTGCGTGAGGTGTTCGAGGAGCTGGAGTTCAAGACGCTGCTGAAGACGGTATTGGGCGGGGAGGCACAGTCGGAAACGGTAGCGCCACCGCCGCGCATGAAGGTGACGCCGAAAGTGCAGCAGCCGGACCTGTTCAGCGGAGGCGGAACGGATCACGGGGGGGATCGCTTCGCAGGGCCTCGCAATGACGGTGCCATGGGCGACCTGAGCACCGTGCCGCATGATTACCGGATCGCGGCCACGGCGGAGGAGCAGGAAGCCTTGGCCAAGGAGCTGGCGGGGCTGGGGAAATTCTGTTTCGATACGGAGACTGACGCGCTGGACCTGCAACAAGCGGAGCTGGTGGGCCTGTCCTTCAGCTGGAAGGCGCATACGGGCTGGTACGTGCCGGTGCCTGACGGGCGCGAGGCCGCGCAGGCCGTGGTGGAACGCTTCCGCAAGCCGCTGGAGGACGGGCGCATCACCAAGGTGGGCCAGAACATCAAGTACGACCTGCGCGTGCTGCACCGCTACGGCGTGCGCGTGCGCGGCCCGCAGTTCGACACCATGCTGGCGCACTTCCTGCTGGAGGCTGACCTGCGGCACGGCATGGACTACATGGCCGAAACGCTGCTGCACTACCGGCCGCAGCCCATCAGCGAGCTGATCGGCGCCGGGAAGAACCAGAAGAGCATGCGCGACGTGCCGGTGGAAAAGGTGGCCGAATACGCCGCCGAGGATGCCGACATCACGTGGCAACTGCACGAACTGCTGGCACCCCGGCTGAAGGAGAAGGACCAGGAAAAGCTCTTCACCGAACTGGAAATGCCGCTGGTGCAGGTACTGGCCGACATGGAGACGGAAGGCATCCGCCTGGACGTGGAGGCCTTGAAGGCGTTCAGTGCGGAGCTGGGCACGGCCATCCTGGACCTGCAGGAAAAGATCATCGCCGCCTGCGGGGTGCCCTTCAACATCGATTCGCCCAAGCAGCTCGGCGACGTGCTCTTTGAAACGCTGAAGCTGGGCGGCGAAAAGCCCAAGAAAACGCGCACGGGCCAATACCAGACCAGCGAGGACATCCTCAGCGCCATGGCCCACGAGCACCCGGCCATCCCGCTGATCCTGGACTACCGCAGCCTGCGCAAATTGAAAAGCACCTACGTGGACACACTGCCAATGGCGGTGGATCCCGCCGACGGGCGCGTACACACCAATTATCGGCAGGCCGTCGCCAGCACTGGGCGGCTGAGCAGCGACGAGCCCAACCTGCAGAACATCCCCATCCGCACGGAGAAGGGCCGCGAGATCCGCAAGGCCTTCGTGCCGCGCGATGAACACTACGGCCTGCTGAGCGCGGACTATTCACAGATCGAGCTGCGCATCATCGCCCACATGAGCGGCGACCCCAACATGCAGGAAGCCTTCCGCCAGGGGCTGGACATCCATGCGGCCACCGCCGCCAAGGTGTTCCATGTGCCCATCGGCGGGGTGACACGCGAACAGCGCAGCCGCGCCAAGGCCGTCAACTTCGGCATTGCCTACGGGCAGGGTGCCTTCGGTCTAAGCCAGAATTTGGGCATCCCGCGCGCCGAGGCGCAGGAGATCATCACCGGCTACTTCGCGCAGTTCCCCGGCGTGAAGGGCTACATGGACGAGACCATCGCCTTCTGCCGGCAGCACGGCTACGTGCAGACGCTGATGGGCCGCCGACGCTACCTGCCGGACATCCGCAGCGCCAACAACACCGTGCGGGCCGCTGCCGAGCGCGTGGCCATCAATGCGCCCATGCAGGGCACGGCGGCGGACATCATCAAGGTGGCCATGATCCAGATCCACGCCTGGCTGGAGCAGGAGCGCCTGCGCAGCAAGCTGCTGCTGCAGGTGCATGACGAACTGGTGTTCGACTGCCACTTGGACGAAGCGGAAACGTTGAAAGCACAGGTGAAAGCGCTCATGGAAGGAGCCATGGAATTGGCCGTTCCGCTCGTTGTTGACATGAACGTGGGGAAAAACTGGTTAGAGGCGCATTGATCACTGCACGCGTAACCGGCACCTTTACCGCGCCTGCCTGCCGGTAGGCAGGTCCATCAACCACTGAAGACAGCCCATGCGCACGAACCAGATCATCTGCGCCGCGATCGCCTCCCTGCTGCTTGCCGCATGCGGCGGCGAGCAGCCCAAGCAGGACACGCTCAATGTCCCCAAGGCGGATTCCACCGCAGCCATCCGTGCAGAGCGCACCAAAAACATCTTCCACAACATCCCCTCTCCCATGGAGACTGCCGGGCTGCTGAAGAAGGCCGGTGCGGAATACGACAAGAACATCCTGAACGACGTGAAGCACGTGGACAACTACACGTCCGCGAGCAAGCAAGCGCTGAACCTGGGCATCTACGGGGCCGACCTGAGCTATGCCAGCGTGTACAACAACACGCAGGAAAGCATGCTGTACACAAGCTGCGTGCAGCGGTTGGCCAAGCAACTGGACATAAGCACGGCCTTCAACCAGGACGTGGTGGACCGGCTGGAGAAGAACCGCAACAACCGCGATTCGCTGCTCAGCATCATCAGCGAGACCTACTGGCAAGTGGATGCCTACCTGAAGGAAAACGGGCGCGACAACATCAGCGCCCTGATGGTGAGCGGCGGCTGGATGGAAGGCCTTTACATCGCCACGCAAGTGGCCAATATGCACAATACGCCGGAGCTCCGGCAACGCATTGCGGAGCAGCGCCTCCCGCTCACCGACCTGTTGGAGCTGGTGAAGACCTACAGCCCTGACGACCCCGCCGTGGCCAACGTGCAACAGGACCTGCAACGGCTGGACAGCCTGTTTGCCGGAGTGGTGGTGCCCGGTGGCGGGAGCACGGTGACACAGGAGGGAGGCGTGGCAACCATCGGGGGCACCGCACCGCCGGCATCCATCACGGACGACCAGTTGAAGTCCATCACCGAGGCGGTATCCACCATTCGCGCCAGCTACATCAACTAATACGGCCATGAAGCATCTCCATTCGATCATTGCCGCGCTGCTCCTTGTTGCGCTGCCTTCCGTGGCCCATGCACAGTGCCGCAGCTTCGCCAAGAACAAGTGCATGCCGGCCATGGCACCGTACAAGTTCAACGAGACGTTCAATGCCGCGCAATTGGCCCCGGGTGAGGAGGCCGAAGTGGACCTGACCTTTTACAGCGGGCAGGAATACCGATTGCTGATATGCGCCCACCCCATACTCGGCACGGTGAACTGGCAGTTGCTGGACGCCAATGGCAAGCCGCTGTTCCAAAGCACGCCCGAAGCACCGAGCGACCACTTTGATTTCAAGGTGGCCACCACCCAGAAGCTCACGGTGCACATCGATGTGCCCAAGGCCGAACAGGGCGGCAACAACATGCTTACCGTTGGGTGCGTGGGCATTCTGGTGGGGCACAAGGAGTGACCCTTATACCTGGCCGGTTCCGCTGGCCACTGTTTTTTTGGTTCACCGCAGGGATGCCGACCCATGGAGCCGGAAAGGCCACCACGCAGGATGCGGTACAGGGTAGGCGTTCAATGAAGCGCGGGGTCCCGAAGCGAAGACACCGTGCGGTCAATGGATGATCACCGTGCATCGCCGTGCTGAAAAATCACAGCACAGGTTTGGCCGTCCTTCAAAGACGACCTGGTATCAGTTCTTCGTGAACCGCACCACTTGCACGGCATCCTGTTGCTGAACGCGCACCAAGTACAAGCCGGTCGGCAGGCTTTCCAAATTCAATGCCCACTGGGCCGGGCCCGCAGGCTTCACCTCGTTGGCCACACGCATCACCGGCTGGCCAAGCAGGTCCAGCACTTCCACCTTCACCGGGCCTGCATCCTTCAGGTTCGCGAAGACCTCCGCGCGGTCCCCGGCGGGGTTTGGAACCACGTTCACGGCCGTGGAGGAGCCGGCAGCATCGGCAATCCCCAACGGAGTTCCATTGATGTTGATGTCATCCAGCCAGAGGTTGTTGCCACCGCCGCTTTGGAACCAGAACTTCAAGCGCAAGTTGGAGGTGAGGTAATCGCCCGTGAGCGGCGATGTTTCGGAGTAGCCCCATTGGGCCTGGCCGTTTGGCGTGAAGGAGCCGCCCTGCACCGAAGCGGTGGACAGGGTAGTGCCCGTGAGGGCGCGCTTCAGCACCCAATTCTGGCCGCAATCCTTGCTGATGTACAGGCGGAGTGCATCCGTGTTGTTGGCGGTGCGTTTCGCAAAGGCATAACGGAAACTGATGGTGGTGGGGCCGCTGTTGGACAGGTCGATCGTGTTGCTGATCAATTCATCCACGTAGCCGGACTTGGCGGCGGTGTTCAACAAGCGCACACTCTTCGAGCCGCTGTAGGCCGCATTGCCCACCGCTTGGAAGCTGCCGTCCTGGTTGATGTCGTTCAGCATCCAATCCGCTGACGGCAACGATGCCGTGGCTTCGAAACCTTCCGAGAACGGCAACGGCTGCCCCGTGTTGGGCAGAACAACGATGTACTGCGGACGCTGGGCATTCACCGTGGCGCTTCCATTTCCGGCCATGAGGTTTACATCGTAGGTGCCCGGAACATCATAGGTGATCACGGGGTCCTGGTTCGTGGAAGCGGACGGTGTGCCGCCCGGGAAGCTCCAGTTCCAAGTGGTAACGCCGTTGTAACTCTCATCGGAGAAGTTAACGGAGCCGCCAGCGCAGATCACGCGCTTGTCCGCGCTCATGTCCGCCATGCACAACTGGTCCGGGCCGGAGCAGCCGGTGAGCGCGAGGTTCGATGCGGTCCACAAATTGTTGCGGGAGGCGGTGCTGCTGTTCAGGGCCGCCAGCACACGTGCCTTTTGCCCATTGGTGAACATCTTGGAGCAGTAGGAATACTCCATGAAGTTCTCCACGTTGTCCACCACCGATCCGCAGGTGGCCCCACGCAGGTTGCAAGTGGTCCAACCGATGGTATTGGGCGTGTCGGACACATTATCGTCCTCGCCGCAATTGGAAGGCAGGCCCGGGGTGTTGGAGTCCCCCCAGCAATGCTTCAAGTTAAGCCAGTGGCCCGCCTCATGGCTGAGGGCGTGCGAATGGCTCACGCTGCTGGTGCCGATGGAGCCCACATAGTCGCTAAGGATCACGATGCCGTCCGCAGCTGCGCCCCAGGACCCCGATACGGCGGAAGGATACATGGAATAGCCCGCTGCACCGCCTGCCCCTGCCGATACCCAGATGTTCAAGTACCGGTTGCGCGGCCATTGGATCAGGTTCTTCATGTTCTGGTCCCCGTCATAGGTGAGCGTGCTCACCGTGCGGGTGATGCCGTTGGTGCAATTCCCGCTGGGGTCCAATTGCGCCAATTTGAACGTGATGCCCACGTTGGCCACAATGTTCAGGAACTCGGGCTGGACGTCGGCCCAATCACTGTTCAGCTTGTTGTAATCCTCGTTCATCACGCGGATGGCATCGCGCACTTGATCGTCGCTGATGTTCTCCGGGCCGTTGTTGTGGATGATGTGGAAGACCACGGGAATGACGTATCCGCCGCCACCACGCGCGGCATCACCTTGCCAAGTGGAGGTAAAATGGTCCAATTGTGCCTGGGCCTGTGCAATTTCCTGCAAGCGTTCCGGATGGCCATCGATCAAGGACCCCATGCGCTGGAGCTCGTTCGCGCCACAGTGGAAGTCACTTTCCTGCGCGGTGAGCACAAAGGGGAAAAGCAGCAAGGCGGCAGCAAGTCCGCGGAGATTTCGGAGGTGCATGGAATCAAGAAAGGTCATGTGGTTCTTAGACGTTCAAAGGTAGGCCTCACGCTGCCTGCCCCCCTGCCAAAAGTTGACAAAGCAAAGCGGCTTTCTTGGGTTCCAAGCCTTCCACCCCGCAAGCAATTTAGCCGCCAGGGGCCGTAGTTGGCCGACGAACAAGCATTACACACCGACAAGCAGCGCACAAGGAAGTACGGACAAGACGGGCGGCATGTCCGTTGTCAACCCAATGCTTCCGCCAGGTCGGCGATCAGGTCGTCGGCATCCTCCACGCCTACGCTGAGGCGGATCAGTGAGTCGGTAACGCCCGTGCGTTCGCGCTCCTCGCGCGGGATGCTTGCGTGCGTCATGCTGGCCGGATGGCCCATCAGGGACTCCACGCCGCCCAAGGATTCCGCCAGGCTGAAGAGCTTGCAGGTGCGCAGGAATCGCATGGCATCCTCCATATTGTCGCCCTTGATGTTGAAGCTCATCATGCCGCCGAAATCGCGCATTTGCCGTTTGGCCACCTCGTGGTTGGGGTGGCCGGGCAGTCCCGGCCAATACACCTTGCCCACTTTCGGATGCTTGGCCAGGAACTCGGCCACGGCGCGGCCATTGGCGCAGTGGCGTTCCAACCGCAGGTGCAGCGTCTTCAGGCCGCGCAACACCAGAAAGCAGTCTTGCGGCCCCGGTGTGGCACCGCAACTGTTCTGGATGAATGCCAAGCGTTCGGCCAAGGCATCATCATTCACCACCAAGGCACCCATCACCACGTCGCTGTGGCCGCCGAGGAACTTGGTGACCGAGTGCATCACCAGGTCCGCGCCGAGGTCCAGCGGGTTCTGCAGGTAGGGCGAGGCGAACGTGTTGTCCACGGCCAACAGGATGTCCTTGCCCGTGGTGAGCTTGGCAATGGCGGCGATGTCCACAATGCGCAGCGTAGGGTTTGTGGGCGTTTCCACCCAAACCAGTTTGGTCTTGGGCGTGATGGCCGCAGCAACATTGGCGGCGTTGGACATGTCCACGAACTTGAACTTCACGCCGAAAGGCTCGAAGACCTTGGTGAATAACCGGTAGGTGCCGCCGTAGAGGTCGTTGGTGCTCACCACCTCATCGCCTGGTTGCAGCAGCTTCACCAC
>JAFDZG010000190.1 GCA_018267065.1 Bacteroidota bacterium
GCGCTGCGGTCCGCGCCGTTCAGCTTGCGCACGGCAACATGCGTCACTGTTTCCGTGCTGCCGTAGCCTTGGAACACCTCCGTGCGCATCTCCTGCAGGTCCTCTTCCAGTGCCGCGCTCACCGGCCCTCCTCCGAGCAGGATGGCATGAAACTGCTCCTCCACGCGGGCCCGATCCTCCTGGATGGCGCGGTGCAGTTGCAGCGGCACCATGGCCGTGAAGCGGAAGCGGTCGCGGCATTCGCCCAGGTTGTCCAGCACGCTGCCGCGCGGATCGATCACGTGCAGGTCCAACCCCAGGACCATGGCGCGCACCACCATCATTTTGCCCGCGATGTAGGCACAGGGAAGGCAGAGCAGCACACGGTCATTCTGCTGCAAGCCGAAGGTGTCTGCGGTAAGGCGTGCGCTGTGCACCAGGTCCGGGCGCGGAATGCGCATGCGCTTGGGCGGGCCGGTGGTTCCGCTGGTGGTGGCCTGCATGGATGCCCCGCCGAACATCATCAGCTCATTGATCAGCATGAACAGGTCCCTGCCCCACTCCGCCGCCTTCGGCCGTTCCGCCAGCCGTTCAAAATGTTTGTACGCCTCCAGCGGGCCCAAGTGCTTGCCGTCCAGCACCAGTTCCTTGAATGCACCTTCAATGGTGTGTGCATATTTCCGTTGCGCGCTCATGGCTCCAGGCGTTGCAGGTCCCAGGCTGTTTCCGGCCGGTAGCGCAAGCGGCCTTGCTCCACCGCCAGTGGGCTTGGGATATTGTCCGCATACACCTGCCCGGTGCCCAGTCCTTGCGGCACTTTCACGCCGAGCGTGGCGGTCCATTGTGCAATGGCATTGAGCCCGATGCTGCTTTCCAGCGCGGAGGTGATCCACCAGCCGATGCCGCGCGCCAGGGCCAGGTCGATCCATTCCTGTGCAGCGGCCCATCCGCCCACCAAGCTGGGCTTGATCACGATGAACTGTGGCTTCACGTTGTCCAGCAGGTCGGCCTTGGCGGCGGTGAAGTTCAATCCGATGAGGTCTTCATCCAGCGCCACGGGCAGGGGCGCTGCTGCACACACCTCCGTCATGGATTCATAAAGTCCCGGAGGCAAAGGCTGCTCAATGCTTTCCACTTCCAGCTTCGCCAATCGCTCCAGCACGGGCATCACATTGGCATGCGTGAAGGCGCCGTTGGCATCCACGCGCAGTGTTAGTTCCCGTGCGCTGAATGAGCGGCGCACCTCAGCGAGCAGCTCCATTTCATCATCGGTCCGCAGGGCTCCGATCTTCATCTTCACGCAGCGGTTGCCCGCTTCAATCTGCGCTTTGATCCGTTGGCGCATGGTGGCCTTGTCGCCCATCCACACCAGGCCATTGATGGGGATGCCGGCGCGGCCCAGCGTGAAATCCGACGGGAACAACACCTTGCTGCCGCTTACCTCCAGGTCCCTCAGGCACTGCTCCACGGCGAAGCGCACGCTGGGCACGGCCACCAGGTCCGCATGTAAACGCTGTTGCCAGTTGGAGGTGTCCGCACAGAGTTCGAGCAGCTTGGTGCGCACGTCAGCAGGAAATTCCTTGCTGTGGCCGGGGAAGAGTGCGGCCTCACCGACGCCCTTCACCCCGGGGCGCTGATCGTCCCAGGCGATCAAGTACCACACGGTGCGCGCCTCGATCACCCCTTTGCTCGTACCCAAGGGGAACCGCGGCGTGAGCGTGATCTCTTTCCAATCGGCGCAAAGCATCTATCCGGGGATCAACCCCAAAGAAAAGAGCAATGCCGTTACCAGGGTGGAAAGGGCCAGCACTTTCATCTGCGGGTCCAGCTCGCGCGGCACCGTATTGCGCTGCACCGTGCGCAGGTGGCGGTCCAGCAGCACAAAGCCCAATACGAAGGCCAGCTGCCACCAACCGCGGAAGTGCAACACGGTGAACACCAGCAAACAGCCAAAGCCGCCGTAGATCAGGGCGGCGTGGTAGCGCTTGGCATTGGTGGTGCCCATGCGCACCGCCATGGTGCGCTTGCCGTTGGCGGCATCGCCCACCGCATCGCGCAGGTTGTTCAGGTTGAGCATGGCGGCGGACAACAGGCCGATGCCCAGCGCGGGCAGCACGGTGGCCGTCCGGAATTCGCCGGTATGCAGGAAACAGGTGCCCATCACCCCTGCAAGGCCGAAGAAGAGCAGCACGCTGATGTCACCCAAACCCGCATAGCCGTAGGGGTTGCTGCCGAAGGTGTACTTCACGGCTGCGCCGATGGCCAGCAGACCGAGCAAGAAGAAGCCCAGCGTGGTTGCCGTGAACCCCAGCGCCACCACGATCAAGCCGATGCCCGAGGCCAAGGCCAGCCCGCCACAGACCCATAAGGCCCGCTTCATGGCGGCCGGTGCAATGGCACCGCTCTGCACGGCACGCACCGGACCCACGCGGCTTTCATCATCGGTGCCGTGCTCATGATCGCCCAGGTCGTTGGCCAGATTGCTCAGCACCTGCAGCAGGATGGCGGTGAGCAGCGCCAGCCCGAACACGGACCAGCGGAAGCCGTGGAAGAACCCGGCCAGCGCGCTGCCCGTGATGATGCTGCTCATGGCCAAGGGCAGCGTGCGGGGGCGGAAGGCGAGGAGCCAGGGGCGAAGCATCGGTGCGGTAGTGATGGGCGGGCAAAGATGGGCGGCGTACATAGACCATCAACCGTTCCCGGCGGAGATTGCGCCAGGGAGCAAGGGGCACTTTTTGCCGGCGTGTGCTCACAGGAATGCTTCGACCTGTTCAAGTGCCATTGAGGTGCGTGGCGATAACGGATTCTGGCCCGAAAGATCCTGTTGAAAACTATTTTCTTCATCCTCCCGGAAAAAACATGCCAGAAATGGTATTTGCGCGAGGGGCGCGGCGTTGGCGCGCCCCCATGGACATTAGATATGTAAATAATGGCCTGCACTTATCCGTGCCACTAACATCTTTTTGCTTTTACATTGCCCGCCTAACCCCAAAAACCAAACCCATAATGAAAAAGCGAAACCTTCTGAAACCCTTGCTGGTAGCGGCATTGCTTACCCCCCCCCGCTGAATGCCTTGATAGGCGCGGGTTTGCTGCAGGCGCAAGATAATTTATGGATGAACGGGGGCCAGTTGCTTGATTTCAACGATGCAACCAACGGATTGAACACCTGTAATCTGCCCACAGGACAGGACTACAACGGAGCCCCGGCCCAGTACTGCCAGAATGTGGAATACGACGAAACCGGGAAGTTGCTCTTTTTCGTTGTGGACGGCAACATCTACGATAATGCCGGTTACTTGATGGCCGACAATGGGGCAAATCCGAATTGCACGAATTGCCTGGTCAAGGGCACCCAGGAGATTGCGATCATCAGAGTGCCGAATACTTGCGACAAATACTTCATCATCGGCGCAAACCGGATAGGGCATCGTGGTGTGATCGGTTATTCCGTGCTGGACCTGTCCAAACCCAATCCCTTCCATCCCGGACGTTTCGGTGCCGTGTGGAGCGATGCGGATGCGATAAACGCCGGCGAGGAAGTGACCATCGCCAATCCGATGTACAGCAATTTCCAGGGAATGACCTACCCCGGCAGTGGCTACTACACGGCACTATTGGGCCACATGGACGACCCATTGTATGTGGATGACAACATCAACGCGCAGATCAAGGTAATGGACAGCGGAGACCCGACCCGGCCCGCCATCCTGCTGGTTCGCAACCAAAGCGAACTCTTCGTCGGCGAGATCACTGAACATGGCATACTCAATTACCACAGTGTGCGCGTTCTATTTGACAGCCCGTCCGATAATGCGTTGCACTTCTCCGGGCAAATGGATGTAGCAGAAGACAATGCATTGGACCAGACATACATCTTGGCAATGACCATGAATGATGATGACCATCCGACGGCAACACTGAACAGGTCCATTGAATTGTCGCGGATTGATTTCAACAACGGCCAGGTCTCGAACACTGTGATCACCACAGTGAACACCAATCTCTACGAAGCGACCCAAGGCCTTGGCAAGGTGCATGGCATCGCCTTCTCGCCGAATGGCCATTACCTCTATTTCGCACAAGCCTTTGCGCCATTTATCGGCTATGTCGACCTCACGGACCCCACATACCCTGTGCATGATCTCGTGAGCGAACTTGGGCTTACAGGGATGGCCGCATACGGAACTGGACAATTGGCTGGCAACAGGAGCCCTGACGGGAGCACGGAGGCAATCTACTTTCCATACGCCGGTGGCATGGGGTGCCTTAGCCATGTGGACCAACCACAACCATTGCAGCTAATATGGACAGCTTCTGTATCCGTAGGGGGCACACCGGTATCAGGGCCGCCTAATTCCCTCTTATCCACCACGGACAATCCGGCGCACAACCAGTACTTGATGGACCTCCAAAACTTTGATGACCAGCAATTGGCCAATTTACAGCGCCAAACCTGCTGCTTTTCCAACGAGCACATCCCGGAGTCCAACCACGCCTATACCTTCAACGGGATCACAACCTACTCTTCGCCGTGGACGCCGCAGAACAACCCTTTGGCGCCCCCAATACTTTGTGCTGGGACCGGCTCCTACCTGTACTTCGACCAGGATTTCACCGTGCAGACCGGTGCGCGGCTGTACGTGCGCGACATGGAGTGGCGTTTTGCCCCCACTGCCCGCTTGATCATTGAAAAGGGCGCCTTTGTGCAGTTCGACAATTGCCTGTTGCGCGGGGATGTGTGCGAACCCTCCCGGTGGCCCGGCGTACGCCTGCGCGGCACACCAAACTTGGCACAAGGCTATTCCCTCTACCCTCCGGACCAAGGGCACATGGTGTTCAACTCAAGCACTTTGCAGGATGCCGAGATCGGCGTGACCATGGGAGAAAAGCTCCCCCTCCCGCCGCCCATGAACATTGTTCAGTATGCGGGCGGGATCCTGGAAACGAACAACAGCAACTTCACCAATTGCAAAGTAGGCGTGAACTTTTACGCCTACAAGAATTTCAATCCTTCCACCAACGCACCGCTTCCCAACCGGAGCCGGTTCAACACCACCACGTTCACGGTGGATGCGAACTATATTGCCCCATACGACTTTTACGTCCACGCGCAACTGTGGAAGGTGGATGGCATTTGGTTCAAGTCTTGCGTATTTGGGAACTACCGGACAACGGAAACGAACAGCAGCCAATTGGGCCAAGGCATCCGCAGTTTGGACGCCAACTACACCGTTGCTGGCGGCTGCGCCCAGATCCTCCCGCCGAACAGCCAGTGCCCGCAGCAGTACCAGCTCCCCTCGCGTTTCTTCAATCTGGACCATGGCATACACGCCTTCAAGGCCAGCAACATGCTGTCGTTCATTGCAAAGGAGAGCGTGTTCACCGACAACGTTTGCGGCGTGTACGTGCGCGGCGTGCCCGGCTTCCAAGTAGTGAAGGACACCTTCAACATCGGTGGAAGCCACGCGTCTAACCTGGACAACATTGAGGAGGACAATTGGCAAGGAGCCAATCGCGGCACCTACAGCTACCTGAGCCAAGGCTTCCAGCTCAAGCACAACGGCGCGCAACCCTCAACCGCTTATGTGACGGGCACTAAAACAGAAGGCTTCATTACCGGATGGAGCGGGGCAAGCGATGACCTGGTGCGCTGGAACACCACCACCAACTTGGATGTGGGCTTTGCCGGGGAGGGCATCTGCGCCATCCAGACCCTTGTCCCCATCCATGGCCTTCTATACCGCTGCAACGAAACCAATGGGGATAACGAAGGAATCAGGGCAAGGTCTGTTCTTACGGGGAATCCTCTTTTCTACCCTTACCAAACCATCCGTTACTACCAAGGGAATTCCGGCGCTCCCGCCGGCAACAAGTTCATCGGGAATGCGGTGGACCTGAAGAACGACAATCCAGACCGGTGGTTTGGTTATTGGTGGTGGCAGCCGCAGCCGGTTCCCTACCAACCCGTCACCACCGTGGGTTTGATCGACGTCCATAGTTCAGACAAGGACATCCGTTGCGATGACCTCATTCCCGTGGAGCCGATCCAAGAGGGAGATGTGGCGCCCCCGGAAACAGAACCGGTGGCATACCGTTCCTGGCTGATGGGCGTGGCCCAGGCAAGGAAGCTGGAATACGGCAACACACGCTACCTGTACGACCAACTGATCGACGGCGGGAACACGGATGAAACCGTGCAGGAGATCCAGGAAACTTGGCCGAGCGAGGCTTGGGAAATGCGGGCCATGCTGCTGCAGAAATCACCCTACCTCAGCGCCGAGGTGCTCATGGAAGCCGTAAAAAAGAACATCATGCCCGCAGCGATGGTCGCCGAGATCTACATCGCCAACCCGGAGGCGGTGCAACGGGCCGGCCTGCTGAAGTGGTTGCAATATGAGGCACCTATCGTGATGCCGCAATACCTGCTGGACAACATTGCAGCCAGTTGGGACCAAAAGACCTACCGCTCCACCTTGGAAGAGAACCTCTCCTTCAGCCGCGGGGAAATGAGCCAGGCCATTTACCATGTACTGGCCAGCTACAATGCGGACACCACCGGATTTCCCGTGGACAGCATCCGGGCCACGCTGCAAGTGTTGCGCACGCCCGATGCCCGCTACATGGAGATCCTCACCTACCTGCAGCAGGACAACTTTGACAGTGCCCTTGCCGTGATGGACCGCCTGCCGGTGGAATACAATTTGAGCGAAAAGGAAGTGAGCGAGAAGGACCGCACCAAGCAGTACATCGGCCTGGTGCAGGGATGGCGCAACGCGGGGCGCAGCGATGCTGAACTGAACGAAAACGAATTGACCGCCTTGCAAGCCTTGGTGGAAGGTTATTACGACCGCCCGGCGGAATGGGCACAAAACCTGCTGTGCTTTGGCTACGGCATTTGCCGGGCGCCGCTCTCCGGGGGGGACGGCGGCCAACCCGTGTTCATGCGCAAGCCGGTGTCCAGTACAGTGGCCCCCGCGCCCTTGTTGAAGCTCGCGCCCAACCCCGCCGATGCGTGGGTGGCGATCAACTACCGGTTGGAAACCGCAGCGGACGGTGCCCACTTGACAGTGCGCGATGCCAACGGCCGCGAACTGGACCTGATCCCCGTTGCGCAAGCGGAAGGCCAAGCCGTGTATGACACCCGCCGCCTGGCCCCCGGCAGCTACACCGTGGAATTGGTGAACGCCGGAAAGCACGTGGATGCACAGAAGCTGGTGGTGCGGCAATGAACCGGCCCACCGCCGTAAAGACCGTGACCGCACTGGCCGCCGCCCTGGCGGCCAGTGCGGCATGGCCGCAACAGCCATTTGACTTGGACACCACCTTCA
>JAFDZG010000191.1 GCA_018267065.1 Bacteroidota bacterium
ATCGCGCGGATGCATCCCAGCGGCTATTTGGGCGTAGGCGATTGGCAGGCCATGGGCTTGCAGCCGGATGAACGGGTGGACCTGTTAAACCGGACAATACGACTCCGTGATTTTGTACACCCCACATTGTACCGGAATGACACGTACGACAGGTTCCTGGTGGCCAACCCTGCAGATGGAAGGGTTTATTGGCGCCCCATTTCCTCATTGCCGTCCAGCGGCTGCGAATGGACCCTGATGAACAGCGGAGTCTCAGGGCCAAGCGTGGATCATGATGTGTACACGGCAGAGGGCACCAGCAACGACTGCCCCGACGAAACGGACGCCGTAGGCATTGGCACCAGTTCACCCAAGGCCAAGTTGGAGGTGTTCACGACTTCACCAGGTTTGTTCGGTAATGATGTGATCGTGGGCCGGTACAAGTCAGACTTGAGTGGAGGGCGTGGTGTACGCGGCACGGCGAGTTCTGCCTTGTCCACCAGCTTTTCTTCCAACGTATTGACCGGGGTCCAGGGTATTGCGGAGAACGGGAAGTATGCATACGGCGTGGAAGGCGCTGCCAGCAATGGAGTGAATGCCCCGAGCACAGCACAAGACCTGATCGGAGTGCGCGGTATGGCAACTGCCAATAACGGGAACGCTTTGAGGACGATCGGGGTCTATGGAAGGGCCTCCGGTGCCGGGGGAGGAAATGACTGGGCTGCCTGGTTTGATGGGCAAGGATTTCTCGGTGCGGCCGCGTGGCAATACTCCGACGAAAACTTGAAGCAAAACATGACCGACCTGTCCCTGCCGGAAACGGTGGCCGGGTTGATGGGTCTGCACCCCAAGTCGTACACCTTCAACACCACCCTGTATCCCTACCTCCACTTTCCGGGGGAATCCCAATTTGGATTGATCGCGCAAGAGGTGGAAACGGTGTTTCCCCAGTTGGTGAAGGATGTGACCCGCCCGGCCCAAGTGGATACTGCGGGAAACATCATTGAACCGGAACTTGCCTTCAAGGCCATGAACTATACCGGCTTGATCCCCTTGTTGGTGGCTGGATTCCAGCAGCAGCAACAGATGATCGATCAACAACAGGGCATGATCAGCCAACTTCAACAACAGATCGAACAGTGCTGTGCTGCCCAGCACCCCGGAACGGGGCGAAGCGGCGAAGGGGAATTGATAAGCGCACCAGGCATGGATGACGTGACGGAGCAGCGTTTGACGATCCAGCCCAATCCGTTCACGGACCACACCACTTTGGGCTACTACGTGCCACTTGCCGGGAAGGTGAGCCTACTGGTGAGTACCCTCGACGGCAAACCCCTGGCCATGCTGCGCGAGGAGATGGCTGAACCCGGCGCATACAGCTACACATGGAATACGAGCAAGCTGGCCACAGGCACCTACTTGTGTACCTACCTGCTGGATGGCGCGGTGGTGGTACAACGCGCAGTGAAAGTGGCGCGGTAGTGCGTTGCTATCGCCTATCCATGCAGGGGTCGCGCCATCATGCGGCCCTTGCTTCTTTTTACTGGCGCCACGCCAACTTCCTTCCCGTAGCCTGCGTATCCTGCTTTGCCAAATGACGTGACTATGGTTTCACCTCTAACCCCAGTTCCTTTAACTGCTCCCCATCGATCGGACTGGGCGCGTCGATCATCACGTCCTTGCCGGCGTTGTTCTTGGGAAAAGCGATGAACTCACGGATGTCGCTGCGTCCGCCGAAGAGGCTTACCCAGCGGTCAAAGCCGAAGGCCGCGCCGCCGTGCGGGGGTGCGCCGTACTCGAAGGCCTCCATGAGGAAGCCGAACTTGGCGCGGGCATCGGCGTCGCTGAAGCCCAGTACACGGAACATGGCCTCCTGCAGGGCGCGGTCGTGGATGCGGATGCTGCCGCCACCGATCTCCGTGCCGTTGATCACCAAGTCGTAGGCATTCGCCTTCACGCTGCCGGGGTCGCTCTCCAGTTTGTGGGCGTCCTCGGGCTTGGGCGCGGTGAAGGGATGGTGCATGGCGTGCCAGCGACCGCTTTCCTCATCCTTTTCCAGCAGTGGGAAGTCCACCACCCACAGCGGACTGAAACTCCATGGGTCGCGCAGGTTGCACAGGTCGCCCAAGTGCAGGCGCAGTTCGTTGAGCTGCTTGCGGGTCTTGTCCGCCTTGCCGGCCATGATGCAGAGCAGGTCGCCTTGCTTCATGTTCGCGCGTTCGGCCCATTGCTGCACCTGTTCCGGGGTGAAGAATTTGTCCACGGTGCTCTTCAGTCCTTCCTCGGTCCACTTCAGGAACACGATGCCGCTTGCACCGATCTGCGGGCGCTTCACGAAGTCGATCAGCGCATCGGTCTGCTTGCGGCTCCAGCCCGCGCAACCTTCTGCGTTGATGCCCACCACCAATTCGGCCTCGTCAAAGACCTTGAAGCCTTTTCCCCTGGCGAGGTCCTCCCCCCTCTCCTTGGGAGAGGGGCCGGGGGTGAGGTATTGGAACTTCATGCCAAACCGCAGGTCGGGCTTGTCGCAGCCATAGTTGCGCATGGCTTCGTCGTACGTCATGCGCGGGAAGGGCGCGCTGAACTCCTTGCCCAGCACGGTTTTGAAGAGGTGCTTGGCCAGGCCCTCGAACATCTGGAGGATGTCCTCCTGTTGCACAAAGGCCATCTCGCAGTCGATCTGGGTGAACTCCGGCTGGCGGTCGGCACGGAGGTCCTCGTCGCGGAAACATTTCACGATCTGGAAATAGCGGTCCATGCCCGCCACCATCAGCAGTTGCTTGAAGGTTTGGGGGCTTTGGGGCAGCGCGTAGAACTCGCCTTGGTGCATGCGGCTGGGCACCACGAAGTCGCGGGCGCCTTCGGGGGTGCTCTTGATCAGCACCGGCGTTTCCACTTCCAGGAAGTGCTGTGCGCTGAGGTAGTTGCGCGTTTCGATGGCCATGCGGTGGCGCAGCTCGAAGTTCTTGCGCACGTTGGCCCGG
>JAFDZG010000192.1 GCA_018267065.1 Bacteroidota bacterium
GAAGTTAGCACGGTAGGTGGGGGATTCCAAAATCCGGTGGAATCTGGGTTGGTGCAAGCACCTTGCGCTGACGGCCATGAAAAAGCCCCTCGTTAAAGGGGCTTTTATGCGGTCCGGACGGGACTCGAACCCGCGACCTCCGCCGTGACAGGGCGGCATTCTAACCAGCTGAACTACCGAACCATTGGCTTCAACTTTTGCTGAAGCGGGTGCAAAAATAGCAGGAAGAAGGACATGGGCAACAGCCTTGAATTTTTCCCGGTCAGGCCGAGCGCTATTCAATACAACCTGCTCCGCTTCAGCAAAAACTGCAGTAACACATTCTCGAACCCCGCATTGATGTCGGCCTCCACTAATTCAATGCGGTACTGGCCGCACTTCAGCTTCAGCTCGTGCCAGTAGGCGGCCATGGCTGCTTTGTAAGCATCGCGTACCTCGGCCGCATGGGCCTTCACCTGGGCACCGCTCTCCAGGTCCACGAAGGTGTAGGGACGGTCTTCCAACTGCAGTTCCAGCTCGTGCTTGCGGTCCACGGTGTGGAAAAGGATCACGTCGTGCTTGTTGTAGCGCAGGTGCTGGAGGGCATCGAAGAGCTCGGCGCTGCGGGCGCTGTTGTCCATCATGTCGCTGAAGATCACGACGAGGGAGCGGCGATGGGTGCGGCGTGCGATGTCGTTGAGGGCATCCACGGCACTGGTACGTTGGTTCTGTGCCGGGGCTTCCGTTGCAAGCAGCCGTTCCAGTTGGGCCATCAGGTGGCGCAGATGTACGGCGTTGCTGCGCGCCTGCTCGCTGAATTCCACCTGATCGGCAAACACCGTGAGGCCCACGGCATCGCGCTGCTTGCGCAACAACGCGATGAGCGCAGCGGCCGCATGCACGGCAAACTCGATCTTGTTGAACTGCCCGGCCTTGCGGTCTTTGGCTGGCGGGTAGTACATGCTGCTGCTGGCATCGATCACCAATTGGCAGCGCAGGTTGGTTTCCTCCTCATAGCGTTTGGTGAACAGCTTGTCGGTGCGAGCAAAGAGCTTCCAGTCGATGTGGCGGGTGCTTTCGCCCTGGTTGTACGCCCGGTGCTCCGCGAATTCCACGCTGAAGCCGTGGAACGGGCTTTTGTGCAGTCCGGCGAGGAAGCCTTCCACCACTTGGCGGGCGTGGAACTCCAACTGGCTGAGGGCCTGGATCTGGTGCTGGTCGATGGGCATGTTCAATTTGCCAATTGTTCAATAATTCAATTCGCCAATTCGCCAATTCGCCAATTTGCCAATTTGCCAATTAGGCATTTCGCCAAGGCTTCAATTTCAATTCGCCGGTGCTTCAATTCGCCCATGGTTCAATTGGTAAGCTTGCCAATGTATTTCGGCAATTCGCAAGGTTGCAAAGGTGGGAAACCCATGCGAAGTGGAGCACCGCATGTGCACGTTGGAAGTCCAATTGTGGGGAAATCCGCTGAGCCGGTCGCGAGTAGTGGCCATGAACGGAAAAATTCCATGGCGGATACATTTGCCCCCCTTCATGGCAAAAAGCAGCAAGTTGACGGGAGGCATCCCTGTTTCGTTATCCCTTGATGCAGCTCTCCGGCAGGCCAATGTAAAAGGCTCTGCCGGCACGGACAAGCGGCGCTTGTTGTGGATCACGGCACTGGCCGTGGCCTCTGCGGTGATCATTGGTTTTCTGGCAAAGGGCATGGTGATGTTGATCGACCTGATCACCAACCTGTGTTTCCACGGTACGTTCACGTTGGATTACGTGCCCCCCGGCCACAACAACTTGGGTTGGTGGGTTGTGCTGGTGCCCACATTGGGCGGTGTGGTGGTGGGCCTCATGGCACTCTACGGGTCCAAGGCCATCCGGGGCCACGGCATCCCGGAGGCCATGGAGATGATCCTGACCAACCAGAGCAAGATCAAACCGGCGATCACTTATTTGAAACCGATTTCTTCCGCCATCAGCATCGGTTCCGGCGGGCCGTTCGGTGCTGAAGGCCCCATCATATCCACGGGCGGTGCGCTGGGTTCCATGGTGGGGCAGCTGCTGCGGATCTCGCCGAATGAGCGGAAGATCCTGCTGGCGGCAGGAGCCACGGCCGGCATGAGCGCCATCTTCGGCAGCCCCATAGCAGCGATCTTCCTCGCCATTGAGCTGCTGCTCTTTGAGTTTGCGCCCCGTTCCATCGTGCCGGTGGCCATGGGCTGCATCACCGGCGGGGCCATGCACCATTTCCTCTTTGGCAGCGATCCCATGTTCGCCATGCCCGCGATCGGCTTGCCGGGCAATCATGCGTTGTTCGTGTACAGCGTGATGGGCCTGCTGATCGGCCTGTTGTCACTGGTGATCACCAAGGCAGTCTATTGGGTGGAGGACATGTTCGAGAAGTTGCCGGTTCACTGGATGTGGTGGCCGGCCATTGGCGGGCTGTTCGTGGGCATCATCGGCTACTACGCGCCGCGCACACTGGGCGTGGGCTACGAGAACATCACCGAGCTGCTTAGCGGGCAGGCCACCATGCAATTGATCCTCAGCTTGGCCTTGCTGAAACTGTTGTCATGGGGCATCGCGCTGGGCAGCGGCACTTCCGGCGGCACCCTGGCACCCATGATGACCATCGGTGGGGCGATCGGCTGCCTGTTGGGCATGCTGGCACAGCAGCTCTTTCCTTCCATTGGCATTGTGCTTCCACTGGCGGTGCTGGTGGGCATGTCGTCCATGTTCGCAGGGGCTTCGCGGGCGTTCCTCACCAGCGTGGTGTTCGCGCTGGAAACCACGGGCCGCATCGAGGCGCTGCTGCCGTTGCTCGGCGCTTGTGCCACCTCTTACTTGGTATCCTACTTTCTGATGACGAACACCATCATGACGGAGAAGATCGCACGGCGCGGGGTGCGTGCCCCGGATTCCTACGAACCGGATCCACTGGAACTGGTATCCGTGGAGCAAGTGATGGACAGGCGCGTGCCCGTGGCGCCGGGGAGCACACTGGTAGGGGACCTGCTTTCCACCATTGATCCGAAGGTGGAGCACTTGTTCGTTACCAGTGCGGATGAATCCTTCCAGGGCGTGGTAAGCGTGGCCGATCTGCGCAAAGGCCAGCACCAGGCCAGCATTGGGGAAATGGCGGTGGTGCCCAACGTGGTGCGCGGACATGATGACCTGCGCACGGCGGCTGCGGAGATAGCGCGGACCCCGGCGCATACGCCGGTGGTGGTGGTGGAAGACGGCACCGTGGTGGGCATGCTCACGCTGAGCGCCGTGCTGAACACCTACGGCAGCCGCATGGAAGATTACACCGAGCACGATGCGAGCATCCTGCTGCACCGCCGCCGCCTGAAGGTGATGGTGCAGGGCAAGCAGCTGTTCCGCAAAGTGATGCGGCGCGGTTGAGGAAGCACCCAAGTTCGATTTGGACGGATCAGATCCACCAAGGGTTCGCGCACCGGACCTCGATGCGAGGGGATTTATTGGACAGAATGTACGGGATATAGCTCCATCAAGGTCTCGCAGGGCGGACCTTGATGCAAGAAGTGCCTTTTTGGACAGGATGAAAAGGATGTACAGGATAGGACCCCATCCGGGTTTCGCGCATCAGACTTAGATGCAAAGGGATTTATTGGACAGGATGAACAGGATGTACAGGATGAGTTGATAGCTCCATCAAGGTCTCGCCGGGCGGACCTTGATGCGCGGGGATTTTTTGGACAGGATGGAACAGGATGAGTTTGGCACACTGACAATACGGAGCATGAGGCTTGACACGCCCGATTAAAGCGCCCCCTTCAAAAAATGCGCAGTGTGTCCCTTCCCGCTGGCCACCAATTCCTCCGGCGTGCCCTCGAACACGATGTTCCCGCCGCCATCACCCGCCTCCGGGCCCAGGTCGATCACGTGGTCGGCGCAGGCGATCACTTCCTGGTTGTGCTCGATCACCAGCACGCTGTGACCGTTGGCGATCAGGGCCTGCAAGGCTTTGAGCAATTTGGCAATGTCGTGGAAGTGCAGGCCGGTGGTCGGTTCGTCGAAGATGAACAACGCGGGCTTCACCTCGTGGCCTTTCACCAGGAAAGAGGACAGCTTGATGCGTTGTGCCTCGCCGCCGCTGAGGGTGCTGCTGCTTTGACCGAGCTTCACGTAGCCCAGGCCGGTTTCCTGCAAGGGCAGGAGCTTCTCCACGATGCGTTTCACCGCGCCGTGCTTCTCTGCATGGGCGCCGAAGAATTGCAACGCATCATCCACCGTCAGGTCCAGCAGCTCGGCCACGTCCATGCCGTGGAACTTCACGTCGAGGATCTCTTCCTTGAAGCGCTTTCCGTGGCAGGCCTCGCACTTCAGGCTGATGTCAGCCATGAACTGCATCTCGATGTGCACTTCGCCTTCGCCCTGGCACACCTCGCAGCGGCCGCCGTCCACATTAAAACTGAAATAAGAGGGCCTGTAGCCGCGCACCTTGGAGGTTTCCTGCTCACTGTATAGTTGGCGGACATCGTCCCAGGCTTTCACGTAGGTAACGGGGTTGCTGCGTGAGGAGCGGCCAATGGGGTTTTGGTCCACCATTTCCACGGCTTGGATGCGACGGATGTCGCCGGCCAGTTCCTTGAATTCGCCGGGCCTGTCGCCGCCACCTCCCTCCAGCTCGCGGCGCAGCGCGGGGTAGAGGATGCGCTTCACCAGGGTGGTCTTGCCGCTGCCGCTCACGCCTGTGACCACCGTAAGCATGTTCAGCGGGAAGGCCGCGTCGATGCCCTTCAGGTTGTTCTCGCGCGCGCCTTTCACAACGATGCAGTCCTTCACGGGCCTGCGTCGCACGGGCCGTTCGATCTTCTCGCGTCCGGTGAGGTAGCGGGCCGTGAGGCTATTGCTTTGCACCAGTTGGTCCAGCGTGCCGCTGAAGACCACTTCGCCGCCGTGGGTGCCGGCTTCCGGCCCCATGTCAATGATGTGGTCGGCGGCGCGCATCACCTCTTCATCGTGCTCCACCACGATCACCGTATTGCCCAGGTCGCGCAGTTGCTTCAGCACTGCGATCAGGCGCTGGGTATCGCGCGGGTGCAGGCCGATGCTGGGCTCATCAAGGATGTACATGCTGCCCACCAGGCTGCTGCCCAGCGAGGTGGCCAGGTCGATCCGCTGTGTTTCACCGCCGCTGAGGGTGTTGCTTCGGCGGTCCAGGGTGAGGTAGCCCACGCCCACCTCGTTGAGGTAGGTGAGGCGGTTCACGATCTCCTTCAGCAGGCGCTCGGCGATCTTGCGGTCGTTGGCGGGCAGGCTGAGTTCCTTGAAGAAAGCCAAGCACTCCGCTATTGGCAGGCGGGTCAGTTCGGTGATGTCGTTTCCGGCCACTTTCACATGGCGGGCTTCGGGCTTCAGGCGGGTGCCGTGGCAGAGCGTGCAGGCGGTTTTTCCGCGGTAGCGGCTGGCTAACACGCGGTACTGGATCTTGTAGCTCTTCTGCTCGCAGTACTGGAAAAAAGCATCGATGCCATGCACGCCTTTGGCACCGTTCCACAGCAGGTGGCGCTGGGCCTCGGTGAGGTCGCGGTAGGGCCGGTGAATGGGGAAATCATGCGCACTTGAGGTGCGGATGAAGTCATCCTTCCATTCACCGAGCTTCTCACCGCGCCAAGGCGCCACGCAATCCTCGTAGAGCGAAAGGTTTTTGTCGGGGATCACCAGTTCCGGGTCGATGCCGATGATGTTGCCGTAGCCCTCGCAACGGGGACAGGCGCCCACGGGATCGTTGAAGCTGAAGAGGTTCGGCGAGGGTTCCTCGAAGGTGATGCCGTCCAGCTCGAAGCGGTCGCTGAATTCCATGGTGCGCGGCTGGCCGCTGGCATCTTCCCCCAGCAGCAGGCAACTGCCTTGCCCTTCAAAGAAGGCGGCTTCGGCACTGTCCGCCACGCGGCTTTCGGTTTCGCTGTTGCCGGGCCCGGCGGTGATGCGGTCCAGCACCAAGCTCCACGGTCCGTCGGGTAGTTTCTTGGCGATGAGCAGGTCTTCGATGCGCTGCACCTCCTTGCCACTATGGACCCGCGCAAAACCTTGCTGTTGCAGGATGTCCAGGTGTTCGCGCAGGGAACGCCCGGCGGGAAGGTGCACCGGGCACATCAGCAGCACGGTGCTGTCCTTGGGGAAGGTGTTGGCCCCCGCCACCACGTCTTCCACGGTGTCGCGCTTCACCTCGCGGCCGGAAACCGGACTGATGGTGCGGCCCACGCGTGCGAAGAGCAGCTTGAGGTGATCGTACACCTCGGTGCTGGTGCCCACGGTGCTGCGCGGGTTGCTGGCCATAACCTTCTGCTCGATGGCGATGGCCGGGCTGATGCCGGTGATGCGGTCCACGTCGGGTTTTTCCAGCCGCCCCAGAAACTGCCGTGCATAGCTGCTGAGGCTTACCACGTAGCGGCGCTGGCCTTCGGCATAAAGCGTGTCGAAGGCCAAGGAACTCTTGCCGCTGCCGCTGAGGCCGGTGAACACCACCAGCTTGCCGCGCGGGATGTCCACGCTGATGTTCTTCAGGTTGTGCACACGGGCACCTTCCACATGGATGGTTCCGCTGGCCCGCGGACGTCGGTTGTCCGCGTTGCGGGGGGGCGTTTCGGCAGGGTGGCCCGTGGCGATATGTTGGCTTGGACTGGACAAGGGGCGGCAAAATTACTGCCTGTCGCAGCCGGTGAAGTGCAGAAATGTATATTTGCTCCGGACGCAAAGGGGCGTGCTGCACAATATGGCAACCCGGGGCAACGTTTCACCAACGAGCAACGTCTTCGATTAGTTCGCCGGGAAGCCGGCAGCAAAGTCAAAAAAACCAAAAGGACAGCCCATCGCATAGACCTCTACTCCCCGAAGAGATCTTCACCCCCCTTCGGTATAAACAGGAAAGGTCATGCTGTCCAAGTCATTGCCAGACGTTGATCTCGTGCACCGCTATGTAGGCGGTGATGAGTCCGCCTTTGAAGTTCTGCTCCACCGCCACAAACGGAAGGTTTGGTCGCACATCTTCCTGATGGTGCGGGACAAAGTGGTAACGGAGGACCTGTTCCAGGATGCCTTCATCAAGGTGGTGCACCACTTGAAAGCCGGCAACTACAACGAGGAAGGCAAATTTCTGCCATGGGTGATGCGCATTGCGCACAACTTGGTGATCGACCATTTCCGGCGGAACAAGAAGATGCCCATGGTGCGGAGCACGGAGGAGTACGATGTGTTCGGCACGCATGCACAGCCCGGCAAGAACGTGGAGGAGCGCTTGGTGAACGCGCAGATCGACGAGGATGTGCGCAAGCTGATCGACCACCTGCCGCCGGAGCAGCGCGAAGTGGTGGTGATGCGCACCTACTTGGGCATGAGCTTCAAGGAGATCGCCGAGCACACGGAAGTGAGCATCAACACGGCCTTGGGGCGGATGCGCTACGCCCTGATCAACATGCGGAGAATGATCAAGCAGCACGGCATGCAGCTTGAAAGGGCCTGATCCCTTCGCGCGAGGGACCCTGCCCCAGGAACGTCGGCCCGTAAGCCGGCGTTCGTGTTTCCAGGGTATTCGATGGAGGTGTTCCCCGGTCGTGCAATATGTCGTCGGTGAGTACCGTTCTTCAACAAAATTCCACCGCATGGCACATTCTACACTTCGGAGACCCTCCCGCAACCGTTCTGAAATGACCGCCCTTGCAGGCCCCAAGCCAGCCACTTTGAAAGCCATCCTCAGCTATAGCAAGGCCTTGAAAGTGGTGAAGCTGCCGCCGGTGGGCCAGGTGGATGTGGTGCTGAACTGAGCGGTGGACCGGCTGGTTGGTGATCAGTGAAAGGTGACCGGTGGGCAGCCCTGTTCACCAAACGCCATTCATTCAATCCCGGAACAACTCCTTCCTCCCGATTCCCTTGCAGATCGGGCATTTCCGTGGATCATGGCCCTTGGCGGGGCAATGCTCCCGCCCAAAGTAGATGATCTGCAAGTGAAGCGTGTTCCAGGTTTCCTGCGGGAACAAGCGTTTCAGGTCGGTCTCGGTCTGCTCCACGTTCTTGCCGTTGCTCAGGCCCCAGCGCCATGCCAAGCGGTGGATGTGCGTGTCAACAGGGAAGGCCGGTACGCCAAAGGCCTGCGACATCACCACGCTGGCCGTTTTGTGGCCCACGCCCGGCAAGGCCTCCAGCGCTTCGAAGGTGTTCGGCACCTTGCCGCCATGCTTGGCCAGGATGATCTCCGACAGCCCGTGCAGCGCCTTGCTTTTCGCGGGTGAGAGCCCGCAAGGCTTGATGATCTCACGGATCGCATCCACGTCCAAGGCGGCCATTTGTTTGGGCGTTCGCGCCTTGGCGAAAAGCAGCGGGCTGATCTCGTTCACTTTCTTGTCCGTGCATTGGGCACTGAGCACCACGGCCACCAGCAAAGTGTAGGCATCCTGGTGGTCCAATGGGATGGAGGGATGCGGATAGAGCTTGTTCAAGGTCTTCAGCACGAAGGCGGCTTTTTCCTTTTTAGTCATGGGCGCAGCCAGTGTTGCTTGATGAGCTGCGGGAACCGGGTGACACTGAGGCTTCCGTTCGCGTCAAAAAGGAATTTCCCCACATCGTTGGCCAGGGCATCCATATCCAACGAGGCGCACCGTTCCAGCAACGCTTGGGCGAGTTCCTGGGTGGTCTTCAATCCAAGCTTTTTGTGCAAGTAAGGCATATCGGGTTCTGCATGAAGGCTGATCAAGTAGGCCACATCGAAGAAATCCCGGCCCTTGGAGCGCTTGCGGTCCAAGGCCGCATGGCACTTCTGCGCGAGCAGCAAGGGCAATGGGCAACAACGGATATCCTGTCTTACATCCCAACGGGCCATGAACCAGGTTTCCGGTGTATAGTCGTATCGCTGTGGTTCAGTATCCAATTGGATCAACACGGTTTGGTCTTTGTGGCCGCTGAGCCCGTGATGAAAGAGCAGGCCCGGCAACCGCACACGGCAACGAAATGCGCTCAAGCCTGCCATCTCCGCCGTTACGGTATAGCCCTCCCGCTCCAATTCCTGCTTCACCAGCGCGCCCACCTGGGCGAATTCCGGTTTGGTCAGGCCAAGGTTGTCAAAATCCAAGTCCTCGCTGAAACGGCGGTTCCCATGCACGATCCGCAGGCATGTGCCGCCGAGAAAGACCAGCTTTTGCGCGAAGGGCGAAGCGAAGATGATGCCCAGGATCCGGTACTGGAGGTACTCGCGCAGCAGGAAACCTTCATGGATGAGAAGCTCCTTGGGGTATGCCTTCTTGATTTCAGCCAGTGTGATCATGCAGCCAATTTTGAAACGTCCTTGTGCGGTCCACCAAGGCCTTGTTCTTTGACAGTGCCACGTAATCTTTCCAGACCAAAGGCCTGATCGATTCCTTGACCCCGGTGGCATCAAGTCGAAGCCCTTCAAAGTCATCCGGTGTACACAAGCCTGCATTCAAGTGGAGCATGTCCAGCAGTGCTTTTTCCGGTTCAGCCATGCGCATGGGAACATCATCTTGTTCCGTGATCACGTAGCCAAAGAACCAGGAAGGCTGAACGCTGCGGTAGGCGTGCTTGATCCCGTTGATCTCAAAGGAACGCGTGTGGCGTGGCGTGACTGATGTGAGGTGGAATACACCCTCCGGGATGAATCCATAATGGGATAGCGCCGATTCCAGGGAAATGTAGGAGGGTGCATAGATCATGTTCGCAACGGCTTGCCGCTCGTGCAGGGTCCATGGCCGGGAAGTGAGCCGATAGAACGGGCGGCGGAGTTGCCTTACCCATCCTTTCTGTTGCCAGTAGTGCAGTTGCCGATCGTCGAACCCAGAGAAGCGCAATGCCACCTCGCGTACGGTAAAGCAAGGACGTTCCGCGTATACGGATTCAAAATCCCGGAAATTCATTTCGTGGCACGAACGGGACAAATATATCCCTTTCAAGACATGAAAAGCAATGCATTCTTGGCGGCTTCAAGCCACCACCCACAGCCGCTTGGGTTCCACCCGGAATTGGATCTCATGCCCGATCTCCACGGGTTCGCCGTCCAAGTGGGCGATGGTGCCGTCCTGGTGCACGGTGGCACGGTCGGTGGCGAGGTTGGTTATGTAGGGGCTGCCGTCGATGCGGCCGGTGTACATGCGCGCGAAGGCCGTGAGCATGGGCAGGATCGGCGGTTTGGCAACGATGCGGAGTTCGGCCAAGCCGTCGTCCGGGCGCGAGCCGGGGCTGATCAGCGCGCCGTTGCCAAACTCGCGGGTGTTGCAGAACACCAGCATCAGCACGTTGTCCTCGCGGGTCTGGTTGTTGGCCTTGGTCACCGTGCGCATCGGCTTGGCACCGAGCACATGCTTTATGATCAGGCGGGCGTAGTTCCATAGGCCGCGGCCCCTGCTCCGATCAAACTCCCAAGCCACGCGGGCATCAAAGCCGATGCCGGCCGTGCCAAGAAATAGCCGGTCGTTGAGGTAGCACACGTCCATCGGGGCGGCGGTGCCGGTGAAAGCAAACTGAAGCGCGGCGGCCGGTTCCTTGGGCAAGTGCAATGAACGGGCGTACCCGTTGCCGCTGCCCATGGGCACCACGCCCAAGCTCACCGCTGTTCCGGCCAAGCCCGCGGCAACTGCGTTCAGTGTTCCATCGCCGCCAATGGAGATCACGCGCTGCGCCCCGGATGCCACGGCTTCTTGGGCGAAGCGTGTTCCATCACCCGGTGCGGCAATGGTATGCACCGTGCCTTGGTGGCCGTGCTCTTTCGCTATGCTTTCGGCCATGTTGCGCAGGCTTTCGGCGCGCCCTTTCCCTGATCGGGGATTGATGACCACAACAGTTTTCATTGGCCCTTCCAGGTCATTTCGTGGTGGACCAAGGCATTGTTGTACTGCTGCACGGCGGCCTGCAGCACGGGCAGGGTTTTAGCGGCGCAACTGTCCGCGGGAGGCGTTCCGCCCCGCGGCGCTGCGGACCACAGAACCTTCTTGCCATCCGACCGCAACTGGCAGCTGTCCGAAGTGATCAGCCAGGTGCTGCCGCTCCTGCACACGGCGGCGGGCATGCGCTCATTGCGCAGCACGCTGCTGCCAAAGGCGAAGAACGGCTTGGAATAGCCCATCATGTCCAGCACGGTGGGCAGGATGTCGATCTGCTGGGTAACGCGCGTGCTGGCATGCGGTGCGAGCCGTGCAGGCATGTAGTAAAACAGGGGGATCCAATGGTCAAATGCGGAGCCGTTGGTTTCGCCGTTACGCAGCAGGTCGGCGGTATGGTCGGCGGTGATGACAAAGAGCGTATTGGCGAACCAGGGCATGGTGCGCGCGGTGGCGAAGAACTGCCGCAGTGCGTCGTCCGTGTAGCGAAGCGTGGGCATAATGGGCAGCTCCCCGCC
>JAFDZG010000193.1 GCA_018267065.1 Bacteroidota bacterium
TAGCTCCCGTCAATGTCCGAGTTGGTGCCCACCCTGCTGTCCGTGAAGCTGATGTTGACGAACGGAAGCGGCTCCCCGGTACCGGCGTCCGTTACCACCCCGGTGATGCGCGTTGTTTGCGCCATGAGCACCGGTGCCGCCACCGCCCCGGCCAATGCCGCGCATGCGGAACGCATCAGGCGCCGGTAGTGCTTCATGGGTGCGGCGTTCCGGTTTCAGCTGCTTGTGCGCGAAGCCGCTTCTTCTCCGTGCGGGCCGCAAGGAGGATGCTCATCTCGTAAAGGCCCATCAGCGGGATGGAAACAAGCAACTGGCTCGTAACGTCGGGCGGGGTGATGATGGCCCCGATGAACAGGATCACCACGTAGGCATGGCGCCGGTAAGTGCTCAGGAACTTCGGGCCAACAAGGCCCACGCGCGCCAAAAACACCACCACCATGGGCAGCTCGAACACTACGCCGGTCCACAGGGTAAGGGAGGTGATGGTGCCAATGTAGCTGTTGAGGTCCACCATGTTGGGCACGGAGTCGCTCACTTTGTAGGTACCCAGGAACTGGATGCTCATCGGCGCCAGCACGTAGTAGCCGAAGGCCACGCCGAGCAGGAACAGCAGGCTGGCGAAGAACACCACGCCCCGCACGGAGCCCCGCTCCTTGCCGCCCAAGCCCGGCTTGATAAAGCGCCACAACTCCCACAGCACGTACGGAAAGGCCAGAATGATCCCCATGGAAAAGGAGACCATGATGTGTACCATGAACTGCCCGCCCATGGAGGTGTTCATCAGGGTGAACCCGGTACTGTCCGCGCAGAAGGACTGGTCCAGGCCGAACCGCTGCGCGATGTGGCAGAAGATGCGGTAGGTGATGAAATCCGGCCTTTGGGGCGCCAGGATCAACGTGTCGAACACCAAGTCCTTGTACAGGAAGGCCACAATAGTGAAGATGACGATGGCCGCCGCCGACCGCACCAGCGTCCAGCGCAGCTCCTCCAAATGCTCCAGGAACGTAAGCTCCTTCCTTGGTTCCGCCATACACCTTCGGCCAAAGAAGGCCGCGCCAAAGATAGAAGCACGCCCGCGCAGCGGCCTGCCGCAGCCAAGGGTTCTCAACGGCCACCGGGGGATTTCCGCAAAAAAGGCGGTAGGGTTTCCAAAGAGATCCAAACTTGGGCCCATGGTTTCCCCGGATCGCCCTACTTTTAAGCGATCAATCCATTCAGGCGCGCTCCCCGCCGCATATCATGCAGATGACCAACGTAGACCTCTCTCCCAAGGAAGCCTTGGAGGAATTTTTCGGATTCACCAAGTTCAAGGGTGAACAGGAGAAAATCGTGCAAAGTGTCCTGGACCGCAAGGACACGTTCGTGATCATGCCCACCGGCGGGGGCAAGAGCCTTTGCTACCAGCTCCCGGCCCTGATGTGCGAGGGTACCGCCATCGTGGTGAGCCCGCTGATCGCCCTGATGAAAAACCAAGTGGACCTCCTTCGCGGCTTCGGCGGTGAAAATGGGGTGGCCCACTTCCTGAACAGCTCCCTGACCCGCAATGAGGCCGCCCAAGTGAAGGAGGACATCCGGGCAGGCATCACCAAGCTGCTGTACGTGGCACCGGAGTCCCTCACCAAGAAGGAAAACGTGGAGTTCCTCAGCGATATCAAGATCAGCTTCTTCGCCATTGACGAAGCCCACTGCATCAGTGAATGGGGCCATGACTTCCGGCCCGAGTACCGCCGCCTGCGCACCATCTTCAACGAGATCAAGCGCGTGCCCATGATCGCCCTCACGGCCACCGCCACCGAAAAGGTGCAGGAGGACATCCTGAAGAACCTCGACATCCCGGGCGCCAACGTCTTCAAAGCCTCCTTCAACAGGCCCAACCTCTTCTACGAGGTGCGCCCCAAGAAGGACGTGGCCCGCGAGATCATCCGCTTCGTGAAACAGCATGCCGGCCGCAGCGGCATTATTTACTGCCTGAGCCGGAAGAAGGTGGAGGAAATTGCCGAGACGCTTACCGTGAACGGCATCAAGGCCCTGCCCTACCACGCCGGCATGGACGCCGCCCAGCGCGCCAGCCACCAGGACCGTTTCCTGATGGAAGATGTGGACGTGATCGTGGCCACCATCGCCTTCGGCATGGGCATTGACAAGCCCGATGTGCGCTTCGTGATCCACCACGACATCCCCAAGAGCTTAGAGAGCTATTACCAGGAAACCGGACGGGCCGGGCGCGACGGTGGCGAAGGCAAATGCGTCACCTTCTACAGCTACAAGGACATTGAAAAGCTGGAAAAATTCCTGCAGGGCAAGCCCGTGGCTGAGCAGGAGATCGGCAAGCAGTTGCTCGCGGATACCGTGAGCTACGCCGAGACCAGCATGTGCCGGCGCAAGTACCTGCTCCATTATTTCGGCGAAAACCTGCCGGGCGACAATTGCGGGGCGTGCGACAATTGCACCAACCCCAAGGAATACTTCGAGGCGAAGAACGACCTGGCCCTGGTGCTTGCAGCGGTGAAGGAGAGCAAGGAACGCCACCGCGCCAAATTCATCTGCGACCTGCTCACCGGCACGGAGACCAGCGAGATCAAGAACTACAAGGGCGACAAGCTGAAAGCCTACGGCTCCGGCGGCGAGCGCGACGGGCAACACTGGATGGCCGTTATCCGCCAAGCCAACGTGGGCGGCTTCCTGCACAAGGACATTGAGAGCTACGGCAACCTCAGCCTCACCGAAGAAGGAAAGAAGTTCCTCAAGAAGCCGGTTTCCATCACCTTCGCCAAGGAACGCGAGTACATCACCGATGATTCCGGGGATGATGACATCACCGTGAACGGAAAGGGAGGCGGTGCCGCGGATGAAAAGTTGATGGCCATGCTCCGCGACCTGCGGCACACCGTGGCCAAGAAGAACAAATTGGCGCCGTACGTCATTTTCCAAGACCCCTCCCTGGAGGAAATGACGGTGCGCTATCCGGTAACGCTGGATGAATTGACCCAGATCACCGGCGTTGGCGCCGGCAAGGCACAGAAATTCGGAAAGCCCTTTGTGGACCTGATCGCGGAATACGTGGAGGAAAATGAGATCGAGCGCGTGGACGATTCCGTGGTGGTGCGCTCCGTGGCCAAGAAGAGCTCCAACAAGGTGCACATCATCCAGAACATCGACAAGCGCCTGGCGCTGGAATCCATCGCCAAATCAAAGGGCTTGAGCATGGATGCGCTGCTGGAGGAGATGGAGACCATCGTGAGCAGCGGCACCCGCTTAGACATCAACTACTACCTGGAGGACAAGCTGGATGATGATGCCCAGGAAGAGATCATGGATTACTTCCGCGATGCGGAATCCGATGACCTGGAAGAAGCGCTCAAGGAATTCGACGGCAGCTACAGCGAGGAGGAACTCCGCCTGGTGCGCCTGAAGTTCATGAGCGAAGTGGCCAATTGAACCAACACACGCGACCAAACGCGAAACGCAGGAATGGGACGGATTGCCATGGTCATTGGGATCCTGGCCCTTTTCGTCGGTTGGGCGCTCTATCGCTTGTTGGTGAAGCGTGATCTAATGGAGCACAAGGGAACGCTTGCCTTGGGAGGTATGTTCATCGCTGCTTGGGGGCTGTTGTACTGGTTCCTATGGGCCTGAACCGGTTACTGTGGCGTAAATAACATAGCGGACTGGCGCACCTGAAGTTCATGAGCGAGGTGGCCAATCAGGACGCAGTTGCCAGTTGTTAGTTGATGTTGTTTGCCGCGTGAAAGCCTGACAAACGAACAACCAACAACTAACAACCCTCCGCCAGTTCCCGCAACGCCCCCCACACCA
>JAFDZG010000194.1 GCA_018267065.1 Bacteroidota bacterium
GCACTCTCGCACCCTCCCACCCTCGCACCCTCCCAGCTGCATCCGCAAATTGAATTTCCCCCTACATTGACCGCCCATCCACCCACTGCATGGAGCGATTCCAAGGACTCATCGGCGTGGCCCTCATCCTGGGCATCGCCTTTTTAGCCAGCAACAACCGCAAGCGGATCAACTACCGCACCGTGCTCAGCGGGCTTGGACTGCAATTGCTCATCGCCGTGCTGGTGCTGAAGATCCCGCCTGTAACGCGCTTCTTCCAGGGCATGGGCCACGGCATGCAGAAGATCGAGCAGTTCGCGCGGCAAGGCGCGGCCTTCGTGTACGGGGGCATTGCCAGCGTGCAGCCTGACGGGTCCATCGCCAACTACACGCAGGGCGGCTTCGTGTTCGCCTTCAACATCACGGCCACCATTATTTTGGTGTGCATCATCGTGGCCATCCTGTACCACGTGGGCATCATGCAGCACATTGTGTCGGTGATCGCCAAGGCCATGAACTGGGTGATGCGCGTAAGTGGCGCCGAGGCCCTGAGCAACGCCGCCAGCGCCTTTGTGGGCCAGGTGGAAGCGCAAGTGATGATCCGCCCCTACCTCGCGGGCATGACGCGCAGCGAGCTGTTGGCCAGCATGAGCGGCAGCTTGGCCTGCATCGCGGGCAGCATCCTGGTGGTGTATGTGGCCATGGGCGCGCAGGCCGGCATGGACTTGGCCCCGAAGCTGATCGCCGCCAGCCTGATGGCCGCGCCGGGCGCACTGGTGATCAGCAAGATCGTGTGGCCGGAAACCGAGGAAAGCCAGACCATGGGCAAGGTGAAGCTGGAGGTGAAGAGCCCTTACATCAACACCGTGGACGCCATCAGCCACGGCGCGGGCGACGGCTTCCGCATCGCCATGAACGTGATCGCCATGCTCATCGGCTTCATTGCCCTGATCGCCCTGGTGGACTACGGCTTGGTGAAGATCGGCCACCTGTTCAGCACGGACTTGAACCTTTCGCTGGACTGGATCTTCGGAAAGATCTTTTACCCCATGGCCTGGGCCATGGGCGTGCCCGCCGCGGACGTTGCCAATGTGGCCACCCTGCTGGGCCAAAAGCTCACCATCAACGAGTTCGTGGCCTTCATGAACCTCACCTCGCACAGCACGCCCGTGGTGACCGAAAAGGGCCTTTTGATCGTCTCCATCGCCATCTGCGGATTTGCCAACTTCAGCAGCGTGGGCATGCAGATAGGCGGCATCGGCGAACTGGCCCCGGAACGGCGCGGCGACCTGGCGCGCTTGGGCTTGAAGGCATTGCTCTGCGGAACGCTTGCGAGCTACATGAGCGCCACGATCGCGGGGATCTTGATGTAAGGGGGAAAGCGGGAAGCGGATCCGCAATGGGCTGTTGAAGAACGCCTGAACATACGCCGGAACCGGCCCACGTACCGCACTATCCTTGCGGCGTGAAACCGGGGAAAACCGAACTGGCAAAAGGCGGCCTTTGGCGCAAAGTGCGCAAGGCGTTGCGCATCCGTCCGTTCCGCCTGCGCGCCTCCTCGGTGGGCGGGCACATCAAGGACCTGTGGATGCTGGCCTTGCCCTACCAAGTGGCGGCGGTGGCCACGGCCTTGGTGGCGGTGGGCTTCACCAAGCTATTTGTTTGGACGGGCGAGCGCAACCGTGAGCTGATCACCGCGCATCCCTCCTGGATCTTCATCACCGCGCCGCTCACCTTCCTGCTGGCGTGGTGGCTGGTGCGCCGTTTCTCGCCCATGGCGGCGGGCAGCGGCGTGCCGCAGTTGATCGCCGCCGCCGAAGTGGCCGATGACGAGGAGAAACACGACGGCAGCTGGCGCTTCCTCAACGTGCGCATCATCCTGGTGCGCATCGCCACCACCATGTCGCTGGCCGCAGGCGGCGCGGCCATTGGGCGCGAAGGCCCCATCCTGCAGATCGCCGGCAGCGTGTACCGCGTGGTGCATAAACTGTTGCCGCCCTTCTGGCCCAAGGTGAGCCGCCGCATCATGATGGTGACCGGTGGCGCGGCGGGCCTGAGTGCAGCCTTCAACACGCCGCTCGGCGGCATCGTCTTCGCCATGGAAGAGCTCACGCGCAGCCACATCGGCAAGTTCCGCACCGCCGTGCTCAGCTCGGTGATCATCAGCGGCATGACGGCACAATGGCTGCTGGGGCCGTACCTGTTGCTGGGCTACCCGAAGTTGGAGCGTGTGGGCCCCTCGTTCATGTACACGCTCTTGGCCATCAGCGCGGTGGCCGGCGCGGCGGGCGTGCTGAGCGGCAAGGCCGTGCTGCTCTTGGACAAGGTGCGCCGCCTGTTCCGCGGAAAAGTGCTTCAGGGGGCCTTTGTGCTGCTGTGCGCCTTTGTGTTTGCATGTACCGTGCATGCCTTCGGCCCCATGGCCCTGGGCAGCGGTGAGGCCCTGATGGACCAGTACCTCTTCGGTGCGGCGCCGGTGCCCACCGTGCAGGATGTCGCGGGGCGCTTGGTGGGTTCCATCATTTCCACCGGAAGTGGGGCAGGAGGCATGCTTTTCGGGCCGGCGCTCAGTTCCGGCGCGGCCATCGGCGGGCTCTTCGGCCATTGGTTCGGCGTGGACCGCGGCCAGCTGAACATCCTGGTGCTCGGCGGCATGTGCGCCTTCCTCACAGGCATCACGCGATCGCCCTTCACCAGCGCCATCATCATCCTGGAGATGACCGACCGCCACAGCGCCATCCTCCAACTGATGTACGCCGCCATGATCGCCTCCATCATTGCGCACGGCATCGACACCACGCCTTTCTATCAACGGATGAAGGACCGGCTGATCGCTTCCGTGCCCGGCCTCCGGAAACCGGCGCAGGCCAAGGAAGGCGCGTGATGTGGAAAACACCTCCACTTCCCCGCGCCAGCCTCTCTTGGACCGGATAAATTTGCAGCGCGATGGAACAATACCAGCACCTGCTCCGCCACATCCTGAACAATGGCGTGCGCAAAGCGGACCGCACCGGCACCGGCACGCTGAGCTGCTTCGGCTACCAGATGCGCTTCAACCTGGCCGACGGCTTTCCGCTGCTTACCACCAAGAAGCTGCACGTAAAGAGCATCATCCACGAGCTGCTCTGGTTCCTGCAAGGCGATACCAACATCAAGTACCTGCAGGAAAACGGGGTGAAGATCTGGGACGAATGGGCCGACGCCCAGGGCAACCTGGGGCCCGTGTACGGATACCAATGGCGCAACTGGCCCACGCC
>JAFDZG010000195.1 GCA_018267065.1 Bacteroidota bacterium
GTGCCGTCCAAGCTGGTGCGCACGAAGTACGGGCCGGACGCCCAATCAATGCCCGCGAACGTGCCGGAGATCACGGTGCCTGCGCCGATGTTCACGTTCACCAGGCCAAATCCATTGCTGGTGACGTTGTGCGTTTCCTCATAGACCACCGTGCCGGAAGGGCTTCCTTGCACAATTGCAATGCCCAGGTCACTGGTGGTGTTGGCCTGTACGGTGCCGGCATTGTCCCTCAGAATGGCCTGGTAGGCGATCTGTTGCGGCACTTGGGCCAACACGTGAGCCGCCAGAACTGCGGCAAACAGAAGGGTGCTTAGCTTTTTCATGGGTTGTCCGCCATTGCCTTGGCGGGAAAGGGGTTCAGCGGGTTACGGAAATTTTGAAGGTTCGCAGGGTTTTCTTTTCGGGGCTGTACAACTGCAGCAGGTAACCACCTGTCGCATAGCCTTCCATGTCCAGTGTGGTGATGCGCCCGGTGGCATCCCCGTCCAGTACCAGTGCCCCGGCAGCGTTCAGCAACCGGAAGCGGTCTCCTTCCCTGTGCGCCGGGTTGTTCACGTACAGCTCGTGCCGCGTTGGATTGGGGTAAACAAGGATGACCTCCCCTTCGGTTTCCTCCACAGCGGAGGTGATCATCGCCCACGGCTGGTTGAAGCCCTGGGTAAGTGTTGCGGAAGACCCGGCCACCGTGGTGATCACGGGTTCACCCAGGGTATAGGTGATGGACCGGTCGGCGTTGGCATGCTCCTGCCCGGCGGCACAGACCACCTGTTGGGCCGCAAGCGGTCCCCCGAACAGGAGGGCCATGATCATCAATGTGGAACTTTTCATGCTGTTTGCGCCTTGGCCCGGCGCGGGCGTTGGATGGGTTTTGTTTCGCGGTACAGACCAACTGTTCTTGCTGTTTCCGATGCGAAGTACCCACTACGGAAAAGCCGTATCAATAACACGTTGGTGGTATGCCGCTTGAATTACTGGAATGCAGAAATGAGGAGAAGAGGAGAAGAAGTGAAGAAGTGAAGAAGGACCAGGAGGTGCCCTGCTTCACCTCTTCACTTCCTCACCTCTTCACTTCCTCGCTTCCTCGCTTCCTCACTTCTTCACTTCAGGCCAATTCCTATGGCCCCGTCTCAAGGCACGTCCACTCCCCCGCTCTCCACCAAGCGGGATTCACCACCGTCGGCAAACACGGCTTTCAAGAGGTAGACATAGCGGCCTGCGCCGGTCAGCCCATGGTCGGAATACGTAGTGGTTCCGGCTGCATGGCCGATGGTGGAAGGCGCGCCTCCGTTCTTGCTGCGGTAGATCACGAAGTGGTGTACTGCGCGTGCAGGTGCGGCCCAGGCAAGTGCCATCATCTTCTTACCGGCATCATAGCGCGCCGTGATGTTTTGAAGAGCTGCCCTCGCATTGCGCCGGGGCACTTGCACGGCCACTTCCGCCGGGCTGCTGGCCTCGTTGCCTGCACTGTCCGTCACTTCCAATTTGTAGCTGTAGAATTCCGGCCCGGCAACGGAAGTGTCCGTATAGCTGTTCCATGCTTGCGCCGCCGTCCACTCGGCCACCTTTTGCATGCCGCCGGACTGTTGGGGCTTTCTGTACAAGGAATAGCGCTGGACGTCCGGACTGCTGCTGGGCACGAACTTCAAGGTAACCGTGCTGTCCGTGACCGCATAATCCGCGAACACCGGGGCCACCGGCGGGATGATGTCAGGCTTCTTCAAGGTGAGCACGCCGCTCATCCCGCTGTGGTTGAAGTTGCGGTCCACCGCCACCACACGGTAGCAGATCTGCTTGGTCAGCGTTTGCAGCGTGATGGTGTCTCTCCACGTGGTGTCCGCGAACGGCGCGGGACTAAGGTTGGTGAACTCATGGTCCGGCGCATTGGCCATGAACACGCGGTAGCCGCTCAGGTCCGGCTCCCGGCCCATGCGCCACCGCAAGGTGACCACGCCGTTGGTATCGATCACACCCACCAGGCCGGTGGGAGGCGCTGGCGCAATGGTATCAGAGAGGAAGCCATAGCCGCCCATGGATGCCGCCTCGTTTCCGGCGGTGTCCACGGCGTACACCAAGTAGTGGTTCTCGGCAAGGAGGAAAGTTGACGTATCCGTGAACGCACGCGCCGTGGATGGCAGCAGCCCGGTGTGCAGGGGAACGAAGCGCCCTTGGGCCGTGGGGGCTTTCTCCACACGGAACCCCTTCAGGTCCGCCGCACCTGCCGGTTGGTCCCAATGCACCACAAGCTTCCCACCTTCATCCTTCACGCCCTGCATCATCGGGTTGGGCGGCGGCGTGCGGTCGCGGCCCATGGCAGTTACCGTTGCAGACGGCACACTCGTTTCGCCGAAAGCCGTGATGCCCCGCACCCTGTATTGGAACGGGTGGTAGTAGCCCGCCGTGGTATCGGTATAGAAAACTTCCGCTGCGGATCTGCCTTTGTTGCCCGCTTGCATGTAGGGGGTGGCGTTCAAGCGTTTCCATTCAGCGGCTCCTTCACTCCGTTCGATCCAGTAGGCCGTGAATGCGGTGGCTCCCTTGCCCGTAGGCCAACGCAGTTCCACGCTCCGTTCTTTCTCCGATGCCGTGGGCGCCGGTGGTGCCGGCACTTGGTCCGGGCCCAAGTGGCGGTTCACGGCAAGGATCGCCGTGTCGCGCGCTTCGGGGTACAAGGAGATCACGCGGTACAAGTAAATGCCGGTTGAATCCACATCGCGGTCCACCCAGCGCAGGCCCAGCGCATCGGCGACCCGGGCATCGAGGTCGGCAAAGACCAGGGCAATGGTGTGGCGCATCCGCAATTCATTGTCCGCTTGGGCAACGGCGCCCATGTCGGACGTGGCGGAATTGATCGTGAACGTCTTTCCGTACACGGCCTGGGCCACGGCGGGAGCATAAGGGTGGTTGGCCGGGAACCTGGTCTTGAACATGTCGAGGGACCATGTGCGCAGGGTGTCCGGACTGATGCGCTTGGCGATGGGTTTCTCCTTCTTTTGCGGGTCGATGACAAAGCGCTCCACTTTGTAGCCGAAGCGGTTGCCGCGCTCCCAATCCACCGTGCGGGCAGGCGCCCAGCGCAGCACCACGGAGTCGCGTGTGTTGCGTGCGGCCAGGTTCAATCCTTGGGCATACAGGCTCAGCGCGGTACAGCCCGGCATGAGCAGGATCAGAAGCGTGCGGAGGGGGTGCATGGTGTTGGGATCAGAAGGGCCAGTAGTACACGACCACGATGAAAGGCGCGGTGCCCGTGGAGTGGTAGTAGGTGGCGGCACCGGGCAGCGGAGCGGTGTTGGTGCCGGGGTTGCCGGGCGCCTGCATCAGGATCACACCTGGGCAGCTCGGCGGGTTGCGGAAGTGGAACTGCGCCTGGTAGTTGCCGGTGTACATCCGCCAGTAGGTGGAGTTGAGGAAGTTGCGCATGTACGTGCGCACAGGCTCCCCGATGAAGGATTCCCCGTAGAAAGGTGATCCATAATGAGAAATGATGTCCGAGGTGATCGTTTGCATGCGCAAATAATCAGCCCGTACCTGCAGGGCGGTCTCCACCCGCAGGACCACATCGGCGGAAGGTCCACCGTCGGTCAGTATTCCGCCCGATGTTCCACCGTACACCGTGCTCGTATAGACCGGTGTGGTCTCTTGTGTGCCCAGCAAGCTGGCTTCAGGACCGTTGTTCTCGAAGAACACCGTGTTCACCGGCGGAATGCCCTGGTAGGTGTCATGCCAGGTCAATGTGGGAAATGAATAGGTCCAATACCCGCGGATCAACCGCATGCCGGTGTAGTAGTTCCCGGAGTTCACCACGGCACTGTAATAGTCGTAGATCAACGGTTGGTTCCAATTGACGGACCAGTTGTCCGTGCGCGGGTCGGTGAGGTACACCAGCGGCATGATGTCACCGCCGGCATAGCCCGGCTGGCCGTAGTGGTAGCCGTGGATGTCCACGGCATCGAACCGCTCACCGGTGAATCCCGGCGACAAGGTTTCCAGCTCCGGTGCGTTGGGTGCGCTGCGGAAGGTGGTCGTGGTCTGCATGGCAGCGACCTTTTCATCCAGCGTGTTGTACTGTGAGGTGCCGAAATGGAAGGTGTACAGCAGGTGCTCATAGCTGCGCAGGGTGTAGCCTTGGATCCTGCGCCAGTGTACGTTCACCGTGTTGTTGAACTGGCTGGTGGTGGTGGTGTTCACTTGGGCCATCTGCATCATCATTCCATGCATATTGACGCCGACATAGCCCAGCGGGCCTGTGTTGGTTTGCAGCAGGGAATCGCGTGAGATGAGCTGGCACGTGTAGATGGTGTGGTTGCTCAGTGCTGGAATGGTGAAGTAGATGCGCATGGGCGTGCCGCCGTATATCTCCGCCACCGCTTCCTGTGTCGCTCCCCCCAGGGTGGGTGTAAACAGCATCTTGAAGGAGCGGACCTTGTTGGGTTCGGGTGTTGGATCAAAGAGTGCCATGCCCGTCATGTCCTGGCGGATCTCGATCATGCCCCGGCCGCATTCCCCCTGCAGGAAGTTGCGCTGGTTGGTGAACGGATAGGTGTAGTTCACGTAGTTGGGGTCCACGGTGTTGGGCTCGGGGCCGGTGGTGAAGGTGTTGGTCTGTTCCCAGGTCACGGGCTGGCCATTCTTCAGGGCAGGTGCCCACGCATTGGTGTTCAGGTTCTTCTCCTCGGCCTTCACACGAATGGAAACGCTGTGCTGTGTCATGGCCTTCAGGAAGGCGTTCGGCACCAGCATCACGTGGTCCTTGGCACTGCTTGTGTTCATGGTGGTGGTCACCACATTGGCCCCTTCCTTCAGCTCGAACTTGTCAACAGTGAGGCGGAAGGTGTGCAGCTTCCGGTCGCCGTTGGGCAATATCTCATACACGTTGAAGGCTTCGTTCACCCGCATGTTCAGTGCCGCCTCGGGGTTCACGCCGCAGTCCACGTTGTAGGCGCCGTTGTGCGGCGCGAGGTCGCCGATGGGGTTCAAGCCCGAAAGCAGGCCGTCGTTGGGCGGCGAGCACGGCGTGCCGATCTCCATGGGGAACGTGAAGTCGCCGCTCACCATGCCCCCGAGTATGTCATAGCTGCCGCCCACATTGCCCGTCATCCACGAGGGGTTGGGCAGGCCGCCCTGCAACAGCACGGCCGCGCTGATGCCGCATATATCGATCTCCCCGTCGAACACCCAGACGTCCACGTAGAGGCTCACCTCCCCCGAGAAGTAGCCGAACAACTGCCCGGAAGCGTACCAGCCGTTCACGCCCATCACCTCGCCGGGGTCCATGCCAGCACAGGATTGGGTGCCATGGTCGAGCAACGAAATGTCGCAGCCTAAGCCGGCGGCCAAGCGGAACTTGAGCAGCAGGAACTTGAGCGTGTCGGCAAGCGACATGCGCGAGCCGAACGCAAAGCCGTTCAATCCGCCGCTCAGGTCGGGCCGTCCGTTGGAGAGGCTCTCCGCTGAGATGCCAAGGAGTCTTGTTATTTGGGAATCAGGAGGCATCACTTGCGGCAGGTTCTTGCCGATCATGAAGTAGGAGGATGTATTGAACAGCCCGGCGAACTTCAGCCCGATGGGCACTTGCGGTGTGCCGGCGAAGAGGTGCCAGTCGTTGTCGGAGATCAACAGGTTCACGCGCCCGGCCAGGTCGTTCGCCCCGGATCCCTTCACCAGGCCGTTCTTGATGTTGATGAACACGTCGAAGTTGGCGGTGAACACTTCATTCGGGTAATCAAACTCCAGGTGCGCCGCACCATGCACGGGTACCGAGTAGCGCTCGTTCTTCTTGGTCATGAAGTACACGTTGCCGTCCAGGAAGATCCGGGACACGCCGCCGGTGCTGGAGAGCTCCGCGCCCACCGCCACATCCGCGTTGTAGGCCTGCCCGCCGCCCGGATTGCCGAAGAGCATGGTGCCCTGGAACCCGAAATACGTGCCCGCGTCCGGCAGGTAGGAAACGTTGGACAGGCTGAACCCGGGCGGCTCATCCGTTGCGGCCGTGGTGTCCCGCATCACCAACGTTTGTGCGTCGGGCAGGGGGCTGTTGCGCCGCATGTGGTACCAGGCACCGCCGCCGAAGCCGTAAATGGTGAAGCCTGGATACACGCTGATGCCCGATTCGTAGGCCACTTGCGAATCCACGAACCAGTAGCGGTTGCCATCCTTGTTCCCGAATTGGCCCGCCGCCTGCACGATCAACTTGCCCTTCATGAACTCCGCGCGCAGCAAGCCTTTGATCCCGTCGCCGTAGGTGCCGTCGCCGTTGTAGAAGCGCAGCCCCCCGCGCACCTTCACCACGCCCACGTCACCGGCAACGCCGATGGAATCCAGCTCCAGGTCATGGTAGCCCCAGTGGTGCATGGCCTCGGTGTTCAGTTCGCCCAGCACGGCGATGCGCGTGGTGGCGGCGAACACATTTTCATCACCGGTAAGGTTGAGGTTGATGTCGAAGGCGAGGCCCGCCAGCGGCATGCCATCGGGATTTCGGCGGGTGAGTTCCACTTTGGTGATGGTCACGGGGAAACCGCCGGCCTTGCGCTCCCCGTCCCCGGTGCCGTCATCGCCCGTATCCCCCCCTTCAGCCTCGCCGCCGAGCCATTTTTGCGGACTGGCGAAGGAGAAGGTGGCGTCTTCATCCGCATTGGTGTACGGCGCCTTGGTCTGGAAGGTGAGGTGGTTGAAGTGGATGTCCCGGAACTTCATGTGCCCCAGATCGGGCATGGCCTTGTCGATGCTGAGCTTGCCGTTCAGCTCCAACTTGGCGAAGGTGCCCAAGGAGTCATCGCCCACCAAGGCCTGGATGTAGCTGGTGGGGTCCAGTTGCAGCTCCGCTTTCCAGAGGTCGGCACTGATGGTGTCCTTGGGGTGCAACAGAAATTCGGCGCGCCAGTCATCCTTCTGGATGTTCTGTTGCACCATGGCGGAGTACACCAGCAGCGTGTCGGTGATCGGGATGTGTACGCGGCCCTTGAAGCCTGCCTGGCTGAACGAGCTGGCGATGATGTCCAACTGCAGCGTGTCCATGGAATAGCCCCAGCCATCGAGATTGCCTTCGTCCGGCCCCAGCAGGTTGGCCACCTTGATGTTCGCCGAGAGGCCGTCCTTGTCGTAGATCAGGTTGTCCACTTGCCCGGTGGTGCGGCCCGCGTGGTCGAATGCCTCGATCTCCTCGGGCAGGCGGATCATCGCGCGCTTCACGTACACACCTTCCCAAAGCGGTTTCATGGTGTGGTGCTCCACATCGAACAAGGCCGGATCACCCGCGATCTGTGCGTAGTCCTTCGGGAACTGTATGCCGGGCGGATTGGTGTAGCTGGCTTGGTCATACCACGCTTCCTGCACATCGAAGCCCCAGCCTTTGCCGCCCTTCACGTGGAAGGGTTTGTTGAAGTCGATCCGCGCAAGGAAGCCGTGCCGCCCGGTGCGCGCCATGAAGGCACCAGTGATCTTGGCCGGGCCATCGTCGCCGTTGGGCAGGTCTTCCACGAGGTGTTCCTTGCTGAAGCGCACTTCGCCGGAAATGCGGAGCGCCCGGAAGCCTTGGCAATCCCACGCAACGAAGGTGCCCGAATCCAGCACGGTGGTGAAGTCGTTGTTTGCGAAGCGCGCGGATTTGATCACCAAGCTGTCATGGTCGGCGGACAAATTCACCTTGATGTCGTCAAACAGGTAGAGCACGGCCTGGTCATTGCCGCAGCCCGGCCCGTTGGGGTGGAAGGGAATGTCCATGGCGCCAAGGCCGATGTTGAAGCCCTGTTCCGGAAGGGGGAAGCTCATGGCCGCGTTCAGGGTGGCCAGCGTGTCGGTGAACTTCAAGGCAAGGATGCCGATGAAGGCGGTGCCGTCCGGTGTGGGGCTGTCCATGGCGATCGGCAGGCCCATCGGGTTGGCCATGGTCATTTGGCTCACCAAGCGTCCTTGTGCGTTCACGTAATTCTCAATGGCCTCCGCATCCTGCGCATTGAACCCTGCGGCCATGGCGCTTCCCTGGATCCAGGCCGGCGGGATCACGTCGGCGTTGTCATATTCACCCTTCACCACGCCATCGTACATGCGCATGCCGCCGTTGATGTGTATGCCGTTGAAGGCCACACGCAGCGGGGCGTGCATGAAGGGCACCACGATGGTGCCTTTGCCCTTCGCGGAGGATCCCGTCCACTGGATCTCCGTGATGCGCATCTCGAACAAGCCCACATGCACCGTGTCGTTCACCGCTGCGGTGTCCACGGGCATGCGCTCCGCCAGCGGCACGGGCTGCCGCTGGCATTCCGCCAGGCATTCACTGGGCGTGGTGCGCACGGAATCGGTGTGTGCCACTGGTACGCTGTCGTGCCCCACGGTGAATTTCCACACGGGACCATCGTGGTAGGTGGGGCCGCTGGTGGAAGAGGGATCCAGCATCCAACGCACGCGCCAGAAGTACTTGCCTTCGGCATTCGGCGTGAAGCTCACGGTCTCTTCCTTGTACAGCGCCGCTTCTATGCACGCTGCCCCGCAGGCGGGATCGTTGAGCGAAAGTCCTGCGCCCAATGTGCCGTCAGCCGCCTTGACCACGTTGGTGAAGACCGAATCACGTGCCACTTGCAGGAACCAACGCTCATTTATGCTGCCTTGTGTTTGCGTGGGGGGGCCGTTGCCGGGAATGATCCAAATGGGGAATGGTGGAAGCACATTGCTCGGCGGTTCAGCGGTCTTGAACCGGAGTTCCACCGGTGTGAATTGCGTGGTGTCCCCCCCGCCGCTATGGCGTGGCAGCGTCGCATTGTTGTCGGGCGCCTCAGGCCGCGGCCTGCCCATGCCGGCCACGAATGTGCCGGACACTTCGCCTTCCACGGGGTCCGTTTCATTGTAGGTATTGATGCGCACCTGCGCCAGCAAGCTGTATGTGCTGCCATGTTTGAAGCGTTGGTCGCCCACGGCATCGTTGCGGTACATGTTGATGTGGTGCGATTGTTCTTCCGTGAACACGGGGTCCGGGTCCACTGCTTGGTACAACAGGTAACGTTGCGACAAATAGGGGCCGCTGTTCCAAAGGATATCACCATTGTTGGGCATGCGCTCGGTGATGCTTTGTTGCATGCCGTCCTTGAACAAGGTGAGCTCACTGTGGAAGCGGCCCGTCTCCAACGGTGCGGCATGTGGCTCGAAACGCACCATGATGGGCGTCAGGTCCCAGGGGATGGTGTCCATCTGGTGCGGGTAGGCCAGTTCAAATCCGTTGCTGGTGCCGCTTTGGTAAGTGAACGTACAGGGCTCGGAATAACCGTCATTCTGGAATGGATGCAGGCCCAGGGCGTCCACGGCCCGCACCTGCCAGGCGTAGCTCCGGCCCTCAAGCAGGGCCGGCATGAGCTGGGTGTACAACAACTGTGCATTGGCCAAGTCATCCTCCCATACCGGGTCCGTGGAGGTTTGAAGCATCGAAAGCGGGTCGATTGCATTTCCATCCTCGGGCAATAGCACCAGCTTAAAGTGGTATGACACCAGGGCTCCTTGCGGAGGCCCCGAGGGCAGGATCCAGTTGAAGAGCACGGATTGCGGCTGAAGGCCCTGCACGGCATCCCCGCACACCGGCCCAAGCAATTCGGGCGGCGGTGGATAGGAAACGGTGAACGGATTGGAACAGATCTCCGCAACGGGCGTGTCCGTGTAGCCCAGCACAAAAGCCTTCAAACAGATCTCGTACTCGCCCTCGGGAAGCAGCCCCAGCCTGATCTGGTCTTCAGTGATGCCTACCGTGGTCAGTTCGGATTGGTTCCCCGACAACAGATCCTCCAGGGCGGAACCATTGTACAGCATTGCTCCCGGCGGGGCAGGAAAAGGACTGGTCCAATTGGTATTCTCCGAACTCACGCTGATCAGTCCGTCCGTGGTGCGGATGGTCCCCGTGAAAATGAGCTGATAGGTCTGGTTGGGCGATGAGTTGGTGACCGTGAGCAACAAATGGTTCGGGTCCGTGAAGTATTCCAGATAGCTGGCGGAGTAAGGCGGATTCACCGCGAGGGCCAGCGACACCGTACCGGGTATGGGCGGTTGTGCCTCGGCGCTCAATGTGGCCACCATGGCCAGTGCCGTCAGCGTGCGCAGGAGGGGAGATCGGGGCATGGCGCTACATTTTGGGTTGGAACACGAACACATAACCCGCCAGCACGCGCACTTCGGTGAACTGGTGCGCGGTCACGAACGTGGTGCTGTTGAACAAGGCGTTCACCGTGAACTGGAAGCGGTGGACCTGCGAAAGGCGGTATTGCATGTTGGCGCTGGCATTGATGGTGTTCCCCGCCGATCTTCCGTCCTGCATTGCGGCATTCCACGCACCGTTCAGCGAGGCGGTGAGCTTCTGCTTGGCCATGGTGCGCCCCACGCCCAACGATGGACCCACCAACATGTTTGTGCCCAAGGCTGTTTGGTTGCGGCTGAAGTTCACCCCGCCGCTCACGCTCAGGTTGTCGGAAGTCCGGATGCGGCTCGCGTACAAATTGCCGTAGAGCACTTGGTTCTCCGCTGCCGCAAACGTGCTGTACGGGTTCAGGTCCTGCAGCTGCTGCAACCCGCCGGTAAGCGTAATGGTGAACGTACGGTGCGTGTTGGTGCGCATGTAGCGCTGCGTCAGGGTGAAGCTGCGGTTCACCTGGGCCACCCGGAACGTATCGTTGAGCACTTGCAGGCCCGCCTCCTGCGCAATGCCATAGTTGGAATAGGAGAGGTCGGCGCCATAGCTCCGCGAAGGGTTCCATGAAACGCCCGCTGAACCGATCTGCCGCACGCTGGTGGCCAACTTGCGCTTGCTTAAGTTGTCCTGCTGGCGGCCGTAGCTGCCGCTGATCCGCAGCTTGTTCCTGAACAGGCGTACGCTGGGCGCCACCGTGATGGCGCGCAGGTCCGCGGCCTGGTAGTATGCGCCAAGCGTGCGGTAGTCCGGGTCCACCTGCTTCACCTCGGCACGCACGGTGACCCGCCTGTAGGCATACGTAAGCGAGGTGCTTCCCGCGAACAACAGCCGTGTACCAAGGCGTGGGTTGAACACGGAGCGCACGGGGGAAGGCACATCATCGCCGAACAGCTCCGGCGCACGCAGGTCTTCGTTCATGGCGCTCGCCCCGAGGTCGAATTGCCAAGTGATGCGCTTGGCAATGACCAAGCGGCTGCTGGCACCGATCGCCACGTTCTGCTTGGGCGCGTTGGCGAGCCCGCCGCCGATCACGCTGGGTATTGAAGTGGTGTCGTCCTGTGCGCGGAAGAACATCAGGTCGAAAAAATTACGCCGGTTGCCCACGCCGATCTTCACGCCGTAGCCGGTCCGTTCGTAGGCCGGGCGCGGAGCGATTGCCGCAAGCGTGTCCTGGGCCACCGGTTTGTTGAAGCGCCCGTAGAAAGCCGCGAAGCGAAATCCTTTCGGCTCCAGCTCCACCCCGCCGCCGAGGAATTGCACGCCCGCCATGGTGTACGGGTTGAAGCGTATGCTGCGGTAGCCGGCGTGCAGCTTGATCCACTTGTAGTAGGGGCTCATGCCGTAGCGGTTGAAAGGCTGCGTCCAACTGCGCTGTTGCGAACCGACGTTGAAGCTTACCGGCACCTGCCAGCCGTATATGCCCAGCGTTACCGACCCGGAGCTGTTCCACCACCAGGGCTCATTGCGGGGAGTGCCGTCGCCACTGAAGAAATACGGCCCGCCCATCAAGGAAAAGCTGCCGTTGATCCGCACCGGCTTCTTTTCCTTCCCAATGGCCCCCATGTCCTGTGCATCCACGGTGCCAATGCCACAGCAGGCTGCTGCGAGCATCAGGTTCCGGAGGATGGATCGGGGGCACATGGCAACGCCTGCTTGGTCGGAGGTCCAAAGCAACCCCTTCACCTTGCGCGTTGAAATACCACGTGAGTAGTAGGGCAGAGTGCAGTCAACAGTGGGCAGTCCGCAGTGGGCAGTCCGCAGCAGGCAGTGGGCAGCAGTTTTTTGACATCCGCGACATGCACGTCGGTCGTCAGGCTGCTTACTGCCTACTGCCTTCCGCTGCTTACTGCTTACTGCATACTGCCTTCTGGCAATATAGAGGAACAACGAGACCCTCACCGTCCCGGGTACACCTTGCGCACCGCTTCCATGCGCGACTTCACCTGCAGCTTTTCGTAAATGTTGCGCACGTGCTTGCGCACCGTTTCGGTGCTGATGCCGGCCTTTGCGGCGATCTCCTTGTACATGAGCCCGTTCGCCAACTGGTCCAGAACACCCTTTTCCCGCTCCGTTAGCATGTGGTCCTGGATCTCCCGTTCGGATTGATGTTGGAAGCTGGCCACCACCAGCCGTGCAATCGGCGGTGACATGGGCGAACCACCCGCATGGATATCGCGGACCGCGGCGATGATCTCCTCCGGTTCCGCGTTCTTCAACAGATAACCCGTGGCGCCAACGCACAAGGCCTGGTGGATGTATGCCGGGCTTTCAAACACCGTGCTCATCAAATATTGCACGGAAGGCAGGCGGGGCTTGGCCTGGCGCACGCATTCAATGCCGTTCATGCCGGGCAGGCCGATGTCCATCAACACCACGTCGGGCAGTATGCGCTCAACCGCTTCCAAGTACGCGTCCGCGTCCGGATAGGTGCCCACCACCTGCAACTGCCCGGCACGCATCAGCATGCTCCGCAGCAATTCGCGGATCTCGCCATCGTCTTCCACCACGGCCACGCGGATCACCTTGGCTGCCATAGGGCCAAGATAGGCCAAAGCCACCTATGTCAAGGGTCCCTCCATGCGCACCGTGCATCCAAGGCCCGGTTCGCTTTCCATGGCGAGCGTGGCCCCGATGGCCTCCGCCCGGGCCCGCATGTTCCGCAGGCCATTGCCCGTTGCGGCCATGGCGACGGGGTCGAAACCCTTTCCGTCATCCTTCACCTGCAAGCTGAAATGTTGCGCTCCCGCCTCCAGTTCCACGGAAATATGCTTGGCCTCCGCATATTTCAGCGCATTGTTGATGGCCTCCTTCATCACCATGACGATGTGGTGCTTGGTTCCGGGCGCCACATCGAACAAGGGTTCCTCGTGGCGGAAGTGGAATTCATGGGCCACGGCGCTGTGGTCCAGCATCCGGCGTGCGAGGTTCTGGGCATGGCTTACCAGTTCCGCGCTGTTGTCATGCTCCGGGTTCACGGTCCATACAATGTCGCTGAGTGATGCACTTACCTCCCGGCTATGCGTGATGATGCGGTCCAGCGTGGCCGAAAGCTCCTCCGAGGATTCCTGCATGCGGCGTTTGGCCTCGTTGCCCAGCAGGGCGATCTTGGTGAGGCCGCTGCCGATGTCGTCGTGGATGTCGCGCGCCAGGCGCGTGCGAACCTGTTCGGTCTCCCGCTGCTTTTCGGCTTCCACAACCTGCTCCTGTGCGCGGAGGATCTTGGCGTTCTTGCGGCGTGTGGTGAACAGCAACCAGCCAAGCAAGATCGCGATGCAGAGAACGAGCACCCCTCCGATCAGCCGGTTCCGGCTGTGCGTCCGCTCTTCGGCCAGCCGCGCATCAGCCTTCAGTCTTTCCCGTTCCTGTTCGGCCTTCAACCGCAACTCGGTGATCTCCTGCACCTTGGCCAGGTCCAGGTTTTTGATCAAGGCGGACCGGGCGGAATCCTGTAATTGGACTGCTTGCTTGTAATGCCCTTCCGCAGCTGCGGTCAACGCAAGCATTCCCAACATGCGATTGGAATGTTCATCGTTTTCACTTTCCCGGACAAGAGGCTGCATCGCCTCCAGGTCATGGCGTGCTTCCGCGAGACGGCCCAGTGCAAATAGCGCAGTGGCCTCATGGTTCAGGAATACGGCGAGTTCTACCGGGTTGGATTCCTCCATGAGGACGGGACGTGCCAGTGTGAGCTCATGTAAAGCTGAATCGTACCGTCCCCTGGAATTGTGGATCTCCGCAATGCTGACAAGCTCGGATGCCTCGTATGGGGCATTGCCTACCTGTTTGTACACCGCAGCAGCTTGGCGGTGCATCGCCAAGGAGCTGTCCAATTGGCCGAGGTTGAAATAAATGCCGCCAAGCCCGGCCAAGGTGGTGCCCAGGCTGGAGCTGGCCGGCATTTCGCGCAAGATCCCCAATGCACGCAAGCCAACGTCACGGGCATGGGCGTTATCGTTGATGTTGCGGTACTCATATCCCTGGTAAGTGAGCGCATTGGCCTGCTCCTGTTTCAGCCCCAGTTTTGCTGCCACGCGTTCCATGTGGATGAACTGGTCCAGCGCCTGGTCATAATGCCCGGCAAAGTGGTGGAACATGCCCCGCACCTTGTACGCCTTCAGCCTGCGGCGCAGGACAGCGGGAGCTTCCGGACCGGCATGGACCGCATCCAACAAGTGCATTGCGCTGTCCGTGGTCGCCAAAACCAAGTCCGTGAATTCACCACTGGAGGCCCAGGTTTTGGCGCTGTCCAATAAAGGGTCGATCAGCACGGTATCCGCCAATGTGCCCGTTGGCTTGGCCGCGGAATGCCCCGGCTGTTGGCCGTGAACTTGGAATGCAGCAAGTGCCAGAATGAATGGTAGCAAGGCTCTCATCGCGCTGTTACAAAGATGCCTTGCCGTGTCCAAGCCTTGAAATACCATGATAGTAGTAGGCCGCCGGATCCCGCGCAATGGAACGGTGGGCCGCGGATATTCGATCTGCCATCCTCGGCGCCCCATGCCTGTGGCCACCCACGCCATTGCGCTGCCCGGTAGCCTGTCCACTTGAACGTGTCCGCGAGCGGATGGCCCGATGATGCCGTAACGGCAACCCGGTCGCGGGAAGGACGGCCCTACGCTGGGCCGTAGGCCAAATGAAGATCGGGAGGATGAATGGGGGCTTGGGAATGGTGCATGGCGAAGGCGGCTTACGGGCTCGCGTGGCGCAAGGCCACGTTGGTGTTGCTCATGACGTGAGCGGCCCATGCACCTCCACCCGGCACCCTGCAGCCGGGGCTGTGTGAATGTTGAAGGAGGCCCTCATGCGGTGCGCCCGTTCACGCATGTTCGCCAATCCGTTCCCGAAGGGCCTGTCCGGCGGTATGCCTTTGCCATCGTCCGCGACGTTCAACGAGAACCGGCCGTCCGCCACGGCCATTCCAACGGTGACCTCCGACGCGCCTGCGTGCTTGAGGGCATTGTTCAAGGCCTCTTTCAAAAGAAGCATCAAGTCCTGGCGTACGGATGGATCTATTTCGGTCCGCGCCCCTTCATGGCCGAACCGGAGCTTGGAGCGCACCCCGCTCCCGTCCAGCATGCGCTCCGCCACCAGTCGTGCATGTTCGACAAGGTCGGCGGAATTATCCTTGGCAGGGTCCACGGCATTCACCACATCGTGCAGCGTGGCGGAAGCGGTGCGTGAGAGATCTCCGATCCGGGTAAGCGCTGAGGCTGCCGCATCGGGATCCCGTCCCAACGACCGCTTGGCCTCGCTGCTCAGCAATGTGATCTTGGTGAGCTCGCCGCCCAGGTCATCATGGATGTCGCGCGCGATCTTCGTGCGTACTTCCATGGCCTCCCGCTGGCGTTCGCTATCCACCAGTTTGGCTTGGGCATCCATGATCGCGGCGTTGGTGCGCCGAAGTACGCGGGCGCGTTGGCGAAGGGCCACGGCGACCACCAGGGCCAGTACGGCCAGGGCGAAAATGATGTTCCTGATGGAGCGTTCCCGGGCCACGCGTTGTTCGGTCCGGAGGGCGGACCGGCCGGCCTCCATGGCATGGCGCAGACTGTCATTCGCGGCGCGTTGTTCATACTTGAAGCGGTATTCGTTGCGCAGCACCGTGCGTTTGTTTTCATCACGTTCCATGCTGTCCACCAATACGGTCAGCCGGTCCTGGACATCCAGCGCTTCCTTCCAACGGTGCAAGGCACGCAGGGACCTCACCTGGGCTTCCAGCGCATCCCGTTCCACGATGATGTCCTCCGCATCCAGTGCTGCCGCATGGGCTTGCTGGGCCAGGTCCAGTGCCTGGCGGTGATCGCCTTTGGCCTGCCAGACGTTGGCCTGGACGGTCAACGCGGCGGACAAGCTCCAGGGCAATTCCTCCGCACGGGCGATGGCAACGGCTTGGGACAACGCCTGCATGGACGGCTGTAGCTTGCCTTCCTTCAACCAGAGGGCGCCGATGCGCGTCTGCACGTTGGCCACCCCGCGCCGATCATCCAGTTGCTGGCGGACAGCCAGGCTTCGCTGGTAGTGTTCCATCGCCGCCGCGGTGTCGCCCAGCTCTTCCAGGCAGACACCGATCTCCCCCAGGCATTGCCCTGTCAGTTGCCGGTTATTGAGCTTTTCCGCCAACGGGAGTGCTTGCCGGTAATGCTCCAGGGCAGCGGCGTAATCACTTTCCCGCATGAACAGCGCCCCCAGGTTCTTCTGGCCGACGGCCATGCCGCTCTCATCATGCAATGCTTGGTACAAGTGGATGCTTTGCATGTAAAAGTCGGAAGCCCGGGCATGATCGCCCCGCGCCACATGGACGGCACCGATCGCATTGAGGTCGTTGGCAATGCCTAAGCTGTCGTGGACCTCCTCGTGGATGCGCCTGCTCTTTTCGTACAGGGCCAGGGCCTTGTCGCGCTCACCCAGCACGGAATACATGCCGGCTTGATTGCCGATCACGTCGGCAGTGCCCTCCCGGTCACCGATACGCTCATTCAATGCAAGTGCCGTATCATAATGCAGGATGGCCGTGCGCAAGTCCCCTTTGACGTACTCCGCTGCCGCCATCAGTTCACTGGCCCGCGCGTCGAAGTAGGCCAGTCCTGCGGCACGTGCTTCGCGCCGCATCTCCAGGCCAAGCAGAATGGCTGAGTCCGGCCTTGAATAGACGTAACCATCCCAAGTCAGGTCATACAACGCCCTTAGGCGAATACTGTCCGACCTGCTCCGGTCATGCCACAATGCCCGGAGGCTATCAGGAGGTTGTGCATGCACCTGCGGGTTAAGCAGCAGGCCCAAACCGCACACCATGACATGGATGAAGAAGGCAAAATGGCCACTCGCAGCATGCCTGGACCGTGGCAGGCCTGGCAGTGCAACGGGGCTCAAGTGTTGTGGCCACATGACCTACAAATATGCCCCGGATGAACGCATTTCAATGGACATCACCCCACTTTTGCCTGTCAACTGCGTTGACCGATGCAGTCCATGATCCCAACCTGTTGATCCGCACTTCACAGCAATACATGGGTTACCCTTCCTCAATGGCGACGCCCCCATGTTATCAGGCCACCCCATGACCAGTGCCTACACCGTTTACGTCATCGAGCTCAGCCGCAAGGTCTTCACCGAGCACCGCAAGTTCCGCGAGGCGAACCCGCAGTTCAACGGCGTGCTGGAGTGCCTCTACGTGGGGCAAACGAGCAAGACGCCGCAGGAGCGATTGGCGCAGCACAAGAGCGGCGCGCGCACGGCCAGCGGGCACAAGCTCAGCAGCGACATCGTGCGCAAGTATGGCCTGTACCTGCGCCCCAGCCTTTACCAGGACATCGGGCCACTGAGCCGCGCCGAAGCGTTGGAAGTGGAGAAGGGCCTGGCGCTGGAGTTGCGCCGCAAGGGCTACGCCGTGTGGTGGGGGTGAAGGTGTGCCGCCAATGGAATGACAGGAAAGGCGTTGCAGACCTGTCCTTGCCCGGTAGGGGTCCAGTTATGAGACGAAGAGACGAAGAGAGGAAGGATGGCTGCTTCCTCTCTTCCTCTCTTCCTCCCCTTAAAACGGGGCCGTGCGCTGCAATCCAGCCGCCCCCAAATGGCATGGGAACCCTGAAACGGGTTATCGGATACTCTCCAGCTTGCGCTGAAGGGCGTCCACGGTGCGCTGCACTTCGGCTTGGGCGGCGGCTTTCTGCTCTTTGGCCTTTTGGGCATCGGGCAGGCTGCTTCCGTACTTGGCAATGTCGGCCTGGGCCTTGGACTCTGCCGTCATGGCCTTGGCCATCTGGCTTTCGATCTTGGTGATCTTGGCGCGTGACTTGGTTAGCCGCTTCAGGTCCTTGGGGTCCTGGCTCAGGGTCCACTTCTGGTTCTCCAGGTCGATCTGTTTCTGCTGGATGGCCTGCTGGCTTTGCAACTTGCTCTTTTCCTTGGTGATCTTCTCCAACTGCGCCTGGGCTTTGTTCAGTTTCGCTTGCGTCTTGTCCTGGTCCTTGGTGGCACTTGCTGTCTTGCTGTCCGCCTTGCCCAGCTTCTTCTTCCACTCATCCACTTGCGCCTGCACCACGCTCTTGTTCAGGCCCACGCCCAGCTCACGCACGGCAGCTTGCAGTGCCGTGCTTTGCACCGGGTTGGAGGTGCCCGGTTGCAGAAATGCCAGGGAGAGATTGCTCACCCCAGCTTTCTTGTCCTGCACCACTTTGGCCAGTACGTCCATGGGGCTGCCTGTGGAAGCAAAGCTGGCCCCGGCCGCCTTCAGCAGGTCGCCCTGCTTCTTGAAGGAGGCGCCGGGAATGGCTTTCTTCAGCAGGTCCGCAACTTGGGAGGCCCCCGCCTCATACACCGGCACGCTGAACGCGGGTACGGTTACGCTGTCGTTCCGCAGGGAATCCGCTCCCACGTTGATCTGCTTGTCCCACTGAAGTGAGGTGCCGTCCTTCAGCGCGGTCTGGGCTTGAAGGGTGGCAGAACTGGCCAGAACAAAGACAAGGGCTGGGAGGGTATGCATGAACTTCATGAAAATCGGGAGTTTGGGCGCAAAGATACCGGCTGAACGCCACCGGTTTAGCAGGGCACATCCAAAAGCATGCCGAGTACACAGGAAACATTTTTTTGTTAAATCGTTTCCAATGTGTTCGGCGTTTCTATTTTTGCGCCCCGGAAATGGCAACGGAAAGTGAACTCCCCATGGACGAGCGGGGCATGCGCCTGCTCGATGAAGCCGCCAAGGTCTTCTGGACGTACGGCATCAAGAGCGTCACCATGGACGACATGTCCGCGCGGCTCGGCATCAGCAAAAAGACCCTCTACCAGCATGTGAAGGACAAGAACGACCTGGTGGAGAAAGTGCTGCAATGCATCATGGACCGCCAGCAATGTGCAATTGACGCCGTGTTGGGCAAGGGGCACAACGCCATCGATGAACTCTTCGACATCTCCAACCAGCTGGCCGTGCAGCTCAAGGGCATCCATCCCTCCATCCACTTCGACCTGGAGAAGTACCATCCCGAGGCGTTCCGGAAATTGATGAACGAAAAGCGGACGGAGATCTACTCCTGCCAAGTGGCCAACCTGGAGCGGGGCATCCGGGAAGGCGTTTACCGCGACAACTTCAACATCGCGATGATCGCCACCATCTATATCGCCCGCTTCGACATGGTCTTCGACGGGGGGCTCTTCCCGCCGGAGCGATTCGATTTCAATGAAGTGATCTGGGAGCTGTTCCGTTATCACGTACGGGGCATCGCCAGCCCCAAGGGCGTGAAGTACTTAGAGAAGAAAGTGGCCCGTGAGATGAGGCCCGCACAAACCCAATCAAGCAAGTAACGCGATCCACATGAGGCATTCCATTACCACGGCGTTCATCCTGCTGGCCGGCATCCTAGCGGCCCAAGGCCCGGTGAGCCTGAGCCTGCAGCAGGCCATGGACATGGCCGCTACGCAGAGCTATGCCGTGCAGGCCAGCCAATTGGAGGCCGAAAAGGCCGTGGCCAAGATCAAGGAAGTAACCGCCATCGGCCTGCCGCAGATCAACGCCACGGGCAGCGTTAACAATTACATCAAGGTGCCCACCATGGTGATCCCGAACTTTTTCGGGGACAATCCCAAGTTCATTGAGATGCAGTTCGGCCTGCCTTGGACCATGAGCGGCGCCGTGCAATTGAACCAGTTGATCTTCGACGGAAGCTACCTGGTGGGCCTGCAAGCCACGCGCGAACTGCGCAACCAGAGCGGAAAACAATTGGAAAGTGCGCAGCTTGACGCGCGCGTGCAGGCGGCCAAGGCGTACTTGGGCGTTCTGGCCGCGGAGGAGGGCGTGCGCCTGCTGGGCGAAAGCCTGCCCTTGGTGCAAAAGGCCGCAAATGATGCGAACGCCATGGTGCAGCAGGGCATGATGGGCACCACCGATGCGGACCGCCTCACCGTGCAGGTGGACGAAACGCAGAACCAGCAACGCAGTTTGCGGCAACAAGCCACGGTGGCCCGCGCCTACCTGGCCCTGGTGCTCGGCCTGCCCGCAGGCACGCCCATCACGCTCACCGATTCCCTGCAGCCCTTGTTGGACGATGCAGCTTCCCAAGATCTGGCCAACGTGCAGTTCGACCCGGCCAAGCATGTGGAGGAAGAAGCTGCCCAGTCCGCATTGCGCCTCAGCGAACTCGACCTGAAGAACAAGAAATCCGCCTACCTGCCCAAGCTCTCCGGCTTCATCAACTACCAGCAGCAGTTCAATTACACCGAGTTCAAGCCCAGCGACGGCGCGTTCTGGTTCCCGTCCAGCATGTGGGGCCTGCAGCTCAACGTGCCCATCTTCAGCAGCGGCATGCGCAGCAGGCAGGTGCAGCAGGCCAAGCTCTCCAGGGACCAGGCCCAAATAAACCTGAAGGCCACCGAGCAGCGCCTGCTCACGGACCGCCTGCAGCAGCAGGCCGTGCTTACCGCCGCACAGGAAAGCTACACCACCGGCAAGGCCAGCCTGGCCTTGAGCAAGCGCATCTTCGAACAGACCTCCACCAAGTTCGGCGAAGGCATGGCCAGCAGCTTCGAGCTCACCCAGGAGCACGGCAACTACCTCACGGCCCAGCAGGCCTACATCCAACGCATGGTGGACCTGCTGAAGGCCCGCGTGGACATGCGCAGAGCCCTTGACCTCTTTTGACCACCGACCACCGAATGCACATGAAGCAGACCCTCCTCCTTACCGCGATCGCCGCCCTGCTCGCATCCTGCGGCAACAGCCCCGCCCACAATGACGTGGCCAAGAAACTCGCCGAACGCGACTCCTTGAAGACCGTGTACCTGAACGTGGGCAAGCAGCTGAAAGCGATCGAAGACTGGCTGGCGCTGAACGACAGCACGGCGAACCGCAGCCTGCCGCTGGTCTCCGAGCTCACCCTGCAACAGCAGCCCTACACCCATTACATCGATGTGCATGGCGTGGTGAAGGCCGATGAAAGCGCGGCGCTCTATGCCATGGCCGGCAGCCGCGTGGCCAGCATCCGCGTAAAGGCCGGCGACCGTGTTCGCACCGGCCAGGTGCTCATCACCATGGACAACGACCTGGTGGAGAAACAGATCGCACAGGCACAGGCCGGTGCTGACCTGGCACGCACCGCGTTCGACAAGCAGAAGCGCCTATGGGACCAGCACATCGGCAGCGAAATGCAATTCCTGCAGGCAAAGACGCAGAAGGAACAGGCGGAGGCCGCACTCGCCACCCTGCAGGAGCAGCAGCGCCTCAGCAATGTCACCGCACCGTTCGACGGCGTGGTGGATGAGGTGATGGCCCGCGTGGGCGACATGGCGGCGCCCACCATGCCCGTGGCGCGCGTGGTGAACCTGAGCGGCGTGCAGGTGGAGGCGGACGTGAGCGAAAACTACCTCAAGGCGGTGAAGGCCGGTGCTTCCGTCACCGTCACCTTCCCCAGCATTGGCGAGTCCTTCACGGCACCCCTGTCGCACGTGGGCGAGTACATCGATCCCGCCAACCGCACCTTCAAGGTGCATGTGGTGGCCCCCAAGAGCGAAGCATACATGCGGCCCAACCTGCTGGGCGACCTCAGCATCCGCGACCTGCATGCGGACAGCGCCCTGGTGCTGCCCTCGGCCGCCATCCTGGAGGAAATGGACGGCCACAGCTACGTGTTCGTGCTGGGCCCCGCGCCACAAGGCCGTTTCGTGAAGGACAACGAGGCCGTGGCCCGCAAAGTGCTGGTGAAACGCCTCAGCGAGTACAAGGGCATGACGCAGGTGGAGGGTGAACAACCCGGCACGCTGAAGTCCGGCGACCGCATCGTGACCGAGGGCGCCAAGAACGTCTCCGACGGGCAGACCGTGCTGGTGGGCAAGAACTGAAGCGGAAGCACGGCACGCATCGCCAATACGCACATTCCATGACGCACAACGACATTGAGAACGACCTGCACGGCCACGGGCCGGAGCGGCAGTTCGCCATCACCAGCTGGGCGGTGAAGAACCGCACCACGGTGATCGTGCTCACCTTCCTCATCTTCATCCTGGGCATTTACTCCTACATCGTGATGCCCAAGGAGAGCTTCCCCGAGGTGGTGACGCCGGAGATCTTCGTCTCCACGCCCTACAACAGCAGCTCCGTGGTGGACATCGAGAAGCTCATCACCAAGCCCATCGAAAAGGAGATCAACACCATCAGCGGGGTGGACGAGATCAAGAGCACCAGCGTGCCCAACTACAGCGCCATCGACGTGAAGTTCACCTACGACATCACGCCGGAAGAGGCCCTGCGCAAGGTGAAGGACGCCGTGGACAAGGCACGCGGCGACAAGAACTTCCCCACGGACCTGCCCGCGGAGCCCAACGTCATCGAGCTCAACTTCAGCGAGCTGATGCCGGTGATGAACATCAACCTCAGCGGCGACTACCCCATGGAGCAGTTGCACGATTACGCGAAGCACCTGCAGGACCGCATCGAGGCATTGCCGGAGATCAACAAGGTGAACATCCGCGGCGTGCCCGACCGCGAGGTGCGCATCAGCCTGGACCTCTACAAGCTGGAGGCCATGCAACTCAACTTCGACGACATTGCCAACGCCGTGCGCAGCGAGAACCTCACCATGAGCGGCGGCGAGGTCCTCACCAACGGCCACCGCCGCGCCGTGCGCGTGATCGGTGAATTCACCGACATGGCGCAGATCCGCGACATCGTGGTGAAGAACGAAAACCAAAAGGAAGTGCGCCTTGGCGACATTGCCACGGTGGAATACGCCTACAAGGAACCTACCAGCTTCGCCCGTGAATACGGCAAGCCCGTGGTGATGCTGGACGTGATGAAGCGTGCCGGCGAGAACCTGCTCTCCGCCAGCGACGGCATCCAGCAGATCCTCAAGGAAGACCGTGGCAGCGTGCTGCCCGCCGACCTCTACATCTCCGTCACCGGCGACCAGAGCGACCACACGCGCACCAGCGTGGACGAGCTGATGAACCACATCATCCTCGGCGTGCTCCTGGTGATCGGCACCCTGATGCTTTTCCTCGGTTTGCGCAACGCCCTCTTCGTGGGTCTCGCCATCCCCATGAGCATGTTCATCTCCTTCACCCTGCTCAATGCCTTCGGGGTGACATTGAACATGATGGTGCTCTTCGCGCTGATCCTCGCGCTGGGCCGCTTGGTGGACGACGGCATCGTGATCGTGGAGAACATCTACCGCCACATGAGCAACGGCGAACCGCCCCTGCGTGCCACCCGCTTGGCCGTGGGCGAGGTCACCATGCCCATCATCGCCGCCACCACCGCCACGGTGATGGTGTTCGTGCCGCTGCTCTTCTGGCCGGGCATGATGGGCGAGTTCATGAAGTACCTCCCCATCACCTTCATGATCGCGCTGGGCTCCTCGCTCTTCGTGGCGCTGGTGGTGAACCCCGCGCTCGCCTCCAAGTTCATGAAGGTGGAAGAGGACGACACGCCCATGCGCAAGGTGTGGAAACTGGCCGGCATCCTGGCCGCGATCGGGACGCTGATCGCCGTGCTGGGTGCATCCGCCCACAGTGATGCCTTCTTCGGCATCGGACTCTTCACCATCTTCATGGGCTTCATGGGCGTGATCAACGCCAAGTGGTTCGTGCCCGCCACCAACTGGTTCCAGCACCATTGGCTGCCCCGCCTGGAGGCACGCTACGAAGGCTTCCTGCGGTACGCGCTGGACCGCCACCACCCGCGCACCTTCCTCTTCGGCACCTTCGGCATGCTCATCCTGGCGTTCGTTCTGCTCGGTGCCTTCACGCCCAAGACGCTCTTCTTCCCCGAGAACGAACCGGAGTACATCAATGCCTTCATCGAGGCGCCCGTGGGCACCGACATCCTGAAGACCGATTCCATCACCCGCCTGGTGGAAAAGCAGGTGATGGAGGTGATCAACGTGCCCGAATACAAGGTGCCGCCCGGCACCAAAATGCCCGACGGCACAGTGACTGCCGACAGTGTGAACTACTTGGTGAACTCGGTGATCAGCCAGGTGGGCGAAGGCACCAGCGATCCCGGCGAAGGCGGCATGCAGGTGGGCAGCACGCCCAACAAGGGCCGCGTGCAAGTGAGCTTCGTGAAGTTCGCCGACCGCCACGGCCAGCTCACCAGCGATGTGCTGAAGAAATTGCAGGCGCACGTAAAGGCCCCGCCCGGCGTGATCGTCACCGTGGCCAAGAACGCCGCCGGCCCGCCGGTGGGCAAGCCCATCAACATCGAGATCAAGGGCGATGACATCAACGGCCTGCTCACCGAGGCCGAGCGCGTGAAGAAGTACATCGAGGACCGCAA
>JAFDZG010000196.1 GCA_018267065.1 Bacteroidota bacterium
CTCTACGCCACCGTCAATTCAGCAGCGGAACCATTGGTGCTTGAACGTACCGGCCCCAATGCGCCTTGGAGTTTTGCGGGCGAGGATGCGCCGGACCTTGTGCGCACCGGTCCCGGCATGTACAGCTTGGTGCACCGGGGCCGTTCCTTCCGCGTACTGGTTTTGAAGCACGACGCGGAGACTGGCACTGTACGCCTGCGCATTGGTGCGCATTGCCACACGGTGAAATTGGAAGGTGAGCGCTCCCGCCTGTTCCAATTGCTGGGCATCGACCAGGCGGCACGAACCGTGATCCGGGAGCTGAAGGCACCCATGCCGGGCCTGGTGCTGAAACTACTGGTAAAAGAAGGTGATGCCGTGAAGAAGGACGACCCGCTGCTGGTGCTGGAAGCCATGAAGATGGAGAACGTGATCAAGAGCACCGGCGGGGCCACGGTGAAAAAAATACATGTACAGGAGCGTGCAGCCGTGGAGAAAGGCCAGCTCTTGCTCAGCTTTGAATAGAAATCCCCAACATCCCATGAAAACCTTGTTGCTCCCCTCCCTGACACTGGTGATGCTGGCCGCTTGCAGCAGCCCCGAACCCGCTCCGGCACCGCCGCCGCCCGCGCCGGCCAAGGATACCGTTGCTGCCGTGCCTGCGGAACGCCCCGATGTGGTGGCACCTGCAAATGCCACGCTGAAATTGTCCGTGGCACCGCCAGCGACAGCCTTCCCCGATGCATCGCTGCACTTGGACACCATCCTGCCCAATTCGAAAACCAAGGACGTGAAATACAAGTTCACGGTGAAGGGTTTCGACCTGAAGGCCCAAACTCCGGATGCCGCCACCCGCGGCTGCGCCAACAGCAAGGATGGCCAGCACATCCACTTCATCCTGAACAACCAGCCTTACAAGGCCGAGTACACGGCGGAATTCACCGAAAAGGCGGATCCGGGAAAGAACATCGCCCTGTGCTTCCTGAGCCGCAGCTACCATGAAAGCCTGAAGAACAATGCCTCGGTGGTGGTGAAGGAATTCACCATGCCGGGCAAAGGCAAGGACAGCACGGCGATCAACCTCGCCCAAGACCCCACGCTCTTCTACAGCCGCCCCAAAGGGGATTACAAAAAGCTGGACGGCGACAAGGTTCTGCTGGACTTCTACCTGTTGAACACGGACCTGAAGGACAAGGGCTACAGCGTGCGCGCCACCATTGATGGCGAAGTGTGGCTGTTGAACAAGTGGGAGGCCTACTTCATTGAGGGCCTGCAGCTTGGCAAGCACACCGTGCGCCTGGAACTGGTGGACAAGGACGGCAAGCTGGTGCCCGGTGCCTTCAACGACAGTGGCGTGCGCGAATTCAACTACTTGGGCAGCTAGGCTGCGCTTGCACAAACGAAAGCCCCCGGAGCGCATGGTGCGTTCCGGGGGCTTTTTCATCCATGGATCACTTCAGCGTCTTACACTTGTCACGCAACTTGCCTTTGCGCAGCAAGGCGTTGATCTCCTTCACGGGGTCTGGCATGCTCCCGCTTGTGCCGCAGTCGCACAAGGAGAGCAGCGGGTCCGGGTCCAGCAACATGGCCTCCATTTCCGCCAACGGCGGGGCCTGCGGCAGGGCTGCATATTCCGCATAGGTCATCTTCAGGAAACCCGTGTTCAGGCCGATGCCTTTGTTGTCCAACCAGTAACCCTTCGCCAGCTTGGTGGGCAGGCGCGGCTTGCCGTCCAGCAGCAGGTCCTTCGGTTGCGGATAGGAGATGATGTGCTGCCTGTCATCGCTCAAGCCCACGGGCACTTTGTCATGCATGTTTTGCCGGGTGCTGTACACCATCAGCGGCCGGGTTCTTTCCGCAGCCATGTCAGCCTGCGTTACGGCATTGCGGCTTCCGCAGCAAGCGGAGAACCCCAGAAGAAGGAGGGCGGCCGTGTTCTTCATCGCGCAATGATCAGGCGTTCCGTGCGCACTGCGCCCTGGGTGGCCATCCGCAGCATATAGGCTCCGTTGCCCAGGCTGCCCAGCTCCAGCTTTGCCAATTGGCCCGAAGCCGCCGGTATTTGCTTATGCAGCACGGACCTTCCCTGCGGGTCCAGCAGGTCCATGGTAATTGTCTCGCGTGGTGCCGCTCCAAGATCTACGGTCACTTCATCCCTCGCGGGGTTGGGGAAAATGCGCAGACCTGCGTTCCAGGGTTGGTCTTCCACCCCGCTCCAAGGCGTGCGGCTGATGTCCATTTGGAGCAAGTAAGTGCCGGTGTAGCCCTGGAAATAAGGGGCCACGTGAAAATACACCGTGCCGCCATTGTCCACTTGGATGTTGCCTGGCATGATGTCATCGTAAACAGCGGACCACGAATTGCCGTCCATGGACCAGGAGAACATGCCGTCCACGGTGTAGGTCTGGCCATTGCCGCTATTGTAGGAATCATGCAACCGGGGAGTGATCATATAGGAATAGCCTGCCGGGAGCACCAACTTGTAGAAATCCTGGTCGTCCGCATTGTGCAGGTTGGAGCCGGTGGTGGCAGTGCTGGCATTGTTGCCGGAGAAGTTCACCGGCATGCTGTACGCCTGGCCCGCCGTGTTGTTCACCTCGTATGGGTCGGGCTGCAACAACGGTGCGGTAACCGTAACGAAAATGGGGTTGGCAAAGTAGCTGGACCCGGTAAGCTGCCATCCGCTGTTGTTGGGGTTGTGCTGCACCGCCAGGAGGTAGGTGCCAGGCTCCACCGTTACGGTGGCGGGGCCCAAGGTGAACGGGGCATTGTAGGTGTATCCACCGGGCAGGCCGTTGTTCTCGTTGATCACGCCAATGTCCTGCGCCCACGTACCGTCCAAGTTGTACAGGCCAGCCCCGTATTGCCCATAAAAAGTTTGAGACCCATCATTGACGATGTTCGTGCTCACCGAGACCTGCGCTCCTTGGGTGAGTGAAGTGCCGGGGGTCACGTTGAGGGCGGCATTCAATTCGATGTCGTTCGGGTTCACCACATCGATCTGCGGGAAATTGGTGTAGCCTCCGTTGTCGCCCACCAGCACCCACTCCCCATTGGTGGGGCGGTACAGGATGCCGATGTAGTAGGTGCCCGGCAACATGGTCAACAGGCCGCTGGTGGAGAATGTAAGATTGTTGTTGTACACATAACCCGCAGGCAGGTCGTAACCGGTCAGGGTTTGGACATACCCGTAGAAATTGCTGTTGTCATCAAAAACCGCGGCGCAATAATCACCGTTGAAATCACTGCTGCCGTTGTTGATGATGTTGGTGCTTACCGAGAAGGCACCGCCGTAATAAATGGTGCTTGCCGAAGGTGTCACATAATCGTACAGGGCCATGTCGAACGTTTGCTGCCCGCCGCCGCCGCCGCCGCCACCACCGGATGCGGGTTCAATGCCGAAGATGGCCTCCTGGCCCGAGTTGTACGCCCCGGTGCCGCCGCCGGTGCCTTGCCCGTCCGGGTTGAGGCTGTTGATGTTGAAGTTGCCGTTGTAGGCGCCGCTCCATCCCCAATTGAAGTGGAAGAAATCATTGTCGTCATAGCCGTCGGCCACAAAGCAGTGGCCCCCCCCGCTGCCAAACCCATCGTAGATGATCGGGCGCGAAGCGTCCAGGTCGGTCTTCATCTTGTTGATCCACTGGCTGTCGCTGAAACTGGCCCGCTGCAAGCCCTGCATGTTGGTACTGTAGTTGAAGTAGTTCTTCAGGGCAAACTCCGCGTTGTTCTGCGTGCCCTGGCTGTTGGCCTCGATCACCCATGCGCCGCTTACTTGGGGGCTGTAGTGCATATCCACGCCCACGCCGCAATGGAACATCAAGGTGGCCACGGCGGTGTTGGCACTGGACACATTGTTGGGCATGGCCGCCCAATTGTAGGTGGTGGCGCCGAAGTTGGCCGAAAGCGTGCCGTAGTTGTCCGATTGGTAGGAATGGAACCCGATCCCTTGCACGGGCCAGTTGTGGTACTTCATCACCTGCGCCATGGCGGTGGCCACGCAACCGGTCACCGAGCCGCCGGGGCACATGGCGTTGTATGGCGCGGGTTGGTCCCAGGTGGTTTGGAGCAAGGGTGCCACGGAAGCACGCTGGTTGGCCTGGTTCGCCACAGTGGCATTCTCCCACCGCGCCCACTCTTGCAGGGAAGTGCGTGCGGGATCGTCCGCTTCACCCAAGGCCGCCCGGATTTCCGCACAATACCCCTCCAGCCATTTGGCCACATTGATGGGCAGCGTGCCGTTTGTGAACGTGCGCTCCGTTGAATATCCAAGCACGGGCAGCACCCGGTCATCCCCGCTCACGATCACAAAACCCTGGTCCGCCACGTTGTACACCCGGTAGAGCACGGCAGCAGGTTGACCACCCATGGCGGGATCGGCCACTTCACGCGCCAGCGTGAGCTGTTCATTGTGCAGGCCGGAAAACTGCGGAAACCGGCTGGCCAGGAAATGCGCGGCCACGGTTCGTGCCCTGTCATCGGGAACTTGGGCCGCAAAGGCGGACCCTGACGCAACGAGCGTGCAGAACAGGGGGAACAAGCGAAGAAGGCGTATCCGTGAAAGCATGCGGGCGGTGCCAAAGGGAAAACGGCAACAGGGGCCGTTGCTCGGGCACCCTCAAAACTAAATAAATCCGCAAACGCTGCAACTATCCCGAAAAATGGGGATGGTTATACCAGTTCAATATCAAAATCAACCAGCTCCACAAATTGCCGGATCCGGTGGTCAATGTCCTCTTTGGTGACCTCCAACAGGCGTTGCACCCCGAACTTTTCGCAGCAAAATGAAGCCAAGGCAGAGCCTGCGATGATGGCGCGCTTCATGTTGTTGAAGCTGTGGTCGCCGCTGCGCGCCAAGTAACCAATGAAGCCTCCCGCGAAGGTGTCTCCTGCACCGGTGGGGTCTATCACGTCATCCAGCGGCAGCGCCGGGGCGAAGAACACACGGTCCTTGCTGAACAGCAGCGCCCCGTGTTCGCCCTTCTTCACCACCAAATACTTCGGGCCCATGCCCAGGATGGCGTGGGCGGCCTTCACCAGGCTGTGCTCGCCGCTGAGCTGCCGCGCTTCGGAATCATTGATGGTGAGGATGTCCACGCGGGCGATCACGGACCTCAGCTCCTCCATGGCGCTGTCCATCCAGAA
>JAFDZG010000197.1 GCA_018267065.1 Bacteroidota bacterium
AGCTGGAAGCAGTTGCCGTTGGCGGTGGAGAGGCAGTGGTACTCGCTCACCAAGGTGTTGTTGCCCATGGCGCCGTTCTGGGCCACCACGTTGAAGGCCTCATCGTAGATCTGCCAGCTCAGGCCCGAAGCATCGTTGTCGGTGAAGATGTTCACCACCACTGCTTCGCCGCCCACGTCCAGCAGCACGTTCTGGCTGTCGTTGGCCGTGATGCCATCAGCCGCGCCGTTGGGCAGGCTGGTGGCCACGGTCAAGGTTTGGCCAAGGCCCGCTTCGGCAGGTACGGTGGGCAGGGTGATGTTCACCGACTGGCCGTAGGCGAGGTTGCCCGTCCAGTTGTACACGTGGCTGGCACCGCCGCTCAGGCCGTAGGTGATCTGCACGCTGGTCAGGTTGTTGTCGCCGTTGTTGAGCAGGGTTACCTGCGGGGCCATGGACGAACCGCAGAGCAGGCCCGCTGCGGGGTCGATGATGGCCGTGATGGCCGCATCGTTCAGCGCCGGGTGTTCCACCATCATGCCGAAGGTGCCCGCCACGCCGGTCCCGCCGGTGTTGTACACCAGCAGGCGGTATTCGGTGTTCGGGGTCACGTTCATCACATGCACGCCGCTCGCATCCACTGCACATTCGGCGCTACCCGAAGCACCCATGACGTCACATGCACCGGTGAACCGGGCATAGTCCAGCGTGGTGGCCGTGTACGCGGGATTGTCGCCATTGTCCTGCAAGGTGAGCAGGGCGTGGGTGTAATTGCCGCTGTTGAAGGTGAACCACACGCCTTGCACCGGCAGTGTGCCTGAGCAGGTGGTGGGACCGTCCCCAGTGGCGCAAACAGTGGTGTATGCGGCAGGTGTGCCCGTGCCATCAGCCACGTTGTTGGTGAGCGAAGTGGCATCGGCGCATTCATCATTGGACGGCGGCGCACAGATCGGGCCGCAGATCACATTTAAGGAGTAGGAACCTTCTGCTGCACCCGCGCCCATTACCGCGATCCAATAGGAGCTGCCGGTGGAAGTGTTGAACGTCACCAGGCTGGATCCGCCTGAACATCCCTGGTAGTCGTCGTTCAAGGCCACGCAGCTCAAGTTGTTGCAATCTGCCCCACTGAACACGGAAATCCGCGTATCGAAGTCCGAGGTGCCGCAGGTGCTCAGGGTCACCGTTTGGTCTGCCGTTGCCGTGTATACAAACCATTCAGTTCCACCGGTGCTGGCTGTACCATTGTAGGGGCAGGCATTTACCGGCAGATTGTGGCCCAGTCCGGTGGTAAGGCCGGGGTAGCTCAGGTCGCAGGCGATCGGGTTGGCATCGCAGGGCAGGTCCGGATGGTAACTGCATTGCACGTTCCATGCGAAGCAGTAGGTTACCGAAGCATCCGAAGTAAGCGTCATGAAGAGGTCGGATCCCGTTGCAAGCACGGTTATCCCTGTCAGATCAACGGTCGATGAAGGGTTCTGGTAAAGGATGGGTGAATTGGCGTCGGGACCGTCGTAAATGGTCAAGTGGTCCCAATTGCTGCTTTCCACCTGTCCGCTGGTGAACGACAGGGTGAAATCTCCCGTGCCATTGGAATGGTACGCCCACTGATGGTTGTCGTTTACAGCGTAGCAGTAGCTGTCGCTAACTACAGCACCCCCGCATTGGATCTGTGTGGGCGGGGGAGGATCGGTTACGCACAAGGAGAATGGACCTCCTTCGGCGGACCTGCTTGCTACCCTGATGTAGTATGTGTTGCCCGGGGTCAAGCCCGTCAGGGTATACTCCGTGCCTGGCGCCGCAAATCCGGGGCCCACCAAGGCACAGAGCAACTCAGTTCCGCCACAGGCATCATAGGCGGAGAGGAAATAGACCAAGCCGGTGGAGTCCTGGGTCAGGGAGACGATTTGCCTGTCGCCATTGGCCACAAAACTGTAGTAAACATCGATCAAGCCCAAGGTCTGGTTCACACAGGCGGGGTTCGCTTGCGGGGAACCAGTGGCACCTGCCAATGTTCCGGTTGTGGGCGTGCAACCACCGAATGGTGCCACGGTTACCGGTTCCGCATTGGAGCACGTGTCGTTTGCCAATGGTTCAATGCCGCTTTCAGTCACGCAAACCTCGAAGTTGGCACCATCGAGCGACACCACCCGGATGATGTAGGTGTTGCCCGCCACGAGTCCTGCTACCAAGGTGGAGTCAGGGTCAAACTCACAACTGAGTTCATTGCCGTTGCATCCGTCGTACACGGAAGCATTGAAGACTGTGGCCGTATTAAGCCCGGCTACATGCACGTAGTGGGCAAAGCCCGTTGCCACGAAGGAGTAGTACACCGCTGGCAATGAAATGCTGTTGTTAATGCAGCCCGATCCCGTCATCGGTTCCAAGGCTGCCCCGATGGTGCTGCCATTCACCGTGTTGCACTGGCCTTGCGGGCTTACCGTCAGGGCAGTGGCCGATGCGCAATCTTGGTTGGGCGGATTGCAAGCAAAAGTGGTGCTCACATAGGCATCGCAAAGTGGTTCGGGACCGAAGCTGACCAAGTAGGTCACATTGGTGCCGTTGAAGTAAGGTCCGAACGTGTAAGTGCCCAAACCACCCGATTGAGCAGGGCTGCCTTGGTCGTCCGTTACGGTAACCGATGCCCCGTCACCCAAACTGGTCACGTTCACATCCACGCTGTATTGGAAGTTGCCACAATCGGGAATGATGGAGGTTGTTGCAACCGGCGGTGCACAAGGCGGAGGTGACACGTTCAACGTGTAGTCTTCCACTTGCCCGAATGTCGAATTGCCGCACGGGTCGGCGTTGGGCCCATTGATGGTATTGTCCAAACGTACACGCATCCGGGTGGTTCCGCCCAAAGCGGCGCTGGACATGTAGAAGTTGCCCGTGATGGTATAGTTCATCGGCGGGTTGGGGTTTGCCGGGTTGTAACCAATGAACACCCGTTCATCCGGTGTGAACAACAGGTCTTGGTTGGCATCGATCCATACCTGTACCCGGTCGGCATCATACCCTTGGGAAACATCAATGGTAATGGGGTAGAATGCACCGGCCTGCACGTTGCCAACAACAGCGGTGAAGTCCTCATAGCCAACAGAGGAACTGGACGAGTTGTCCACATTGGAGAAGGCAACGCGTCCAATGTTCAGGACTGCGGCATTTGCGGTGGCCCCGGCCTGGCAGTAACCCATGAACACGGTGGTGGCCGCCCAACTGCTCAGGTCCAAGCCTGCGGAGCACACGCCTTGTACATAGAACGTATAGGTGGAGCCGTTCGTCAATCCGGGAATGCTGACCGGACCGGCTGTTACGTTGCCGGAAGCCACGGCGCCCGGGCTGCCGGGAGCCAGGGCATCGCTGCGCAGCTCCCAGTTGTAGCTTTCCGAGGCATTGTTGGTCCAAGTCAAGGAGGCCGTACCGCCCGCCAAATTGGTGATTACAGCGACCGGTGCGAAACAGGTGGGTGTTTCCACGGTGAAGGTGTAGTCCTCCGTTTCACCGTAATATGTGCCGGTGCCGCATGGCACTGGATTGTTAAGCCAGTCGGTGCGGATGCGCATCCGGTAGTTGCCATCGGCCTGGCCTGTTGGAACGGTGATGGTGCCGGCGTTGGAGCCAGCATAGGAAGTGTTGGTAAATGCCACTTCGCCCGCATCGTCAAAATCCAGGTCATTGTTCCAATCCACCCAAATGGTGAACTCGTACGTGTCTCCGCCGTAATCGGAACTGAAGTTCACCGTGCCACCGGCGCTGTCCGAGACGGTCATGGTGGTGAAATCGCCGTAGCCGTTGGTGGAGAAGCCTGAGTTCAGGTTGGAGATGTTCTGGAAGCCGCCGCTGGTGGAGAAGTTCGCGATCAGGTATGCACTGTTCAACCCCGTTGCCGCACAATAGCCGGTGAAGAAGGCGTGTGAAGCCCAAGTGCTGGTGTCGGCAATGCCGCAAACGGAACGCACGTAAAAGGTGTAGCTCGTGTTGGCGGTAAGGACGCTGGTGCTGGCCGTGGTGATGCCCGCTGCCGTGGAACCATTGCCGGTAAGGCCGGTGGCACCGCTGCCCGGGGCACCGCTGCTGCGCACTTCCCATTGGTAACCATCAGCAGGGTTGCTGGCGCTGGCTGTCCAAGAGAGGTCAGCGGAGGTGCCGGTGACGTTGGAAACTGTCAAGGCTGTGGGCGGCAAACAGTTCGGCACAGGTTCCACCACCACGTTGTCAATGTATACGAAATTGCCATAGCCGGTCACAGCCCTGAACCGAATCATGTTCGCGCCGGCTGGGATGTCGTACACCAAGGTGGTCCAATTCGCTGCGGAAGGAATATAACCGCTGGTTGTGGCTGGCGCGGTGCTCAACACACCCACACCGTCCTCATTGCTCATGGCTTGGAGGATGGCCCATGTGGCACCGGCATCAACGGAGGTTTCCAAGTATACGCTGTCGATGCTACCGGGATAGGCTGCACCAGCCACGTCAAAGCGCACGCGGTAGTCGGTTGGTGCAGGGGAGAACGCATTGCTTGTAAGTGTGGCCGTACCGGAGGAAACGTTGTAGAAAAGTAGCCGAACACAAGCCGAATCCGTAGGATTGCCACTGGGGCCACTGGCAATGCCATCACCAGGATTGGAGTATACGGCTTGGAGTAAAGCTGGTGCATCATTTTTTGACCAGCAGGGTGGGGGCATCAACACGTCCTCGAAATCCTCTGCAAAGGGCAGCGTGGCCACATCGCATGGTGTGGCAAAGCTCATGGGTCCTGCCCAAGTGCTAAAGTCTCCTCCACAATCGCTTCGCACATACAAAGCGTATGTCGTGTTGGCCGTCAGACCCGTGGCACTGGCCGTAGTGCCTGCCGTGGTTCCGCTGGCATCCGGGCCGGGGTCACCGGCGTTTCCACTGCTGCGCACTTCCCATTGGTACCCGTTGGCCGGGGCAGGGCTTGCAGCTGTCCAGCTAAGGTCTGCCGTGGAAACAGTAATATTCGATGCGGTTGGGGAGGAGGGGCTGATGCAAGTGGGTGGGGGAAGCACATTTACCGTGTAGTCCTCTGCTTCACCATAAGTTGCGGAACGGCACGGATCAGGGGTGGCATTGTTATAATCCACCATGACCCGCATGCGGGAGTTGCCCAACACGGCGGTCATTGGCACGGTGATGGGAAGCGTATAGGTCAGCACCGTGCCATCACCCACGCTTGCTGCCAAGGTGTACACCTCCCCGGCATCGTTTAATATCCCATTCTGGTTCCAATCAATGAACGCATACAGGTAATCCAAACCGTCAGAATCGAAGGAAACGGAGAGCGTGCTTGTTGCTCCTTGGGAAATCGTGGCCACGTTGGAAGTGTAATTCACCGGACCCCCCACGGATGCACCACTGCTTTGGTTAATTCCGCCGAAATTCACATTGGTGATGAATTCAAAGGTGGCATTGGTGAAATTTGAATTGCAGTAGCAATTCAAGAACGTGTTCATCCCCACTTGCAGCGGTGTGCTGGCGGCTGTGCCATTGCCCGCGCAAGTCACTTGGCAACGGTACCAAGTGGCGGCGGTTTGGGAACCGGAATAGCTGGCGCTGGTGCTTGCCCCTGCGGCATTCGCCCACGAACTCCCATCAACCGAGCTTTCCCATTGGTAGGTGACACCGGAGCCACTCGTGCTATTTTGCACGCCAAGAATAAACGGCGCACCGGGACATACCAATGCAGGACCTGTGGTATTGCCAGGTGTGGGTGTGCTGTTGCATGCGACTCCAGCTGTGTAGGTTACTTGTGCATTGAACCGCCAAGGAATGGTGGTCCAGGCCGAATATGTTCCCGGAATCGCAGTGCTTGCCGACCAGCCCATGGCCTGGCTGGTTGCAGTAGTTGCGTAGCGCCAAAGGAATGACCCGTTTGTCAAGCCGGAGGAAGCGCCGTTCACATCCCACGAAATATATACTTCCAAGGCCCCACCTGAATACATGAAGGGAGTGCCTAATGTAATCGTCCAAAAGCCTGCAACCGCAGGAACATCAGCAGGCCCAACCGCGTTGTTGGAATATGCCAGGGTTGCAGTACCAACCATGGCGTCCCACGATGTGCCGCTTGTTAATGCAGTGGATGACGAATTCTTCAAGTAAATGTTCATCGTGGCAGTGCGTCCTGTCATGATGGTACTGGCGGTCGTTTTGTCGAATGCGATAGCCGTTACCATGGAACCAGAGGGCATGGCCGCCAAGTCGGTTGCGGTCCATAGTTGAATGCTCTTGGACCAGCCAAAGGCGCTTGTTTGGCTGGATCGGTAAATGGGATTGCCGTTCTGGGTCGTTGTACTTATGGATGTGCCTGATCCAATGGAGATGGTTTGCGCCTGTAGGTTCGGGGCGATGATGGTGGCCAACGCCAACAACGGGACCAATGCACATAATTTCAGGTAGGATCTACGCCAACTGTTGAACAGGGCTGGCCATAGTCTCACATCGGGTGTCCTTTCTGTGTTCATGGTCTTAGGGGGTTGGTAAATTGTTTGGAGTTATCGCGCAATGCATACCATGCTCCTCTTCAGAAATGAAAGCCCGACGCACTCGAATTTGGGTTGGGAAGGGGCTTAAGGTCGAATAGTGGCATGGTGGAGCCACAATCTATTTGAATCAATGAGAAAAAATCCAAAAAAATGTTTTTATCCACATGAGGCAACCAATGTGCGCTATGAACGTACATCGGCAACTACGTTGAATCACGTATGCGCGCCTAATAGTTTGGTAATTAGGCAAATGCAAGTCTGGTTCAGGATTTCATTGGAAGGCGTGACCATGCCAATCGCTTTGAGAACTGCTATGGGTGTTGAAAATTCACGCGAATCACACCTGAATGCCCCGCTGGCCCCCGTTGATAAACCAATTCCCGCATGCAAGGGGGGAGCGCCCTTTTGACACGTCCCATTAGGTTTCTGGTATTGGGATGCAGGCTTCGAGGACCTCAGTCTACGTCAAGAGCCTCATTGGTTCGCTCAAGGTGTTCCGCCGCATAGCGGTGGCCCTATAGCAGGCAAAGTGGCCGCCCTTTTCGGAACGGCCCCTCGGCTTAGATTTTGCGGGATGTAGGCTTCGAGTGCCTCAGCTTACTTCAGCCTACCGTACAATGCTTAGTCGATGCACGGTCTTTACACTATTCACGGTGATGGCCACCAAATACACGCCGCTGGCGAGGTCGGCGGGAAGTTGCAGGATGGTGCTGAAACGCTCGCCATTGTTGCCGAACTCATGGCTGAACACGGGTTTGCCATTGACCTCAAGCACTTGCACTTCGATCTGCTGTTCGGCATGCTTCAATCCGGTGATGTTCAGGTTTACCTGGCCATCCCGCACCGGGTTGGGCCACAGTGTGGCCGTGCCGAAGCCGCTTTGTTCCAAGGCGGCAAATTCGTTGTTCCCGCCATTGTCAATGGTAATGGTGCAGGTACTGGTGCAGAATCCGCTGTATACACCGCCCACCCTAACGTTCATCTGCACATTGTAGGTGGAGCCGTTGGTCAACGGAGGGGCCACATCGTTGTTCCACTTGAGCTGCAGGATGTACGTGCCGCGGATAAAGGTTTGGTCGTAGCCTTCACCCAAGTTGTAGATCCGGAACTGGTATTCCGTGGCCCCTACCACCGGTTTTGCATAGATGAAACTGTTGTTGGTGGGCGGGTTGAATGCGCGTGTCTCGTTGCAGGAATGGCCATAGTTGGGGGCCATGATCAGTTCACTGCACGGTACCAAGGGGGCCAATCCCATGTCGCAACCATTGCCGAAGTGCGCGCTGGCCACCGGACCGGCCACATTGGTGCGTACACGGGCGAAGTACTTCACGCCGGGCACCAATGGGTTGGATACCATGTCCCAGAAAGTTACGTAGTTGGTGGTGCGGACGATGCGGCGCAGGAAGCCGGCATCGGGATCGCTGAACTCGAACTGGTACTGTGTGGCGCCGGTCACTTTGTTGCAGTACACCTTGTTGCCTTGCAGGTTGGTGAATATGCCGCATTCATTGGCGGCAATGTTTGCGGGCCCGGGAGGCAGGCAGAAGCTGTGGCCGAAGCCGTAGCTCGCGGTGGCCGGTGTGCTCGTTGGTGAAGTGAAGCCGTCCACGCCGGCGTCGAAAAGGTCGCGCAGCAGCAGGCCGCCTGCGGGCGTGCGCAGCTCCCAGTAACCGTTGCCATTCACACAGCACAGGCCGTCGCCATAGGAATCGGTGATGTATAGCTGGAAGCAATTGCCAGTGTTCGTGGGCAGGCAGTGGTTTTCGCTTACCAGGGTATTGTTGCCCATCGTTCCGTTCTGGGCCACCACGTTGTTGGCCTCGTCGTAGATCTGCCAGCCCAGGCCAGCGGCGTTGTTGTCGGTGAAGATGTTCACCACCACGGCTTCACCGCCTACATCCATGCTTATTTGAGCTGCATCATTGGTGGTGATCTCATCGGCCAGGCCGTTGGGCAGGCTGGTGGCCACGGTCAATGTTTGGCCAAGGCCGGCCTCGGCGGCCACAGTGGGCAAGGTGATGTTCGCCGACTGGCCGTAGGCGAGGTTGCCCGTCCAGTTGTACACATGGCTCGCGCCTCCGCTCAGGCCGTAGGTGATCTGCACGCTGGTCAGGTTATCATCACCATTGTTCAGCAGGGTCGCGTTGGGGGCCATTGTAGAGCCGCAATACAAGCCAGGTGCCGGGGAGTTGATGGCCGTGATGGCCGCATCACTGTGGGCGGGATGTTCCACCAACAGGCCAAACGTGCCCGATACTCCGGTGCCTCCCGTATTATGCACCAGCAGGCGATACTCCGTGCCTGGTACCACCGCAATGGTATTGGTGCCGGCCGCATCCGTGCCCGCAACCGCTTCGTTGCCTGCACCAAGTCCGGAACAAGCACCCGTGTAGGCTGCAAAGTTCAAGGTGCTCGCGGTGTAAGGCGGTGTGCCGTTATCCGCCAAGGTGATCAGCGCGTGGCTGTACGCCCCACTGTTGAACGTGAACCAGACACCTTCCACCGGAACTGTGCCGGAAAGTGAGGTTGGGGCATCCACGGTGGCACATTGGTTGGTGTAAAGTGCCGGAACGCCGGAACCGTCGGCCAATCCGTATGCAATTGCGGTGGCAGCTGGGCATTGATCATTCGCCGGTGGCGCGCAAATGGGTGCACAGATCACGGATATTTGGTAGTTTCCTTCAGTGGCCCCGGCCCCGTGAACGGCGATCCAATAGGTGGAGCCCGCAACGGCGTTGAAGGAGGCTTGGCTGCTCCCTCCGGCACAGCCTTGGTAATCATCATTCATGGACAGGCACGCCAAGTTGTTGCAATCACTGCCGTTGAACACTGAAATGCGCGTGTCAAAATCCGCGTTGCCGCAGGTGCTGATCAGTACTTGTTCATTCGCTGCGGCGGTGTAGGTCCACCAGTTTTGGCCTCCCGTGCTGGCCGCACCATTGAACGGACACCCGGTTGCAGGCATGCTGTGGGCCACGCCCGTGGTGCTTCCCGAATAGGTCTGCCCGCATTGAACGGGATAGGCGGTTGTGCACGTGTTGTGTTGGGGCATCACCAGGATGCCATAGTCTTCTGCTTCACTGTAGTTGTTGTTCCCGCAGGCCGTTGGGGCACTGTTGTACCGCACCCTTACGCGCATTGCGATGGTTCCCAAAGCCGAGGTCATGGGCACGTTGATCGGGAGGGGAGATCCGCTGGGTGCTGCATCAGCCACGTTCGTTGCCGAGCCCAGGTTGTATTCTTCTCCGGCCTCAAATGTGCCGTTGGCGTTCCAGTCGATCCATGCCTTCACCTGCACGGTGTAATTGCCATCGGTGTTTACCCGCACCCCGAGCAGGTAGTTGTTTCCTTGCGTCACTGCCGTGGACAATGCGGTGAAATCCGTGTAGGCAGGTGCACCGACGGAGCTGTTGTTCAATGTATTGAAACTTACGTTCGTCAATCCGGTGTTGTCATCCGTATTGGCACTTACCGTGCAATAACAGGCGGCACTGAGCGTGGGGGTTACCAGAACAGGTGTGCTGGTGCCCGTGTTGCCGCTGCATGTAGCGTTCACCCGGTACCAGGTGGGCACGGTTGCATTGGTCACTTGTGTTGAAGCAGTTCCCAGGCCATTGTCGGCAAATGGCCCCCCGGCACCGGTGGTGCTGCTCTGCCATTGGAAGGTCAAGCCCGTTTGGGACATGTCGTTCCCGGTTCCCAATGTGAAGTTTGCGCCCGGGCAGGGTGTGGCGTTGTCCGTGGTCGTGTTTCCGGGAACAGGTGTGCCGCTGCATGGTACTGCGGCCTGAACGGTTACCGTGTAATCCTCGGTTTCACTGTAATTCTGGTTGCCGCAAGGAACTGCCGCAACACTGTACGTGGCCCTTACCCGCATCACGGTGTTTCCGGGCAGCGCGGCCATTGGCACATTCACCATCACAGGGGAGCCGCTCGGCGCGCCGTTGGCCACATTGGTCACGGAACCCAGGTCATAGGCTTCACCGGCATCAAACGTTCCGTTCTGGTCCCAATCGATCCATGCCTTGGCATAAACTGTGTAGTTCCCATCGGTGTTCACCAATACCGAAAGAGGGTAGGCCGTGCCCTGGGTTACCGTGGTTGAAAGCGCGCTGAAGTCGGTGTAGGCGGGAGTGCCCACGGAATTGTTCAGGAGGGTGTGGAAGGTAACGTTGGTCAAACCGGTGTTGTCATCGGAATTGGCAGTTGGCGTGCAATAACACGACGCTGAAAGTCCGGGCGAAGCCAATACCGGCGTGCTGGTGCCCGTGTTGCCGCTGCAGGTTACGTTTACGCGATACCATGTGGGCACAGTGGCACTTGTAATCTGAGTGGAAGCGGTTCCAAGGCCGTTGTTGGCATATGGCCCTCCCGGTCCACTGGTGCTGCTTTGCCATTGGAAGGTGAGGCCCAATGCGATCATGGGGTTTTCCGTTCCAAGCGTAAAGCTGCCGGCCGGACATGGCGTGGCATCGGAAATGGTGGTGTTTCCGGGGTTCGGGGTACCGCTGCAAGTGGGCAACGCAACGACGTTAATGGTATAGTCCTCCGTTTCACTGTTGTTGGTGTTGCCGCAAGCCGGGGGGGCCGTGCCACGCCTAGTGCGGATGCGCATGCGCGTGTTTCCCGCGGTTGCGGTCAAGGGCACCGTGATGTTGAGCGGGGAGTTGGATGTAAGGTCCGTGACGTTGCCAAGCCCGCTGGTCACGGTTCCGAGGTCATATTCCTCCGAAGCCGCGAAGGTTCCGTCCTGGTTCCAATCGATCCAGGCCCTGGCCGTATTGGTTGCGAAGAAACCCGTGGCGGTAATGGTAACGGAGAGACCATAGCTCTGCCCTGGGTTTACGGAGGTAGAGATTGATGTAAAGTCGGAATAAGCAGGTGAGCTTGATGAGCTGTTGTTAATGGAATTGAAGCTCACCAACGTGATTCCTGCAGCACCGGGGGTACTCGCGCCGGCCGTGCAATACGTCTGGGCACTGGTTTGTAGAACAAGGCCGAACACCGCTACCGTGCCGGTGATCACATTGCCCATGGAAGCCCAGATCGAGGAAGGTGGGTGTTGCGTTTTCATGGCCTGAATGTTGTTTGGTCTATGTTGCCGATGCTTAAGCCGAAACCAATGCTATTGTCGATGAATGAATCTTTGTCATCGACTAATGCAATATTAAAATAATGTTAATCATTTTGTCAAGTGGGATGTAGGACGCCAGAACACGGGATGGCCCAATTGGATCGGGAAGGACAGAATTGTTCCCCAGTGCCCGCTTGCTTCCTTTGCACCCCGGAAATGCTGCACCTTGAACTTCCCACCGATCCGCGCTGGGCTGCCATGGCGAAGGAGGACCTGCACAGCCTGATGGTGGACCACGCGTGGTGCGAACACAAGGCGGCCAGCAATGCCATGTCCATCATTGTGCGCAATCCCGGCCTTACAGACCTTGTTGAGGACCTTACCCGCATTGCCCAGGAAGAAATGAGCCACTTCGGGATGGTGGTGCAGCGGATCCGCGGGCGGGGCTGGGAACTGGGGCCCGAGCGGAAGGACGGTTACGTGAACGAGCTGCTGGAATTTGTGCGCAAGGACGGAAGCCCGCAGGAACGGTTGGTGGACCGCCTGCTATTCTCCGCAATGATCGAGGCACGAAGCTGCGAGCGGTTCAAAATGCTTTCGGAAACCGTTGAGGACCAGGAAATGGCAACCTTCTACCGCGAATTGATGGAAAGCGAAGCTGGCCACTACGCCACTTTTATCGGCTTGGCCCGGAAGTACGGCGGGCGGGTGGACGTGGATGCGCGGTGGAAGGCTTACTTGGCTTTTGAGGCGGAAGTGGTGGCCAGATATGGCAAAAGTCCGGAAATGCACGGTTGATGCCAATGCTGGCGGACAATTCAAACAAAGCGGATCAATGGTAAGGGAGGTCACGGCGGAATGCCTTTGCATCGGTGATGAACTGCTGATCGGCCAGACCATCAATTCCAATGCGGCATGGATGGGGCAGGAGCTTGGCCTTGAAGGGATCCGGCCCGTGCTGGCCAGGGTGGTGGGCGACAGTGAGGAACGCATCATGGAGGCCTTGGCCACCGTGCAGGCGGACATCGTGCTGATAACGGGAGGCCTGGGGCCCACCAAGGATGACATCACCAAGCACACCTTGTGCAAATTCTTCCATACGGAACTGGTAAGGAATGCCGAGGTGGAAGAGCGCGTGGTGGGGCTGTGGACCCGCATGGGGCGGGGTGCGGACCAAGTGAAGGATGCGGACCGGACACAGGCCATGCTTCCTGCGGGCTGCACGGTATTGCCCAATTTATTGGGCACCGCGAGCGGCATGTGGTTTGAAAAGGATGGACGGGTGTACGTCAGCATGCCCGGTGTGCCTTACGAAATGCAGGGGCTCATGCGGCATGAAGTACTGCCGCGGCTGCGGGCCAGGTTCCAGCCTCCGGTGATCATTCACCGCACGGTCAATACCACAGGCATGGGGGAAACCATGCTGGCCGAACGGTTGGAACATTGGGAGAACGATCTTGGTGGCCGGGGCATTCACCTGGCCTATTTACCTTCACCCGGACAAGTGAAATTGCGTTTGAGCAAATACGCTGGCGAGGACCGGAAAAAGGCGGAAGCTGTGATCGCGGAAGAGGCTGAAAAGCTTTACGGCCTCATTCCCGAACTCATTTTCAGCGAGGGAGGCCAACAATTGGAGGATGTGGTGGGCCAAGGCTTGAAGGAGCTGGGCCAAACATTGGCCTTGGCGGAAAGTTGCACAGGCGGCTACCTCAGCCATTTGGTAACGTCGGTGCCTGGCAGTTCAGCATATTACATCGGTGGGGTGGTGAGCTATGCCAATGCGGTGAAGATGGAGGAACTGGGCATTCCCAGCGACATGCTGGAACTGAACGGTGCGGTAAGCGGGCCCGTGGCGGAACGGATGGCCGAAGGCGTGAAGAAGGCATTGAAAAGTGATTGGGCCATTGCCACCACGGGCATTGCCGGCCCGGGGGGAGGCACACCGGAAAAACCCGTTGGCACTGTGTGGATAGCAGTGGCAGGGCCGGACGGCGTGAAAGCCTCCAAGGGGGTGTTCATGGGAACACGGGACCTGGTGATCCGGCGTGCAGCGGTGGCCGCATTGAACATGTTACGGCGCCGGATCCAAAAGGTGCCAGCCATCGGCAAGGCCGACAAATAGAAGAAGACGAACATTCCAAGGGGCGGCAGGATCAAAAGCCTTGCCCAAGTGCAGATGGCGTGAATTGCCATGCACGGCTGGAACAAAGCAAAGCGTACGGAAAAATATGCTACCTTCGCGGCCCGAAATAGCTACGACATGTCACGCATCTGCCAAATCACCGGAAAGCAAGTGGTAACGGGCAACAAGGTAAGCCACTCCAACCGCAAGACCCGCCGCACCTTTGTGCCGAACCTGCAGGACCGCAAGTACTTCATCCCTGAAGAGAAGCGGACGGTAAGCCTTCGGGTGAGCGCTGCAGGCATGCGGACCATTGCCAAGATCGGCATCAGCGAGGCGATGAAGCGCGCCAAGGCGAAGGGCTATTTGAACGCCTGAACCGGGCACTCCAGACATTCAAGAGCGCTGACGGGATACCGTTGGCGCTCTTTTTGTTGTGCGGCTGCGGGCCGTCTGGTGCAATTGGCCGGGAATACCTTTGGCACATGCGTGAAAGGAGCGTGAAGGTTTTCCTGCTGGTGTCCTTACTGATGGCCTTGCCGGGTTTATGGGCGCATTGGTACATGGGCCGCTTCCCCCTTCATCTGGCACTAAATGGCTTTCACGACAAGGTTCTGGACCAGATCTTCCCCGTACTTACGGAATTTGCCAACGGATGGGTGCCCACCGTGCTGGCTTTGCTGCTGCTGGTGAAGAGCTGGAGGGGATTTCTGATGATGGCCTTGAGCGCAGGGCTTGGCGCGCTCGTTGTCCAGGTATTGAAACACACGGTATTTGCGGACCATGACCGCCCGTCCATGTTCCTGGGCCAAATGCAGGGGCTTCACTTGGTGGCAGGGATCGACCTGCACCACCACTTCAGCTTTCCCAGTGGGCATTCCACCGCGGCTTTCAGCATGTGCCTGGCGTTGACAGTGTTCCTTGGCCGCCGTTTTCCGGCCGTGCTCCTCGCGCTGTTTGCGGCACTGCTTGCGTTTTCACGGATCTATCTGTCCCAGCATTTCATGGAAGACATTCTTGCAGGTGCCTTCTTGGGCTGTTTGTCCGGTACTGCAGCGTATCTGCTACTGTACCGCAGTGCATGGGGAAAGCGCGCTTGGTTGGATACCACGCCCTTTCGGCGTCAAAACCAATAGCGCAGCCCAATGGCACCACTGATGTCAAAATCAGTGGCAGGAAGCAAGTCCAAGCCGGGAACCACTTCCAGGAAAATATCCACGGGTGCTTTTTCCGGCAGGTAATCCAAGCCCACCGGAAAGCGGACCCCGAGGCTGGCGCTGTTCCCGTCATTGGCATACCACCTGCCATGGTGCCAGTACCGGTTATCATTCCAGGAGCGCAAGCGAAGTCCGGGGCCGTAATAGAGCGGCAGCTTTCCTTTGCCGATCTTGATCAAGCCCATGTTGTGGAAGAGGTAATCGGCATGCACGCTGAAGTAGGCCCCGTCGCGCAGGGACCACGCCAGTGCACCATCAATGGCCCGGTCGCCGGAGATCCAACCTTTAAGCGAGATGCCGGTGGGTTCGCCCAGGATGATGCCCGCCCCAAATCCCCCCGATTGGGCTTTGATAAAGGATGAAACAGCCAATAAGAGTGCAAGGAGCGTGAGCCTCATTCTGATCCCAAAGGTGACGTTGATCAATTGAAAAGCGGATGCCGGGCGCGCGGTGTTTTCCTGCGGTCAAGGTTTGAAATGCGCGTTCAAGCCTGTTCAAGGTGCATAGTGCAGTGATTGCGGGAGCCGCAGTTCTCAATGAACCGGGGTAGGGACCACCAGAACCGGGAATTTGTTCGCCCGCAGCACTTCATCACAGGTGCTGCCCATGAATGCTTTGGCCAAGCCGCGCCTTCCATGGGTACCCATCACAACCAGGTCTGCGTTGATGCGTTTGGCCTCGGTCAAAATGGTTTCCACGGTGGCACCCATCACCAGGATCGGTTGGCAATCGAGGCCTTCCCCCTTCAACTGGGAAACCATTTGCTCAAGTTGTCCATGTTCGTCGCGCAGGATTCCCGCACGGGCATCCCTGATGTATTGCGGGCCGGCCTCGTATCCAACGAAGTCGGGGTTGGGAGCAGCCACGTGCAGTAGCCAAAGCTTGGCTTGGCGCGCACGCGCAATTTCCACGGCATGGCCCAGAACCTTGCTCGTATCGGTCTTGAGGTCCAATGGGGCAAGAATGTTTTTCATGGCAGGTGGCTTGAAATGGAAAATGGCGGACGAAAGCCGCCATTTTCATGCCGATCCGGCTATTCGCTGCCTAGGCTTCTGCGCCCTCATTAAGCACCAGCCGGTCGTAGTGCTGGCGACGCAGCTTTCCACTGCTGTTGAAGAACCAGTCCTTGAGCCCGTAATGGTACCCGCGGCGAAGGCCACTGTGGTGCGTTCCCAGCATTTTCTTGCGTCCGCTGAGCTTCTGCAACGAACGGGTCACGAAGACCTCCACTTCAGCTTGGGGGAGCTTCGGCTCGTTCTTCCTGGCCCAATTTTCCACATAGGAAAGAATGTCCTCCTTGGGAAGCAGGCGTCCTGAACTGTTGATGGCGGCCAGCACGGCATTGTCCCACTCGTTCAATGCACGGTCCTTGCGCTCGCGCTTTTTGGGCCGGCCCACTTTCTTCTTGGGGGCACCGGTGCTTCCGTCTTTACGCGGCCGTCCAGGCCCGCGCTTTACGATGCCGTCCGAAGTCCCGCCATCCTTCTTGGATGTGGGCGACGCTTGGCCTTTTGCCTTCTTCAGGTCCAGGATGGTATTACGAACCAAGTCCAATTGGAAGCCCAGCCTGCGGCGTTCCGCGCGGTATTGCGCCAAGAGCTGGTCAATGTCCTTTTCGGTTAATCGCTTCTTTGCCATTGATGGGTTGTTGCTTGAGATTTTTTATTCGGAGCGGGGCAAAGATATTGATGGAGTTCCCGGATCATGGGGACTTCCACGCAATTCGTTCATAATTCTTGGAGTCCATGCCTATTCCACGGAAATGAGAATACCATTTTGAGGTTTGCAAAGCGTACCAATGACTTCGATGGATGTGTTATTTCCTTCCATCAATTGCACAATTTCATCCACGAATTGAGGTTTGCAGGCGATGAGCAATCCGCCGCTTGTTTGCGGGTCGCACAACATGATCATGCGTTCCAGGCTATTGGCTCCCTTCACCACGTCCGCCAAGCTCTTCCAATTGCGCAGGGCGCCGTCGGGATAGCAGCCCGCGTTCAGGTATTCCATGCTTTCGGGGATCTTCGGAACGGCGGCATAGCGCAATTGGGCAGCCAGCCCGCTTCCCCTGCACATTTCCGCGAGGTGCCCCAGTAAGCCGAATCCGGTGACGTCCGTGAGCGCATGCACGTCGGTGAAGGCCCCCAATTTCATTCCAAGCACATTTGGCCGCAGCATGATGTCCCTTGCAATGGTTGCATGCTCGGGCATCAGCTTCCCCCTCTTTTGGGCTGTGGAAAGAATGCCTACGCCGATCGGCTTGGTGAGCAGCAGTACATCACCGGCCTTTGCGGAATCGTTTCGCTTGATATGGTCTATTGCGGCTTCACCTGTTACAGCCAGGCCGAAAAAAGGTTCCGGTGCATCAATGCTATGGCCTCCGGCAAGCGGAATTCCGGCATCGTGGCAAGCCTGCCTGCCTCCTTCCACCACTTTTGAGGCAAGCTCGGGCCCCAGTTTTTCCAACGGCCACCCCAGTATGGCCACTGCAAGCAAAGGCGCGCCGCCCATGGCGTAGACATCGCTGAGTGCGTTGGTGGCGGCAATGCGGCCAAAATCGAACGCGTCATCCACAATTGGGGTGAAGAAATCCACCGTGCTGATGACAGCCCGTCCGTTGCCGATGTTGTACACGGCCGCGTCATCCCGGCTGCCATAGCCCACCAAGAGTTTCGGGTCCGGCAGCGTGCCCAAGGAGCTGGCCAGTATCTTCTCCAGGTCCGCGGGGGCGATCTTGCAGCCGCAACCGGCCCCGTGGCTATATCCGGTCAAGCGTACCGTTTGTTGCATCGATCCGTTCATCCTTCAGGCGTTCTGCAAGTTCGATAGGTGTTGTTTCTTTAGCCTGCACCAACCGGGTGCGTTCCGGATTTCTTCCCGACAGGCCGCGTGCGTATGTCTTGTCGTAGTAGACAAGCATGATCTCAGCAACGCGGCGGAGGTTGCCTGCCGCAAGCGCTTCCAATGCCTCCTTGGCGTGCTGCGGTCCCAGCCGTTTCTGGATCCGCTTGATCGCTTCGGCCAATTGATCCGCCGGGTAGTTGCCATAGGTTTCCACCAGTTGCTTGGCGCGCTGCCCCAATGGCATGTCCACAAACCAAATGGGGGAGGAGCGGATCTGGGCGAAGAAGGAGTCCGGGATCTTTGCCCTTCCGATCATTTGGCTTTCGTCCTCCACCCAGATGGGGCGGCTGTTGCCCAATTCCTTGAGCGCAGCCCACAGCAGGTTCTCGAAATGTTCAGTGGAAGGTTGTGCTTCTTCGCCAATGCCCCCGAACGCGGATCCCTTGTGCCGTGCCAGTTTCTCCAGGTTGACCACCGCTTCGCCCAGCTCCCGGAGCCTTTCCAGGATCACTGTTTTGCCCGTGCCCGTATAGCCCCCAAGCACGTACAGGTTCCATGGCTTTGCAAGTGCAGCCAGCACCTGTTCGCGGAAGGCTTTGTATCCCCGTTCCAATGTGGCCACTTCATTGAAACCGGCCTTCCGAAGCAGCCAGGCCACACTGGCGCTGCGTTCGCCACCACGCCAGCAATGCACGCCGATTCTTCCGTCCGGGGCTATGCGCCGGGCTTGTTCCACCAGCCAGGCCAACTTGGGCCCTGCAATGCGCAGACCTTCAAGCATGGCTGCATCACGGCCCTGTTGTTTGTACAAGGTGCCCACGCTTGCGCGTTCTTCATCAGAGAACAGCGCCACATTGGTGGCCCCGGGTATGTGCCCCTTGAGGTATTCGGCTGGCGAACGGACATCTATCAACGGCAGGCCGGCAGCGAGGAAACGCTCGATCGGAAGCGGGGAGTGCACGGCCCGAAATTAGGCACTTGTGCCGATGGGCCGGGAAGAACCGCTTACCGCGGATTCTTGTAGTTGTCCATGATCTCGTCCCGCTTAACGCCGCCGTCCGCAAAGCCGGGCGCCAGCATATCCAGCCATTTGCTGTTGTTCAGTTCACCGGGCATGTCACTGGTGAGCAAGGTCCAGCACGTGGTGGACCGTTCGGGCTGGTAGAACACGAATCGCCTGTCCGCATAGCGGCCCGCCCTGTAGTAGTGCCAGATCATGTAGGGTACCGCAGTGGTTTCGTTGGAGCGGTCCGCCACGGTGTTCGGAGCCCCATACCGCAAGTAGATGTATCCTTGGTCGCTTTGGTAGCCGCGCATGTTGCGGCACCCGAACTTCCTGTTCACGTAAGTCACGGCGGCGTTGTACCGGTCCCATGCGGCCTTGGGGTCATGGGGCGATCTGTTGTACCAGAAGGTGTACATCAATTGGCGCATCAGCGCGGGCTTCCGGTCCTTCCAACGGTCGTCGATCATTTTCCGCTCCAGCTCATCGGCAATGGGCCGCATGGAATTGAGGAACTCCGCCAAGGTGTCCGGATCGGTGAATGCATCGGTGAAATTGGCCCCCAGTTCACCGGTTGCCAAAGAACTGGGATCGTAGGCTACCGGGTTGTTCCGCTGGAAGAATTGGGTTCTCTTCGCGAACAGGGAATCGTTCCGGTCGTGGACTTCAACCGTGAGCAGGTAGTTGCCGGTAGGGAGTTGGGCAATGTCGAACTCCGTGCCCACGGGAACCACGGTGTCCGCTGTCATCCGTTGTGGAAAGCTGAAGTTGCCTTCCACTTTCCCCGTTTCGTAGTCCTCGATCTTGGTTAATGCCAGGAAAGGCCCTTTTGGCCCGAATGCATCGACGGTGCCGTAGATCTCCGCGTAGAACCCCAGCCTGTCGCTGCCTGGGGGAAAGTAGGTTCCCGGGAAGGGCATGGGCTCCTCATGCGGGGCACTGGGCAGCGTGAACAGGATGTCGGAAATGGAGACTTTTTGTTTCCTGTCCCCGATCACAAGGGGAACTTGGACGTAGGTGCGGGCCGTGTCTGTAGAGTTTGCATCGTGCAATTCCATGGACAGGGAATAGGCCCCGGGTTGAAGCAGGAAACTTTCCTGGTTGAGGAAATCACCATGGAGGGTATCCGCGCGGTCCGGTGATTGGATCAGTGTTTTTCGGAAGTCCTGGATGTCACCATCCTTTTCGATCATTGTAAGCGCATCCACCTTGGCCTGTTGGAAGCCGCGCTCATCAGTGGTCCATACCACGGTATTCCCCACAATGGTGATGTGCACGTCCACCCGCTCGCCCTTGCCGGGTTCCAGGAAGCGCTTTGTTTCCACAACGGCGTTCAACCGGGGTTGGCCATATGAATGCAAGGAGAGCAGCAGAGCGGCCAAGGGTGGAAGGATCCGGGGACTCATGTGCCCAAAGTTAATGGAGTGGGGGTGCAAGAGGATGCCGCTGCCTCGGCGGAACCGCCGTTCATGGATCCAATGGATGCATTGCCGGAAAAGCAGGGCCTAATTTCGCGGCCCCATGAACAACAGCAACCGTGATCGGCTCTATGTTGATGATGCCCGGCAGCGCATCCGCCAGGGCCATCCATGGGTATATGACAACCAAGTGCTGCGCGCGGAAGGAAGACCGCATGCAGGAGGCATCGTACAGGTTTTCGACATAAAGAAGGGGCCGCTTGGCCAAGGCTACTTCAATCCCAGGTCCAAGATCCGGGTGCGGATGCTCACCAAAGACCTTGATGAAGCCATTGATGCATCCTTCTTTCACCGAAAGATCGCGGCGGCATGGGCTTTCAGGCAGCGCATGGGCCAACCGGAAAGCTGCCGCGTGGTGTTCGGCGAGGCCGATGGCTTGCCTGCCTTGGTAGTGGACAAGTTCGGCGATGTCCTCGTGCTCCAGTCATTGGCATTGGGCATGGACCGGTTCAAGGCGGAGATCGTGGAGGCCTTGCGGGAGGTGCTGCAGCCGCGCGGCATCTATGAACGCAACGACGTGCCCGTGCGGGAAAAGGAAGGAATGGAGCAAGTGAGGGGCTTCATCGGTGAACCATTTGACACGAAGCTGGAGATCGCCGAAAATGGATTGCTGTTTGCGGTTGACGTGGCCCAGGGCCAGAAAACAGGGCATTTCCTGGACCAGCGGCTAAACCATGCGGCACTGGAGCATGTGGCAAACGGGGCCCGGGTGCTGGACTGCTTCACGCATACCGGCGGCTTTGCCCTCCACGCGGCCAAGTACGGTGCCTCGGAAGTGCTGGGCCTGGACATCAGTGAAGAGGCCGTAGCACTCGCACAGGGCAATGCGGCCCTGAACGGACTGGATGCCGTTGCCAAGTTCAAACCGGCCAATGTCTTCGACTTTCTGGCAGGCCAAGGAAGAGGCACGGGCAAGTGGGACGTGGTGGTGCTTGATCCGCCCGCATTTGCCAAGAGCCGCACGGCACTGGACGGTGCGGTCCGCGGCTACAAGGAGATCAACCTGCGGGCCATGAAGATGTTGCCACCGGGCGGCTTTCTTGTAACGTGTTCCTGCTCGCAGCACATGTTACCTGAGCTGTTCCGGAGAACCATTGCAGATGCCGCCCGCGATGCACACCGCGAACTGCGCGAGGTGTATTGCGGTGCGCAGCCACCGGACCATCCGGTTCACTGGGCCATTCCTGAAACGCACTATTTAAAGTGCCTTGTATTGCAGGTGCTTTAGTCGGCCCCCCGCCTATTGCCCGCTTTCTTGCGGCGCAGCGGCAGTGTGATTGTCCGCTTCCGGGGCCGCAGCTCCTTGTCTTCACCCAGAAGGTAGCCCCACGGTTTCAGCCCGGGTATTTCATCAAACACCAGCTTCATCATGCCGGTGATGGGGATGGCCAGCAACAAACCCATGAAGCCCCAAAGCGAGCCCCATGCCAGGAGGGCGATCATGCTGGCAAGCGGATTCAGGCTCACGCTGGAGCCCACCACCTTGGGCGTGATGAAATTATTGTCGATGAACTGGGTGATGCCGATCACGGCCACCACGCCCAATGCGTACATCGTGGAGTCCTTCGTGAGCAGGGCAACCAAAACAGGAACGATCGCGCCCAGCCATGGGCCGATGTAGGGGATCACATTGAGCATGGCCGCAGTGATGCCCAAGAGCACCGCATATTCCAGCCCCAGGGCAAGAAATCCCGCAGTGTCCAATACGGCAAGGAAGAGCATCACCGCAAGCATGCCCTTGAGCCATTGGCGGGACAGGCCGGCGATGTTCTCCACCACGCGAAGCACCGTTCCGTCGCCATTGTATGGGAGCCGTGAGAAGAACTCGCGGAACCGGCCCTTCATCAACAGCAGGAAAAAGGTGATGAAGGGAATGGCCAGCACCGTTGCGAAAGCCGCGCCCGTTGCGGAAAAAAGACTTACGGCCACGGTTCCCCCGCTCTTCACCAGGTCTGAGAACTTTTCCTCGATCCAGGCAGTTTGGCGTTCCTGTGCCACATGGAAACGGGCTTCCAGGTAGGCCTGTGCATCATTTACTTTAGCGAGGAGCGATTGCTGCAAGGCGGGCAGATCCTTGCCGAAGTGGGCGTATTGCGCGCCCATGAAGATGATCACACCGAAGAAGATCAGTACCAAGAGCATGCAGCTCGCCCCTGCAGCAAGCCAGAGTGGCCAGTTCCTGCGCTGCAATCGCTGGCACAGCGGCAGCAGCAGGAAGCTGAAGATGCCGGCCACGAACAGCAGCACGAACAGGCTTTGCCCGAACCAGAGCAAGGAAACGGTTCCGATCAGCGCGAGCAAGGCCAGGACATAGCGCAACAGTGGATCGGTGATGCGCCCTTGGGCAGAAGCGGGGCTTGGTGGTGGAACCTCGGCCATGTTGCTCAGCCTTGCTGCTGGCGCCCTTCGCGCCGTTTCCGGATAAAGTCCCACGTACGTTCCAAGCTCAAGGACAGTTCCTTCGCAATGTCCGACCAGGAAACGCCCTCCAATTTCTTCAACAAGCCGGGCATCGCCAGCCCAAGGGCAAACAGACCGAGCCGTTTGCCCCAGCCCCCTTTGCCGGCCCCCATGGCCATGGTAAGTCCGCTGGTTACGGATGATCTCCCCAACAATGGCCCCAGCATTTTCCCCCAGCTGGATCCCCGCACCATTCCGCCCACCGAATTGGCCAGCAATGCGGTGCGAATTTCCTTGTCACGCAGCGCCTCCATGTGTGCTTCGAGCCTTGATCCATAATGGCTGCGCAAGGCATTCAAGCGCGATCGTTCCGCCTCAACCTCAGCAAGGTTCGCAAAGCGCTCAGTCTTGGCCATGGTAGAGTGAATTGATCACCTTGAGGGTGATGGACCTCCGCAATGAAGTGCCGCCGGCCAAAATGAACAGGAGCAAGGTTAGGAGATAGACGCCCGCCACCATCAGGAATCCCAAAGCCTGGCTGTGCACCAGCGTGCCCAGCCAGATGGCAAAGGCAATGCTGGAACAGATGACAATAAGGACGGCCAATACGGAAATGATCAACAAACTGGCCAAGCTCCCGGCTGCTTTGCCCAACTGCTCGGATGTTTGCAGCTTGTAGTAATCCGTTTGCGCCTTGAAATAGGCCTTGCCATCATCCAAAGCGGAGGACAGCAGGTCGCCCATGTCCGCATCAACCGGCATCCGCGATTGCTCCTCCTGGTGTGGTTCAGTGTTCATGGAATGGCAGCCGGATCCATTGGGTGGCGGTTGCACGTCAATTGGCCGCCACGAACGTACGGATCAATTCTGCGAAGCTTGCTCCGCAGTGGAAGCCTTGCCCCGGTTGGTGACCCGCTCCTTCAGGTCCGCACCTTCGGCAGCCATGAAGTCCAGAAAATCATGCAGGTCTTCCTTGGTCATGTTGCGGCGTTCCACCATGCGCTTCCGCATTTTTTGCCAGCGTTCATGGCCTTGGTCCAGCAGGTCGTCAAGTTCCGCTTTCGCACGATTGCCTTTGTCGCGGAGCAGTTTTCTGGTTTCCTTCCCGGAACGCGGTGCCAGCAAAATGCCCAGAGCTGCACCGGCCGCCATGCCGAGCAGTACGCCGATCAATGTTTTTTGGGTGCTCATTGTAATTTGGTGTTATGGACTTTCGGTCCGGCGGTGCACATGGAAAAACTGTGCCCTTTTGGGTGAACGCAGGCAAATGTGCAGGCAGGGGATCCTAGGAGGCTTGCTCCGTCGGATTCAGGCCCTCCGGGCAAGTTGGTCAAAACCGTGGAGCAATCGCCCCAGTACCGTGAAAAACGGTACCTGTACGTTCCTCTTCGGCCGGTGGGTTCAAATGCGCTCGTGCACGCGCACTGCGGTAAACGTGCGTTGGCTCAGCGAATAGGAGTGCCCCTTGGAAATGATGTGCACGCGCATGCCTTCAATGCTGAACGGCTCACCCTCCTCCACATCGGCGAAATTGCTGTATGCAATGTCATGGCCGTCAAAGATCATCACCTGTCCGCTACCAATGGTTTCCAGCATGTCCCCATCGGTGATCACCACGCCGGTGTCCTCACCCAGCCCGATGCCGATGGAGTTGGGGTTGCCGGCCACGGCTTGGGTGAGGCGGCTGAACCGGCCCCGTTCCACGAAATGGCTGTCAATGATCACATCCTGGATGAGGCCTGCGCCGGTGGTCATTTTCACTCCGCCCTTTATCAGGCCGGTGGCGCTGTGCCCCTGGTAGATCATGGTGCTGCTCATGCACATGGCACCCGCGCTGGTGCCTGCTATCACGAACTTTTTTTCGTCGCGGTACCTGCGCTTCATCAGTTCCAGGAATGCGGTGCCGCCGAAAATGGTGGTCAATCGGAGCTGATTGCCCCCGCTCAGCATTACACCGTCCGCCTTGGAGAGGCGTTTTACCATGTCCGGTTTCACGTCCTGCCGGTCGCGGATGTCCAGTACATCCAACTCACGCACGCCCAGCTTTCCGAAGGCCTCCCGGTAGTTTTCGGCCACTTCCTTGGGGATGCTGCTGGCGGATGTTACCAAGGCTATGTGCGCCGAAGGACCGCCCATTTCATCCACCACGCGCCTCAATATGCCGTCTTCTATGAATGAACCACTGTCGGATCCCGGCTTCTCAACGCCGTTTCCCTTGTTTTCGGCACCGCCGATGGCGATCAACTTCCCCTTGGGCTTCAAGTCCATGCTTCAGGTATTGTCCCCCCCCCCCGTGTGCGCTTCCCCGTTCACGCGGTGCGCCGGTCAATGCTGTTTGGGCAAATTTAGGGGTGTTGGCGTGCCGGGGTAAAGCAGGGGAGTTATTGTTCAACAGCGCGATCTTCATACATTGACCGCACCAATCCCGGTTAATGATGCGGATCCTGGAGCTGAAGGCCATGCGTGGCCCTAATTACTGGTCGGTAAAGCGCCACAAGCTGGTGGTGATGCGCTTGGACATCGGCGGGCTTGAGGAGCGCCCCACCGACAAGATCCCCGGCTTCTTGGAACGCCTGAAGGCCATGCTTCCTTCGATGTACTCCCACCGCTGCAGTGAGGACCACGAAGGGGGCTTTTTTGAACGCGTGGAGCGTGGCACTTGGATGGGGCATGTGATCGAACACATTGCATTGGAGATCCAGACCCTTGCGGGGATGGACACCGGCTTTGGCCGAACGCGCGGCACCGGGGAACACGGCATTTACAATGTGGTGTTCAGCTACATTGAAGAAGCGGTGGGGCTATATGCGGCCAAGGCTTCCGTGCGCATCGCCGAAGCATTGATCACCGGCGCGGCCTATGACCTGGATGCGGACATCCAGCAAATGCGGGAACTGCGGGAGGAAACCCGGTTGGGCCCCAGCACCGGTTCCATTGTGGAGGAAGCGGCAAAACGGGGCATACCGTTCCTGCGCCTCAACGGCCAAAGCTTGGTTCAGCTGGGCCACGGGGTTCACCAAAAACGCATCCGCGCCACCATCACCAGCCGCACCAGCAACATCGGGGTGGAGATCGCGTGTGACAAGGAAGAGACCAAGCAGTTGCTGGAGAGCTACGAGATCCCCGTTCCCAAAGGCCGCGTAGTACGCACGGAAGAGGGCCTGTTGGCCGCGTTGGAAAGCGTGGGCTTCCCTTGCGTTATCAAGCCCATCGGAGGTAACCACGGCCGTGGGGCAACGATCGGCATCAAGAGCTTGGAAGAGGCAAGAACGGCCTTGGCCTTGGCCAAGGAAGTGAGCCGCAGCGCGGTGGTGGAAAAGGAGATCAAAGGATTGGACCACCGGTTGCTGGTGATCAACCACAAGTTCGTGGCAGCTGCCAAGCGCACGCCTGCATGCGTAGTGGGCGACGGCAAGCGCACCATTGAGGAGCTCGTTGCCGAAGTGAACAAAGATCCACGCAGGGGCTTCGGGCATGAAAAGGTGCTCACCGCCATCACCATTGATGCACATACGTTGGAGTTGTTGGGCCGCACTGGCATGGACCCCCAAAGCATACCGGCCAAGGATGCAGTGGTCTACTTGAAAGCCACGGCCAACCTGAGCACGGGCGGCACGGCCACGGATGTCACCGAATTGGTGCACTCCTACAACATTTTCATGGCGGAGCGCATCTCACGCATCATCGACCTGGACATCTGCGGCATCGACATCATGACCGAGGACATCACCCGGCCGTTGAACGAGTGCGGAGCGGTGCTGGAGGTGAATGCGGCGCCCGGGTTCCGTATGCACCTGGACCCCACTGAAGGGTTGGGCCGCAACGTGGCCGAGCCCGTGGTGGACATGCTCTTTCCGCCGGGAGCGCCCAGCCGCATCCCCATCATTGCGGTTACCGGAACCAACGGCAAAACCACCACCACCCGCCTCATTGCCCACATCATGCGCAGCCATGGCCACAAAGTGGGCATGACCTGCACCGATGGCGTTTACATCATGAACCGCGTGCTGATGCAAGGGGATTGCACGGGGCCTGTGAGCGCGCAATTCGTGCTGAAGGATCCCTTGGTGGACATGGCCGTGCTGGAAACCGCCCGTGGCGGCATGCTGCGCAGCGGCCTTGGATTTGAGCACTGCGACGTGGGCATCTGCACCAATGTGGCAGCGGACCATCTCGGCCTGAAGGACATCAACACCTTGGAGGAACTGGCCAACGTGAAAAGCACCGTGCCGCGCAGTGTAAGGCGTGACGGTTATGCCATCCTCAATGCCGATGATGAACTGGTGATGGCCATGCGGAAACAATGCGATTGCAAGATCGCCCTCTTCAGCCTGGACGAAAACAACCGCTTGATACGGCAGCACTGCAAACTGGGTGGTTTGGCCGCGATCTACGAGAACGGGTTCATCACCATCAGCAAGGGTGAATGGAAATTGCGCATTGAAAAAGCGGCCATTGTGCCATTGACCTATGGCGGCAGGGCGGTGTTCAACATCCAGAACATCCTTCCCGCCGTGCTGGCGGCATACGTGCAAGGGGTGAAAGTGGAAGAGTTGCGGGAAGCGCTCAGCACCTTCGTGCCCTCGCCTGCGCAGACCCCGGGCCGGCTCAACCTGTTCCAGTTCCGCAATTTCCAAGTGGTGGTGGACTACGCACACAACCCGCACGGCTTCGAGGCACTGGGCCGCTTCCTCAGTAAAGTTCCGGAAAGCCCCAAGGTGGGCGTAATAGCCGGGGTGGGCGACCGCCGGGACGAGGATACCATTGCATTGGGCCGTCTCAGCGCCAAAATGTTCGATGAGATCATCATCCGGCAGGACCGCAACCTGCGCGGCAAGAGCGATGATGACATCATTGCCCTGATGGTGAAGGGGATCAAGGAGGTGGATCCCAAGAAGAAATACACGATCATCAAGAAGGAGGAAGAGGCCATCCGTTACGCCATCAGCACCGCCAAGCCAGGCAGTTTCCTCACGCTTTGCAGCGACGTGGTGCCCGATGCCCTGGCCCTGGTGATGAAGCTGAAGGAGGAGGAGGACAAGGTGCCCTTCAGCAAGGACGACATTCCGAACCGGAACAAGGAGTTGGTGTAGCACGAAGGGCTACCGTGCCCCGGCCCGGGGTATTACTTCTTGAGCGCCCTCACCAGGACGATCAATAACACCGCGCCTGCGGTGGCGCAGATCAATTGCCCGATGACGCTGGTGGGCGCCAACCCCAGAATGTCGAAGACCCAGCCACCGAAGAGGCCGCCAACCAGGCCGAGAATGATGTTCACGACCAAGCCGTAGCCTTGGCCTTTCATGATGCGCCCGGCCAACCAGCCGGCAACACCGCCAATAATGAGGCTCCAGATCAGTCCCATGGTGCGTTGGTCAATTCGTGCACTGCATAGGTACAAAAAGAAAGGCCCCGTTCCGACGGGGCCTTCCGGGATCGTGAAAATGCAAGCCTCACTTTGCTTCCACGGCTGCGGCTTTCTTCTTTGACGCAGCCTTGCCCTTGGAACCTTCTTCCGCGGCCACGGGCATGCGGCGCTCCTTGATGCGCGCGCTCTTGCCGCGACGATCACGGATGTAGAAGATGCGGGCGCGGTTCACGTCGCCGCGCTTGTTCACTTCAATGTTCTCCAGGAAAGGGGAGGAGATGGGGAAAATGCGTTCCACGCCCACCGATCCACTCATTTTGCGAACCGTGAAAGTGGCGGTGCTGCCGCTTCCCTTGCACTGCACCACCACGCCTTGGAACTGCTGGGTCCGCTCCTTGTTGCCTTCGCTGATGCGATAGTGCACGGTGATGGTATCACCGGCCTTAAAGTCGATCTGTTGTTTCACAGGGGTCCACTCCTTCTCCAATTGCTTGATCTTGTCCATGGCGCTCAGCGGTTTGCGGCAACATACCCTGCCGTTCGGGGGCGCAATATTACGAAAAAATCCCCTTCGTGCAGAGTGCCGGTCATTGATCCATTCCATCCAACAGTTCCGGCCTGCGCTGCCGGGTGCGCTGCACGCTCTGTTGATGGCGCCATTCCTCGATCTTGGCCGCATGCCCGCTCATTAACACTTCCGGTACCCGCCATTCTCCGTACACCTCGGGGCGCGTATAGGCGGGCGGAGCCACCAGGCCGTCCTGAAAGCTGTCCGACAGGGCGCTGGTCTCATCGCCTAGCACGCCAGGTACCAATCGTATCAAGGCATCGCTGAGCACGGCTGCGGGAAGTTCGCCGCCGCTGAGCACATAGTTCCCGATGCTGACCTCCATGGTGATCAGGTGTTCACGGACGCGTTCGTCCACACCTTTGTAATGGCCGCACAACAGGATGAGGTTTCCCAAGGTGCTCATCCGGTTCACCATGGGCTGGTCCAGCAGGGCACCGTCAGGGCTCATGTAGATCACCTCTTCATAGTGCCGCTCCGCCTGGAGGTGGGAGATGGCCTTGTGGACCGGCGCGATGGACATCACCATGCCGGCACCGCCGCCGAAGGGATAATCGTCAACCCGCTTGTGCTTGTCCTCGCTGTAGGCACGCAAATCATGCACATGGACCTCGGCGAGCCCCTTTGCCCGGGCGCGCTTCAAAATGCTCTCGTTGAAATAGCTGTCCAGCAGGGCCGGCAGCGCCGTGATGATATCGATGCGCATCGCCGCAAAAGTACCGGCCCTGGAGGTATTCCCTTGCCTCAACCGGGCCGTGCATACCTTCGGCATCGTTCTTGCCGTAGAAGCCACCAAACCGAAAGATTGATGAAACGCCTTTTCCTTGTTCCGGTGCTAGCTGTTCTGGCCTTTGCCGGCACGGGCCGCGCCCAGGATAAAAAGCCGTACGACGACCTGCTGGTGAAGTACGTTGACGAGAAGTATGAGGAATGCCTGGCCAAGGCCGAGCGGTACACGATGAACGACAATACCAAGCGCGACCCGCTGCCATATCTGTACATGAGCATGTGCCTGTATGAGATGAGCAAGATCCCGAAGTACCAGGCCATGGAAGAGTACAAGAAAGCGGACAGGGATGCGCTGAAGTGGGCTGAGAAGTACCGCAAGAAGGACAAGGACAAGGAATTCTTCAACAACTATGAGGACTATTGGGGCGAGCTGAACACCATGGCGCAGGAAAGCGGCCTGAACGAGTATGACAGCGGCGCAAAGGGCATGAGCAAGGCGCGCCGGTACTTTGATTCCATGACGGGCTATTATCCCGAAAACCCCGGAGCATGGCTGATGCTCGGGCTGACGAATTACGGAAGCAACATGGCCAAGGAGGGAGATGAGGCCATTTCCAAATACAAAGCAGCCTTGGAAGCGGCAGGTGGCATTGACCGGCTTCCGGAAGACCAGAAGAAGTTAATGAAGGCCGGGTTGATCCGCTATGCGGAGTACTTGGACAGCAAGGGCGACAAGAGCGGTGCAAAGGCTGCCATGGAAACCGGGAAAGAGGCTTTCATGGACGATGCAGAGTTCAAGGCAGCCTACGAAAGCTATCAATAACCCCAAGTGTTGCGGCGCTGCCTGCGGCCAATGGCAAGTTGTGCGGTGACCTTCGGGGCTGCGCCTACTTTTGCGGCATGGAAGGATCGGTGAGGCGCTTGGCCGCAGTGTTGATCGCGGGCATCTTGGCCGTGAATGCATTTGCCGGTGGACTCGAGAGGGCTTTTGCAGCCTTGGAGGTCCATAACTATTTCGAGGCGATGAAGTTGTTCGGCAAGCAGGTGCGGAAGCATCCTGCGGCCGCGTGGTATGGCATCAGCGTGGTAACCGGCCGTGCGGACAATCCCTTTTACCAGATCGATTCCAGCCGTGCCGCATTGTTGCGCTCTGAGGCTGCGTATGCGTTGCTGGATGCAAAAGGACGCTCCAAGATGGCCGCACTGGGCGTGGACACGGCTACCATCCGTGCCCAAAAGGAACATATCGGGGAGATCGTCTGGAAGCAGGTTGTTGCAGTGGATCGGATAGGCGACTACAAGGACTTCATTCTTGCATATCCGGGCAACAGCCACCTGCAGGAAGCCATTGAGCGCCGCAATGCCCTAGCCTTCGCGGATGCAAGACGGTTGAACACCGCAGCGGCCTACAAGGACTTCATCACTAACTACCCCGACGCGAAAGAAGCTTATGGGGCCCGATCCCGCCTGCAGGAGTCCATCTACAGGGATGCCACCCAAGCTGGTACGTTGGCACAGTACGAGGCTTTTATACATGACCATCCCGAAAGCCCTTATGCACGGGACGCCCAGGACAAGCTCATGGAGCTGTCCGTGCCGCACGGAACGGTGGGGGAGTATGCCGCCTTCATCCACCGTTATCCGAACAACCCCAATGTGCCGGATGCATGGAGGCACATGTACGATTTGTACACCAGGCAACTGAGCGTGCAAAGCATTACGCAGTTCTTGAAAGACTATCCGGACTACCCGTTCATCAATGAACTGATGAACGATTACAAGGTTGCCGGCCTCACCCTGGTGCCCTTTCGGCAGGATGGCAAATGGGGGTACATCGATGCCACCGGCGTGGAACGGATCAAAGCGGAATATGAGTTTGCGGAGCCATTTGTGCACAGCCAGGCCCAAGTGGGCAAGGGCGGGCACAGCGGCACCATCAACAAGCTCGGCAAGGAGGTGGTGCCGATCATTTATGACGATGTGTTTGATTTCAAGGAAGGATTGGCACCCGTGGAATTGAACGGAAAGCAGGGAGTGGTGGACCGCAACGGCAACCTGGTGGTTGCCATGGAATATGATGAAGTGGGCGAATTCGACCACGGTCTTGCGGCTGCTTCCAAGGACGGCAAGTATGGTTTCATTGACGGCACGGGCAAAGTGGTGATCCCCTTCAGGTACGAGAATGCCATGCACTTCAACAACGGCTTGGCCGTGGTGGTGCAGGGCGGACTAAGCGGGGTAGTGGATGTAAAGGGGGATGTGGTGGTGCCCTGCCAATATGATTGGGTGGAAGGATTCCTTGATCCGGGTATCACAAGGGTGCGCAAGGACGGATACATGGGCATGATCAATAGGTTCGGTGAGGCGGTGCTGGCCGTGGAACATGACCATGTGGGCCCGATCAATGACAGCCTGGCACTTGTGATCGACAAGGGCAAATGCGGATACGTGGACGCCAATGGGGCATGGGTGATCCCGCAGCGCTTCGAGGCCAATGCCCTTACAGTGAACATGGGCGACTTCCACAATGGCGTTGCCCGTGTGCTGAGCGGTGGTAAACTGGGCTTGGTGGACACCAAGGGGAAATGGATCTTCCCGGCGCAATACGTGGACATCGGGCAGATGGAGGGCAACGTGGTACCCGTGAAAAAGAAGAACAAATGGGGCTATGCGTCCCGGGCATACCAGACATTGGCGGAAGCGAAGTACGATCAGGCCTGGGAAATGCACTCCGGATATGGCCGTGTGGCATCCAACGGCTTGTTCGGCCTGGTGGACAGCACGGGAGCGGAAACCATCAAGCCGCGCTTCAAGGCATTATCCGATGTGGACGGAGGGGCGCTGGTGGCCACTGACGACAGCGGCACAGGCTTGGTGGATGTGCACGGGAAAGTGCTGGTCCCGCTTGTTTTCAGCTCCCTGGTCTTGGAAGATCACGGATTGGCCAAGGTTACCAAAGGCGATCGTTTTGGCTACGTGGAGGTGGCCAATGACGAGTTTCTATGGAAGGAAGAAGGCTTTGGAACCGGCTTAGCGCACCAGTGAAACGCTTCCGGTGCGGCGAACCTGGATCACTCCCTCATCCGTAACGGACGTGTAGTGGAGCGTCCAAGCGTACACACCCACGGGTGATTCCATTGCTTGGAAGGTTCCGTCCCAAGCACCGTTGGGCGTGCTGCTGGTGAAAATGCACTGGCCCCAGCGGTTGAAGACCCTGAAATCCCAAGAACCAATTGGGCCATCAACCATTGGGATGAACAGGTCGTTGATGCCATCGCCGTCCGGGGTGAATGCATTCGGAATGTAGACGGTCGGTTTGCATTGGCCTTCTGAAATGACAATGGTATCCGCAGCTTGGATGCACATTCCTTCCACGGCCACGGAGAAGATGCCTGGTTTGTCCACCACCAGGGTGGCCACCGTGGACCCCGTGCTCCACAAGTAGTTGGCGCCCGGCAACGTGGCATCCAGCGTGATCGATCCACCAGGGCAAATTGCTTGGTCCGGCCCAAGTTCGATCGAGGAAACGGGCGGAAGAAAGGTGAAGGTTGCCTGGTCCGTGCTGGTGCAACCATCCAAGGTCAACGTGGCGCCGTAGGTGCCGCTGGAATTTACCTCCAACTGGACGTCGGTGCCGCCCGTGGTCCAAACCAATGATGCAGGACCCGGGTCCACGGACAGGCGTATTGTATCCCCTGCGCACTGGGTACGATCCGGGCCGAGATCCACCAAAGGAATGGGAGTAACGCCAACCTGCAGGGATGCATCCGCCGTGCATCCGTCCAAGGAAATGGCAGCGTGGTAGTTGCCTTCGGAATTTATGATCCGTTGGGGGGCTGTGGAACCGTCCTCCCAAAGCACAGTGGCACCGGGCATGCCAACGTCAAGCAACAGGCCGGTGCCCGGGCAAATGGTGGTATCGGCCCCCAGGGTGAAGTTTGAAAGGTCCACAACGCTAACTTGGGTCTGGCCGGTGGAGGTGCAGCCCGAGCGATCTACCGAGATGCCATAGGTTCCGGGTCCGGTAACGAGCAATGCAGGTGCCGTGGAACCGTTGCTCCATAGATAGGAGCATCCTGGTTGGGATACGTTCAACGACCAGGAAGCACCGTTGCACAAGGTTGTGTCGGCGGGCAGATTGATGATGGGAGCGGGGATGTCCGTGATCAGCAAGGAATCACCCGCCGTGCAGCCAGCGGATGTGACAAACACGGACCACATGCCGGGGCCCAATGTTCGCAGGGCACTGGTGCCACCATCGTTCCAGAGGTAGCTGCCCCCGGGAACCGCTGTATTCACCGCTACGTGTGCATAGGCGCAGATGGCAGTATCCGGCCCCAGGTTAACCAAAGGCAAGGGTATTTCAGCCAGGACAATGGTGTCCGATGCCGTGCATCCATTTTCCGTGCTGCGGACCCAATAGGTCCCTCCCTGATAGATCGTTCTTGATGGGGCGGTGCTTCCGTCATCCCACAGGAGGGAGGTACCGGCTGCCAAAAGCTGAAATGAACTGCCTGCGCAGAATTGATCATCAGGCCCCAAGTCCACCACGGGTAGGGGAATGGTGGAAATGGAAATGGAGTCGGTCATCGAACAGCCGGCGATGGTGGTTGTTGCGATGTACGTTCCCGCCAAGTTGGCCTGCACCGTGGGCGAAGTGGCGGTAACGGCGCCGCTCCACACGGTGTAGCCACCCGGCAGGCCGGCATCCAGCAGTGTGGATGAGCCCGCGCACAGGCTTGTGTCCGGCCCAAGGTTCAACGTGCCGGCGTCCAGATAATTAACGTGGATGAACGCGGTATCGCTGCATCCTGCCGCGTTGGTCAATGCCAACCAATAATTTCCAGTGGCCGTGACAGTGAAATTGTTGCCGGATGATCCGTCCTGCCAAACGGCTTGGCCTGGGGTCACCGGTGCAAGCAATTGCAGCACGGCGCCCGGGCAAAGCGTCGTGTCGTTACCGATGAAGGCAACCGGTGCTTGGGCCACTGCAACGGAAATGGTGTCGGTTACCGTACATGCGCCCACCGTGACTTCCGCCCAGAAGAGGCCTGCGCTGCCCACCGCAAGCACCGGGTTGAACGATCCCGTGCTCCAGTGGTACTGTGAAGCATTGGGCAGGGTGGCGTTCAAAGCGATCGTCTCACCTGCACATAGCGTGGTGTCCGGCCCCAAGTACAACGATCCAGGGTTGGCATAGGAAACAACAATGGCATCGGAGGCCGTGCAACCCATGGAGTCAGTAGTGGTAACGGACACCGTGCCCGGTGATGCGACCGTGATGCTCTGGCTGGTTGCACCGGTGCTCCAGGCAACTGTGTTGAGCGGGGTTCCCGCCGACAGTGTGATCGAGCTGCCCGGGCAGAGCGTGGTATCCGGACCAAGCGTTACTGTTGGAGGTTGGGATTCCGTAATGACAATGGTATCGATAGAGGAACAATTGCCTACAGTCACCATTACGGACCATGTTCCGGCGCCTGTGGTGATCGTGGGAGAGATGGAGCCATTGCTCCATGAGTAACCTGCACCGGCGGTGTTGGCGTTCAGTAAAACTTGTGCCCCGGGGCACACTTCAACATCGGGACCCAATGAAAACACGGGCAGGGGGGATACGGCCAAGTTGATCGAATCACGTACCGTGCACCCGTTCAAGGAAGCTTCGACCCAATAGGTTCCTGAGGAGAATACAGTGATGGAATCCGCGGAGGCACCCGTGTTCCACGTGTAAAAGGCACCCGGCACGGATACGCCGATCCTTGTGCTGGAGCCGGCACAAATGGTGCGGTCCGACCCCAAGTTCACGCTTTGCAGGCTGAAGTTGGAAATGATGCAGGTGTCCGCGGCAACGCAACCATTGGCGGTAACTTGAACCGCGTATGTGCCCGGAGTTGATGCCGCGAGAAGTGGTAGGGTGGAGCCGTCATTCCAGAGATAGCTTCCACCAGGCACTGTCGCATTGAAACTGACCGGTTCACCGGGGCAAACCGTGGTGTCATTGCCGATGTCCACTGAAGGAAGCGGCATCACGGCCACCTGTATGGTATCCTGTACGGAGCAACCGTTCAGGTTTACGGTTACATGGAAACTGCCAGCGGTGGAGGCATTCAGGATGGGGCTCAAGCTGCCGTCCTGCCAGAGATAGGAAGCTCCGGGCCATGAAGCGTCCAGGTTGATCGTTTCACCGGCACAGATGGTTGTGTCGTTTCCCAGCTGTACGGAAGGCCGGGGCTTGTATCCCACGGTGATGGAATCGCGCGTGGTGCACGTTCCATTTCCCACCTCCGCCCAATACAAGCCCGGCCCGGTCACAGTGAAGGACGGGTTTAGGGAACCATCTTGCCAGAGGTAGCTGTAGCCCGGGCCGGCTGCGGAAAGCGCCAAGGTAGACCCCGTGCAGACCATGGTGTCCGGCCCGAGGTCCACCACCGGCATGGACAGGTATGCAATGTTGATCTGGTCCGTGTTGCCGCAATTCTGGGCAGTTACCGTGACACTGTAGTTTCCGCCGGAAGACACTTGCAGGGTAGGAGCCGTGCTGCCATCCTGCCAGATGTAGGTTCCGCCGGGATAGGACGCATCCAGATCCATGACCTCCCCGGCGCAGAGGCTTGTGTCCGGTCCGAGGTCCACCTGTGGCAACGGCGTGACGTATACATGCACAGTGTCGCGCAGCACGATCGTACCGGAGATATTGATGTCATCTATGCCGAGGTCATCGCCCACACCATCGCCGGAAGTGAGGTGAATGCATGCATTTACACTCGTTTGGCCCGGGCCGGCGGTCCAGGTGGTGGTGAATTGCTGCCAGCCTGCGGAGTAGGCCGGGAATGTAAAATCAGGCCAGTTGACCAAAGCGCCGTCCATCAGCCAAACAGCGCGCGCCGGCAGCTCGTTGCTGAGGGTCTTGGCCCTAAAGCCCAGCGTGTAGGTTTGGCCGGGACAGGCTGGAATTGTTTGGCACCACACATCGGTTTGGCCGTTGGACCAACTTCCGTAGCCTGCGTTGGCAATGAGGAAATTGCCGTTGCCGGTACCTTGGAACTGGGGGTGGTACCAGCTTGCATTTGGCCCCACCGTATACATGCCTTCATTCTGGACGGAGAAGAGTGAATAGGTGAATTGGGAAGAGAAGCCGGTGTTTCCCGCGGAAAAATCACCATTGGTGACGAGGTTACCGCTTGGGTAGCTCACTTGGCACCAATAGTCGCCGGCCGTATTCACTGAAATGGATTGTGTTGTTTCGCCTGTGCTCCAGATCATGTTGCCGTAGCCGGTGGGCCCTTGCAGCGTGGCGGAACTGCCTTGGCAGATGGTTTGGTCGCCACCGATGTTGATGGAGCACACCGGCTGGCAGAGGATGGCCGTGCCTGGCCAGCATGCCAGCAGGCATGCCTTGAGTACGGAACGATATGCGTGATGGCGGCTCAAGGTCGCTGAACTTTCGTCAAAATTCGGGCCATTACAGCCTCGCTACAACCACCATGAGGGGCCATTCTTCACGAGGCTGTCAACACCCGGTTGATGCCTTGGTAGGGATGCACGGCCACCTGGCTGAAATGAAGACGCAAAAGTTCCTCCACACGGTTGCTCCGCAAGCCGCTGTCCTCGTTGTGCACAATGGTGTTGAAGCAGACCAACCCGCCCGGTGCAGCGGCTTGGCGCAGTCCGGCGATGAAAGGGTCTGTGTCCACCCCCGGTGCCAGGTCCAATTCATGGCAAAGGTCGATCAGCACCAGATCGTGCTGTACCGCATTGCCGGCTATGAACGCGATGGCATCGGATTCGATCAATTCGATGCCCGGAAGCCGGTCCACATGGAAATAGCTCCGTGCAATGCGGAGCATTTCAGGGTCCCCGTCCACGCCCGTGATCGGGGCAGCAATGTGCAGTTCGCGCCGCAGTATGCCGGCGGCGCTGCCCGCCCCGAAACCGAGGATCAGCACATTGCGGAGCACCCTGTCCTTTACCGCGCAGTCGTCCAGGCATTGTTGCCAAATAGCATGCAGGTTGCCGTAGCTCTGGTTGGCCTTGTTGCTGTTCACCACCAGGTGCCCTCCTTCCCAAACCAGCCGCAATGGCCCGTATTTGCCCGGTCCTTCCCATTCAGGAACGGGCCACGCGTAGCTCAGCAGGCATTTCCACAGGGCCATGGTGCAAAGATGGGCCTTGGCGGGCGGGCTATCTTCGCGGAACTTTTCCCGCTTTGAAACGCCTTTCCGCCATTACCCGCCACAAGTTGCGCAAGCTGCTGCTTTACGCGCTGGTTACGGCCGCCGTGGGGGTGGTGTTGACTTTGTTCAGCGGGCAAGTAAGGCCAGGCGTGATCCTTGGTTGGGCGCTGGTGGGAGCATGGACAGGCGTATTGGAAGTGTACCTCTTTGGAAGGCGCTTCCGTTCCTTGGCCATTCCATTGCAGTTCATCGGCAAGGCCGCTGGGGTGAACCTGTTGACCATCGCCATCGTGCTGTTGGCCATTGCCGCGGATCGCGGCCATTCGCTTCCGTACGGGGCGGAGGCCAAGCTGACAACAGGAACGCTCTTTGCCAATGATGACCTGCTCCGCACGGCGTTGCAGGTTTTCGTAGTGACCTCGCTGGCCATTTTGATCGTGCAGGTTGAGGAATTCATGGGCAGGCGCTTCTTCATGGGCTTTTTGTTGGGCTGGTACGACAAGCCCCGTGAGTCGGAACGCGTGGTGCTGAGCATTGACCTGGTGTCCAGCTCGGCGCTGAATGAGCGCCTGGGTGACATGCTCTATTTCCGCTTTCTGAATTTCACGCATTCCGTGATGACCGATGCCGTGCTTCGCCACGACGCCGAGATCCACAAGTACGTGGGTGATGAAGTGATCTTCACCTGGTCCATGCGCAGCGGCTTGCATAACTTGAACTGCATTGCCCTTTATTTTGACATTCAGGAGCGATTGGAGGCACATCGCCAGGAAATGATGCGCGAATTCGGCGCATTCCCGCGGTTCCGGGGTGGATTGCATGGTGGCCGGGTGATCACTGCGCAGGTAGGCCACATCAAGCGCGCCATAGACCTCAGTGGTGATGTGATGAACACCACCAGCCGTGTGCAATCAATGGCTAAATCACTGAAGGTGGACCTGATGATCACCCAGGAATTGCTGGACAGAATGCCAACGGCGATGGACCATTACCAATTCGGGGAAGCCGTGGAGGTACAGGTAAAAGGAGGCAAGCGCAGGATGCTGGTGCGGGCTGTTGAGTCGAGGATTGCCCAAAATGATGCGGCAAGCAGGGTGGCGCATGCGGCTGCTGAACCGGCCTGAGGCATGGGCTGATGTGACGGCCTCAAAAGCCCAACAACAGGGCGGATGCCCGATGCCACGTGCAATTGCCGGTTCAAATGGATGGGCGGGGCGAAGCCGATATTGGTCCATGTTGGTTTCCAGCATGATATGCGGAAGCGTGCCTCTTTGACCCATGGCACAACAGTTGCGTGGAATTCAATTCAGCCGGTTCCGTGGAATACTGGCCAACAAGGCAACCAGGTAACAGGATACTTTTGCGGCATGATCTTGCGCTTTGCCGGTACTCTCGTGTTTGCTGCCTGGGCCGTGTTGCTTACCCCGGTGCAGTTAAGCGCCCAACGGTTTACGGTGAAGTTGGGCGGGAAGGTAACCGGGTTGTTCACCGGAGACCCGATGAAAGGTGTGCTTGTCCGGGTTTTGAAGGCAGGCCAAGAGGACCAGCAGGGGATCACAAAATCAGACGGCCGCTATGCTTTCACCATGGAACGGGGTTGGAAGTATGAAGTGTGGTTCAGCAAGAACAAAATGGTGACCAAGCACGTGATCATTGATACCCGGGAGATACCGGCCTATCCGGATGTGCCATTCTATGAGATGGACCTGCAGATGACCCTGTTCCCTTGGATTGCGGACGTGGACTTGAGCCTTTTTGATGAAGCACTGGGACAGGCCACCTACAAGGCCAGTGTTCGAAACATGAGCTGGGACGTGCCTTACACGGAACAAATGCGCCCGGTGTTTGCCAAGGCGATGGATGAGTACGAAAAGACGTACAACGGGTATTATGAACGCCGGGACCGGCGGAACCGCGAGGCTCAGCGCCTTTCCCAGCCGTAGGCCTTCAGCAGCTTAACAGCCTCCATGGCAGGTGCCACGTCATGCACCCGGAGAATGTCGGCCCCGTTGATCAATGCCAAGGTGTTCAAAACGGTAGTGCCATTGAGGGCATTGGCCGGCGCTGTGCCCAGTACACTGTTGATCATCCGCTTGCGTGAGAGCCCGGCAAGTACCGGCGATCCGAGTTGTTTCAGCACCCGCAGGTCCTTTAGCAGGCTGAAATTGTGTTCCGTGGTTTTCCCAAATCCAAATCCGGGGTCCACTGCAACGTCCGCAATGCCTGCTGCTCGTGCCGCCAGCACACGGCGGCCCAAGAATTCCATGATCTCCGCCACCACATTGCCATATTCCGGGGCCTCCTGCATGGTGCGTGGGTTGCCCTGCATGTGCATCAGGATGTAGGGAACAGCCAGCTTGGCCACAGCGGGGAGCATGCGGTCGTCCATCAAACCGGCTGATATGTCATTCACCACGGACGCACCGGCCCATACCGCTTCCTGCGCAACGGGGGCCCGCCAGGTATCGATGCTGATCCACGCTTCAGGAAAACGCTGGTGCAATGCTTCCACCACTGGAATGGCGCGCTTGCGTTCCTCTTCAAGGGGTACCTCCATTGCCCCGGGGCGTGAACTGGCCCCGCCAACATCCAGGAATGCGGCACCGGCCGTGAGCATGGCATCGGCCGTCCTCAGTGCTTCATCCACGGAAGCCTGCCTGCTGGCCGCATGGAATGAATCCGGTGTAAGGTTCAGCACGCCCATCACCACTGGAGGAGCAAAGCGCACCAAGCGCCCGCGCAGGCACCACACAATATCTTCGCCCCCGTTTTCCATGCCCCAAATTTGGGGCTGCCGCGCACCTCATGGACAAAACGCTTCAACAATATGATGCAGTCGTGAACGGTTGCATGGACCTGTTTGCCAAGAAGGCAAAGGACTATGGCACGGCATGGCGCATCCTGCGTGTTTCCTCGCTCACGGACCAGATCTTCATCAAGGCAAGGCGCATCCGCACCTTGCAGGAAGTGGGTTCCAGCAAAGTGGATGAAGGCGTGCGCCCGGAACTGGTTGGCATTGTGAACTACGCGGCCATGGCCTTGGTGCAACTGGAACTGGGCGTGGCCGAGTCACCGGACCTCTCTCCCGAAATGGCGGCAGACCGGGTCCGGGGCCACATCCTCACCTCGCGCAGCCTGATGGTCCGAAAGAACCATGACTATGGCGAGGCGTGGCGCAGCATGCGCGTCAGTTCGTTGGTGGACCTGATCCTGGTGAAATTGTTGCGGATCAAACAGATCGAGGACAACAGTGGTGCCACGCTTGTCAGCGAAGGCATTGACGCGAATTTCCAGGATATCGTGAACTACGCGGTTTTTGCGCTGATCCACTTGGATGAGGAGCAAAGCTCACTTGCCAGGGGCGGGGGGCACTGAGAAGGACTTCATCATCGCTTCCGCAAGGAACAGGTTCTCCTCATATACCGCTTGCGGCGCTGCATAGGCCAAGGAATAGGTCCGGCCCCCGATCACCCTGACTTCTTTTTTGTGGTGGATGGTTCCGCTGCTGCCGTCCACAGTGTATTCCATGAAGAAGGCCCCGGAACCGTCCGGCGGGGTGGATGAGATCAAATGAAAGCCTTTCCCTTGGGGAAGGCTGCTTGATCCAGCCTTTGCCGGGATCGGCTCCACCACCAGGGAAACCGTTGGCGCCATGCCCGGCCCGGCCCCTGCCGCCTTGGTGAAAATGGCCGCTGTATCACCGGAAGGGCCCGCAACAGTCCATGAACCGGGGAAGTTCATGGTGCCAACGCCGGACTTCCATGTTTTCCATGCAGGAACCGTATCGGTAACGATCCGGGTGACCACACGGGCATCCTGGGCTTTCATGGAAGTGCATGCAGCAGCCGACAGGAACAGGATGAAGGAAGCGCGCTGGAACATCATGGAGCTTGAATTCGAGGGCAAGATCGTCATTGTGACGGATAAATCGATTTCCGAGGCCGGGGAAATGAACAATGGCCTGTTGGTGCAATTGCCTAAAAGGCCGGTTTCAGGCTTGGATCGCAGTATTCACGGGGATAGTTTCGCAGCCCTTCCAGCCAAAGGGTACCATGAAACACCGCATGAAAATCTCCCTGACCTGTTTGGTAACCGGTCTTTTTATAGGCATGCAGGATGCTTCAGCCTACCACCTGGAAGTGGTGGGCCTGGTTACGGACTATGCAACGCAACAGGCCATGCCGGCCGCACGCGTGCGGATCTACAAGAACGGGGCATTGCAGACGGTGCGGTTCACCAATGGGGCCGGAGGGTATTCCGTCCTGTTGGACAACCATGCTGATTATGTGGTCCGGGTGGATGCACCAGGCTTCCAGGTAAAATGCATCACGGTGGACACCAAGGGTTTGGAATGGGAAGGCGACAACCGCGTGAGCAAGGTGGAAGTGGAGGTGCGATTGCCCCGGTTGGGCAGCGGGGTTGACCTGTCCTATTTCGACCTTCCTGTGGGCATCGCCAGGTTTGAGCCGGCTACGGGTCTTACACGCTGGAACATTGCCTATGAGGGGCGGGTGAACGCAGAAGCCCGCACATTGATGGACCGCTATGACCAACGGTGCCGGGAACTCGGCTTTCCGCTCCCTGCGCGAAGCATGGACCTTGGAGCCGTGCTCGTTCGCGGGGCCATCGATCATGGAGGACTCTGATCTTGGCGCATAGGCCGCTCGCCGAGTTGCCAAAGATTCCCTTTCATCATGGCTGTGCGGTACGGGAGGGCTACTTTCGTCACCGACGGTAAACCGCGTCACCTTTCCAGCTTTTTCACCTAAGTCATGCGCATACTCCTTCTGATCTGCCGAATTCTGGTCGGCGCAACGTTCATCATCAGCGGGCTTATCAAGGCAAATGACCCTGTGGGGTTCAGCATCAAGCTGGAAGAGTACTTCGCCGCAAGTGCGTTGGGCTTGCCTTGGTTGATCCCGTACTCGCTCGGGCTGGCCATGTTGGCGTGTTTGGCCGAAGTGGTACTGGGCTTTGCCGTGCTGGTTGGCGGCCGCATGAAGCTTGCCACTTGGTCCCTCCTGTTGCTCACCCTGTTCTTCGGATGGCTCACGGCCTACACGGCTACCTGTGACCCGCAGGGCAAGTATGAAGTCATGGTGAACGGGGTGGCGGAATTGCGCGATGTGACCTGCGTAACGGATTGCGGCTGCTTCGGCGATGCCATGAAGGGTTCCCTGGGCCGGTCACTCACCCCTTGGGAAAGCTTTTCCAAGGACATGGTCCTGCTGGTCTTTGTGCTGCCGTTGTTCTTCTTCAGAAGGCGGATAAAGTTCAATACATGGGGCGATGACCTGGCCGTCCTTCCGATTTCCATGGTGTTACTGGCCTTTTACTGCTGGGTGTTCGCGTGGTGGTTCCCGATCCTGTTTGCCGTGGGGGTGCTTGCCGGTTACATGATCATCAAACGATTGGTGCAAGGTTCCCGGGCGGAATGGATGACAGCAGGCTGGGTGGCGGTTGCCACCATTGCGTTCATGTGGCATTGTTACGCCCATTTGCCCATGCGTGATTACCGGCCTTATGCCGTAGGCAAAAGCATTTTGGAGCAGAAGAACGATGCCAAGCCACCCGTGAACCTGACATACGTAAGCTACAAGGACAAGCGGACGGGTGAGGTAAAGGAGTACCTGACTTCCCAGCCTTATCCGTGGAATGACACCAACTTTGTGAACGTGCCGAACAGCACGCGCGTGGTGGAAGTGGAGCCCGGCATTGTTTCCCAAGTACAGGACTTCATCCTGATGGACCAGGATGGGAACGACCTGACGGAGGATGTGCTGAACATGGAAAAGCCCGTACTGCTGGTAGTGGACAAGACCATCAGTGAAACGAAGACCCGCTGCCAGCCGGCCATCAATACCCTGGCCGCTGCCGCGGAAAAGAACGGTTGGAAGGTCTATGGGGTGACGAGCAGCTCTTACGATGAGTCTGAATCGTTCCGCCATGCGAACCAGAACATGTTTGATTTCCTGACCTGTGACGAGGTGACGCTGAAGACCATGATCCGAAGCAATCCTGGGCTTGTATTGCTGCAACATGGTGTTGTGAGGGGCAAATGGCACTGCAACGATGTGCCTTCATTTGCCGCCGCCAAGCGGAAGCTGCGCTGATCGCGCTTCCAACGCTGGCCGTTGACAACCTTTTCCAAGAACGTGGGAAGGGAATTCCCCGGCGGTCATCTTTGCCGTTCAAAGCATGCAGATGAGCGCAAGGACCATTGTTGCCGGAAATTGGAAAATGCACACTGATGCAGGTACGGCAGGTGTGTTGCTGGATGCATTCATGGAATGGTCGGCGTCAAATCCAGGCCATGTTTCCATGGTTTTGGCACCTCCGTTCCCTTTTCTTGGCATGGCGGTGGAAAAAACCAAAAGTGCCGGTTCCGTGATAATAGCCGCGCAGAACTGCCACCAGGAGGAACAGGGTGCTTTCACCGGCGAGGTGAGCGTGCCGATGCTTCGGTCCATCGGTGTGAAGGCGTGCATTGTGGGCCACAGTGAACGGCGGCAGTACTATGGTGAGCATGATGCCATCGTTGCAAGGAAGATCAAGGTGTTGCTCAAGCACGGGCTCCAGCCCATCTATTGTTGCGGGGAGAACAGGGTGGAGCGGGAATCGGGCCGGTTCCGTGAAGTGGTGGCCGGCCAGATGCGGGAAGCATTGGGCGGTCTGGCACCGGCTGAGATCGCCGGGCTGGTTGTTGCATACGAACCGGTTTGGGCCATTGGCACGGGGCTTACAGCCACACCTGAACAGGCTGCGGAGATGCACGCCTTCATCCGTGAAGAATTGCACCATCTTGCCGGAAGCCGGGCCATGGAAGTTCCCCTGCTGTATGGCGGATCCTGCAAGCCGGAGAACGCCACGGGCATTTTCCAGGGCAAGGATGTGGACGGTGGCTTGATAGGGGGGGCCGCATTGACAGCGGACACGTTCATTGCGCTGGTCCGCATTGCCGGCGAGGTGAAACAGCATCATTAGGCCCATGCGCTACACCGAGGTTGATTTTCTGATCAGGCCTGCAGAACCATGGCGGGACCTGCTGATGGTGGAACTGATGGAGCTGGGCTACGAATCCTTTGAGGAAACAACGCATGGCCTAAAAGCCTACATGGCCACCCGGCAATTCAACCGACTTGCCCTGGACGGTTTGCAGGTCCTGCGTGATCCGCACGTTACGATCACCTTTGGCGTGCACGATGTGCCTGACATCAATTGGAATGCCCGTTGGGAGCGGGAATTCCAACCTGTGGAAGTGGATGGCAGGGTGCGCGTGCGTGCGGAGTTCCACCCGGTTGACGGAACCGTCCAGCATGATATCGTGATCACTCCGCGAATGGCGTTCGGCACCGGCCACCATGCCACCACACGCATGATGGTAAAGGCCATGCTGGGGATGGGGATGCAGGGCTCCGAGGTATGCGACCTGGGCTGTGGAACCGCCGTGTTGGCCATTCTGGCTGAACGCTTGGGGGCAGCCCGTGTACTGGCCATTGACAATGACCAGGCAGCCGTGGATAACGCCCGCGAGAATGTGGCCCGGAACGGTTGTCAGCGGGTGGTTGTGGAAAAGGGCGGAACGGAGATCGGGGACCGCGGTTGCTTCGGCACTATTTTGGCCAATATTGAACGCAATACGTTGGTGCGTGCGATGCCGGAAATGGTCCGTGCATTGGCAACAGGTGGAAAGTTGTTGTTGAGCGGGTTCATCAAGGCGGATGAGGATGTGATGGCCAGCGCGGCATCGGCTTGTGGATTGAAGCACGTGCAAACGCTTGAGGAAGGTGAATGGGCACTGTCCGAATGGGAAAAAACAAACACCGCGGAAAGGGCATGAACCTTTTTGCAGGAATTGCCGGGGCCATGCTTCTGATGCTTGCGTCCCCGCGTGCCGTAATGGCCCAAACACCCGTATTCCCGGATGACCAGGCGGCATATCTGAAGGCCATTACCAGCTTCCTGGTGGAAGCGGACAAGAAGGAGGGAACGGCGTTCATTGAAAAGACCTTCACGCCGTTCTGGAACGGCAGTTACCTGGATCAGGCAACACGGGCCAGGATGGTGGCCATTTCCAACGTGATGGGGAAGAAGCGCTTCCGTGCCATCCCGGATTTCATGGACATGCTTGGCACGGCGGAGGCATTTTCCGCCAAAGGGCATTCACCAGCAGAGTTCGATGCCTGGATGAAAGGCTTGGAGCGGGCAGGCCGTTCATCCAGAAAGCAGGACATGGCAGACTACCTCGAAATGGGAAAGTTGCTCCTGTCCGGCACCAAGCTTTATGAGACTGCAGGCGCCGAATGGCATGCACGCACGGAGAGGTTCATCTTCATGTATGATACAGTGCCCAAGGTGAAATTCCCCAAAACTGATCTGGTGTGGGCCACCAAGACGGATAGCTCCGTGATCGAAGGGACGGAAGGAATTTTCCTGCCCATGCAGAACTTGTGGACGGGCAAGGCCGGAAAGATCACATGGAAACGTGCGGGCTTGGCGCCGGAGAAAACATTTGTGGCATGGGAGCATGGATATAGCCTGAAGCTGAAGACCACGGAAGTCCGCATCGATTCCGTCAATTTCACCGATCCCTATTTTGATAAGGTCCTGTTGGGAACCGTGGTGGACAAGTTGCGGGCGAATGTCACTGCGGAGCGTGCAAGCTATCCGCAGTTTGAAAGCTTTGACCTGCGCAAGCGCATCATCGATATTGTGCCCGGCATTGATTTCGAAGGAGGCTTCGCGATGCAAGGGGCCAAACTTCAGGGATATGGTTCAAAGGAAGAACCGGCCTCGCTCACCTTCAAACGGGAAAACAAGCCATTCATCATTACGAGGGGATTGGTATTCACCATTGAGCCTGAGAAGGTGAGCAGCGAAGACGTTTCGGTGAAGATCCTGCTTGACAAGGATTCAATCACGCACCCCAGCGTTAGCCTCCGTTTCATGCGGGACAAGAAGCAGCTAACCTTGATCAAGAGGGACGAGGGTTTGTCCAAGGGACCCTTCTATGACACGTACCATGCCTTGGACATGTACTTCGAAGAGCTGCGATGGAAACAGGGCGACCCGTTGGTGCAGCTCGGCAACATGCAGGGCACCACGCAGACCCGCACCTCCTTTGAGAGCTTCAACTACTTCGAGCAGCGTCGCTACATCGCCTTGATGGGCATCAGCGAGGTACATCCGCTATCGCTCCTGTACGAGTTCAGCAGGAAGGAGGGAAATGAATTTCAGGCGAAGGACTATGCGGTTTACACCAAATTGCAGATGTCCCAAGTGGTGCCCATGCTGGTGGACATGGCGAACAAGGGCTTTGTCCACTATGACATGGATGAGGAGCGCGTCACCATCCTTCCCCGCCTAAAGCAGCATATTCTTTCCAGTGCCGGCAAGGTGGACTACGATGTGCTGCAATTCAACAGCAATAGTCCGGACGGCGTGAACGGCACCATCAATCTATTGAACAACGACTTGGCGCTCAACGGGGTGTCGCGCATCACCTTGAGTGATTCGCAGAATGTGCAGATTTATCCTGCGGAGAAACTGGTAACTGTAAAGAAGGACCGGGATTTCAGTTTCGGCGGTGTGGTGAAGGCAGGCAAGCTCACCTTCTTCGGCAAGGAGTATTTCTTCCACTATGAGCCGTTCACCATCGACCTGCTCAATGTGGACAGCGTAGGGTTCATGGCGGACAGCTTTGAACCGGATGAAAGCGGCAACCATCGGCTGGTGAAGGTGAAGAACGTGCTGGAAAACGTTACCGGGAGCCTGGAAGTGGACGCACCGAGCAACAAGAGCGGCTTGCAGCAGAAGAAATATCCGGAGTACCCGAAGTTCAACAGCACCAAGGAGAGCTTTGTGTTCTACGATAAGGGCAGCATCCAGCGCGGAGCCTACAAGCGGGACAAGTTCTACTACAAAAGCGATCCCTTCGTGATCGATAGCTTGGACAACTTCACCAATGAAGGCTTGAAGTTCGACGGCACGTTGGTGAGCGCCGGCATCTTCCCGGACATCCGCGAAACCTTGCGCTTGCAGCAGGACTATGCGCTTGGCTTTGTGAGGCCCACGGGTGATGGCGGGCTTCCGCTTTACAGCAAGAAGGCCAAATTTTCCAATACCCTCAAGCTGGACAACAAGGGCTTGCATGGGGATGGCGACCTTGCCTTCCTCACCACCATTGCAAAAGGGAAAGACTTGGTGTTCACCCCGGACACCACGTTCGGGGTTGCGGATACCCTGTACAACGGGGCGGCCAGCAGCCCCACGCTCAATGTGCCCAACGTGCAGGCCTCAAACGTCTTCCTGCGCCTTGAACCCGCCAAGGACATGCTGCTGGCCCGGAACCTCAGCGCCCCCATGGTGATGTATGACAAGCAGGCCTACCTGTACGGAAAGACCGAGCTCAGCCCCAAAGGCATGAACGGTGCCGGATTGGTGGACTTCACCAATGCCACGCTGAAATCCAAGCTCTTCAACTTCAAGACCGTGCAAGTGCATGCCGATACCAGTGACTTCCGCCTTACGGAAGGCGATACCGCAAGCATTGCGTTCCGCACCGACAACGTGAACGCCACCGTGAAACTGGATGAACGGGTGGGCGAATTTGTCAGCAACGGGAATGAGACCAAGGTGGAGTTCCCGTACAACCAGTACATCTGCTACATGGACCGCTTCAAATGGTACATGGACCAGGGCGACATCGAACTGGAAAGCGACCGGACCGCATCCGCAGGCAACGAGGACCTGCAGCTCAGCGGCAGCAATTTCATCAGCGTGAACCCGGGCCAGGATTCCTTGCGCTTCATGGCGCCCAAGGCCCGGTACGACTTGAAGCAGCATTTGATCACGGCGAACGAAGTGCAGTACATCAAGGTGGCCGATGCCTTGATCACACCGGACAGCATGTTGGTGCGGATCAGGAAGAATGCCGAGATGGACCCGCTGAACCACGCCGTTGTCACGGCCAACTTCGTGAACAAGTACCACACCATCCACGATGCCACCGTGAAGATCGCCGCACGCAGGCAGTACAGCGGAAGCGGGACGTATGACTACAAGGATGAAACGGGAAAAGTGTTCCCGATCACCATGAAGACCATCAATGTGGACACGGCCTTCCAAACCTATGCCATCGGTACCGTGCCCCAGGAGGCCGGGTTCCAGCTCAGCCCCGCATTTGATTTCTTCGGTGAAGTGAAACTGGAGGCCGCCACCAAAGAGCTCAAATTCACGGGAAGCACACGGATCATGCACGAGTGTGCGGGGATCTCAAAGAACTGGATGAACTTCACCGGGCGGATCGACCCGATGGAAGTCTTCATACCCGTGAGCGATTCGCTCATGGATGCCGAAGGGCTGCCGATCGGTGCCGGCATATACATGACCAAGGATGATCCCTTCCGCACGTATGGCACCTTCCTGAGCCGCAAGCAGGACAAGGCGGACCGGGACATCATCAGCGCAAAGGGATTGCTCTTCTATGATAAGGTGATGAAGGCGTACCTCATCTCCAACAAGGACAAGATCCGGCAGCACAACCTGCCCGGCAATTTGGTCCTGCTTTCCACGGAAAGCTGCCTGTTGAGCGGCGACGGCCACATCAGCCAAGGCGTGGACCTGGGCCAGGTGAAGTCCGATGCCTACGGAACGATCGAATACCGGGGCGACAGCGCCAGGACCACGGCCCATGTTACGCTTTTGGCGGACTTCCCTTTCCTGGACAATGCGCTGGAAAAGATGGTCGCCGACATGGCCGCCTATCCGGAGCAGAAGCAGGTGGACCTCTCCAAAACACCCTATGAGCGATCACTGCGTGAAGTGCTTGGCAAGGAGAAGAGCGATAAACTGATCAGCGAGCTCAGCATCAAGGGAGAGGTGAAAAAGCTGCCGGACGAACTGGTGAAGGCGATCACATTCTGCGATCTGGGATTGCGGTGGAACACCGCGGATGAAGCGTGGCAGAGCTACGGCCCCTTGGGCGTTGGGTCCGTTCTGAAGAAACCGCTTTACCGTTACCTCAAGGGCAAGGCGGAGTTCCAGCGCAAACGCAGCGGCGATGTCATGACCATCCTTTTGATGCTGGATGATCAAACCTATTGGTTCTTCCAGTACGCGCGCAATTACCTTTATGTGTACAGCAGCAGCACGGAATTCAACACCATGATCAGCGAACTGAAGGACGACAAGCGGCAATTCCCGGGAAAGAAAGGCGCGCCGGACTACCAGTTCATATTGACGAACAAGCGCAAGGTGGACGAATTCCGTGACCGGTTCGGCCTATGACCATGCAATTCCCCTGGATATACGGAACCACGGCCATGGCGATCAGCTACCTCTGCGGCAGCATACCCAGCTCCGTGTGGTGGGGAAAGGCATTTTATGGCATCGATGTACGGGAGCACGGCAGCCACAACGCCGGCGCGACGAACACCTTTCGGGTGCTTGGCCCCAAGGCTGGCGTTCCGGTGTTGCTCATCGATGTATTGAAAGGCTTCCTCCCCGTAAGGTTGCTTCCGTTCTGGAGCGGGCTTGAACCCTATTCCGATGCATGGACATTGCTGCGGGTATTGCTCGTGCTCGCCGCAGTGGCTGGGCATCTCTATCCGGTTTTCGCCGGATTCCGCGGCGGAAAGGGCATCGCCACCTCGCTTGGCGGGGTATTGGCCATCCATCCGGGATCAGCCATGCTGTGCATCCTGGTGTTCTTCGTGGTGTTCGGCATCACGCGGTACGTATCGCTGGCCTCGCTTACCGCAGCGGTGGCATTCCCGTTGGCCGTGGCCGTGGTATTCGCCGAGCCAAGCCAAGTAATGCGCTGGTTTGCCCTGGTGCTTTGCGGCGTCGTCTTCTTCACCCATCGCCAGAACATAGCCCGGCTGCTCAAAGGAAAAGAGAACCGCATGACCCTTGGCGGCCCCATGAAAAGGACATGAACAGCAGCAAGGCCCATATCATTTGCAAGCACTTGATGGCATGCGTTTTGTTTGCAGGCCAGGCACTGGCAGGCCACGCACAAGGGGGGGATAGAGCCTTGCGGGAAAAGGCGGATGCGCTTTTTGACAAGGGCGAATATGCTGCAGCCGGACCGCTGTACTCCCAACTGGTAAGCCTTTCCCCCCAGGATTATGACCTTAATTTCAGGTATGGCACCGCAACGATCTTCAGTGGTGAGGACAAATCGAACGCCATTGGTTACCTGAAGTTTGCCGTCCAAGGTCCCTCCACCAATGTGCTCGCCTGGTATTTCCTGGGGCGTGCCTATCAATTGGATTACCGCTTTGATGATGCCATTGAGGCATACCAGCACTTCAAGGGAACCGCCGACAAGAAGGTTCTGGCAAAGTTCCCCGTGGATGCCATGGAGCAGCAATGCAGGAACGGGAAATACCTGCTTTCCAACCTCAAGGACATTGAGGTGCTCAACAAGGTGGAGGTTGCCAGTACGGATTTCTTCCGGTTCTATGACCTCAGCGACATCGGGGGGAAGATCGTGGTGACCCCGGAAGAACTGCTGACCAGTTTGGACCGCAGGAACGGAGGTCAATCACTGGTCTATTTGCCTACCAACGGAGGCCCCATTTATTTCAGCAGCTACGGCAAGGAAGGTAAAACAGGAAAGGACATCTACCGGACTGAGCTGCTGCCCTCCGGTGGATTCAGCACCCCGGTAAGACTTGCTGGGTACATCAATACGGACCAGGATGAGGACTACGCGGTGATGGGCCCGGATGGCAAAACGTTCTATTTCTGCAGCAAGGGGCACAACAGCATGGGCGGCTATGACGTGTTCAAGAGCAGTTATGACAAGGGGATGGACACCTTCAGTGCGCCGGAAAACATGGATTTTGCGGTGAACACCCCGGCGGATGAACTACTGTACATCGTGGGCCCGGACGGCAAACAAGCCTGCTTTGCCAGCGACCGGGACAGCAAACAGGGGATGGTGAACGTGTACCGCGTTGGAACACGGCAGACGCCCATCAACATCACCATTTTCAAGGGTACTTATGCTTCAGCCTTTGATGCGAATGACAGGAAGGCCCATATTGTTGTTGAAGATGGACAGACCAGGGAACGCGTGGCCGACGTAAGGACTGACATCAATGGAAGCTACTTGTTGGCCCTGCCGCACGGGGGCACGTATAAGTTCCTTGTGGAAGGCGGACCCAGTGGGCTGGCACACTTCCAGAGCGTGGACGTGCCGTCCAACGAAAACCCGAAGGTGTACCGGCAGGAGATCCAATTGTTGAACCAGGGCGGGGAACAACTGGTGATCAAGAACTACTTCGACGAACCGCTGGATGCCGATGTAATGGCGCTGGCCATGGGCGAGATAAAGCGACGGGCCAAGTTGGACATCACCGGAAACAAAGCCGCCGAACCGATCGCCCAACAGACGTCCGGGGCTGACCCGCTGCAGGCTGCGGGCTTTGACGGAACCCAAACGCTTCCGCAAGTGGTGGAAATGGCGAACAAGAACGCCAGCGACCTGAATGACTTGGCCAAGGCGCAGGAGCAGCAATCCAACACCGCCTACGAGATGGCCTTGCGCAATGTTGCCGATGCCGAGGATCGCTCCACGCGCGCCAAGGAGTTGGTGAAGCAGGCGGAAGGCAAGGATGCAAGCGGGAAGGACAACTTGATGCGCCAGGCCGCGGAAGCCAAACAACTGAGCCAGGAAGCCAACGAACGCGCCAGGGCCGCATACCGCACCGCGGTGGAGATGGGCCAAGCCCGCATGGGCACGCAACAGCGCGCCGCAGCTGCGGACAAAGTGGCGCTTGCGATCACGACGGCCCAGCAGGCTGGTGACAACGCCGCACTGACCGCCGCCTTGGTGGAACTCAAGGCAGCGATGGACAGGGAGAAAGGACCCAAGGCCACCTTGGACGAAGTGGAACGTACCAGAAGGGCAGCAACAGAGGCACAGGCAGAGGCCACGCGGAAATTGAACCAAGCAAACGCCCAACGGGATGAAGAGTCCCAATTGAGGGACCGCGTGAACCGGATGGCCCGCGACATTGAAACTGCAAAAGGAGGCCGGAAACAGGACCTTGTGCGCCAACACGATGAACTCAAGGGCCAGCTCACCGCCATGCATGAGGAGGTTGAAGAGCAGTTTGCCAAGGCACGCAGCGGAGAGGCGGATGCCGCATTGGCAAGGGGACAGGCGGCCCTGGTGAGGTATTTGGGCAATGACCCTGCCTTGAGCGCATCGGCGATCGTTGCCAAAGGGGACATTGATGGTTTGTCCCAACGCATGGCCACCGTCCGGTCAGGCAATGATGCCCTTGTGATCGATCCGCAGTATGGGCAGATCTCCTCGCTTTCCGCAGAGGAAATGGAGCGGCGCACCTTCGACTGGAAAGCCTATGAACCCACTGCTGCAGTGCCGCGCCAAGCCACTCAATCCGTAGCCCAAGCATCATCCGGCCAAGACGGTGCAAGGCAAAACGATGCAGCACGTACGGTCAATACTGGTGCGGGCGTATCATCGGGCACGTCCGGTTCCGGAACGGACCTTCTTGCAAACATGGGGCAAGGGGTGGCCAATCAAGCGGACAAAGGTGCTTCCTTGGAAAAGGGCGCAACAGGTTCAGATGCGGGAAAGCCGGACATCGCAAATGGTGCCAGGGAGGAGGAGAACATCGGGCAATCCCCGCAAAATAGCGGTGCATTGGCTGGTGGCAAAGGCTTGGCCACCGGTAAGGACAGCGCTTCATCCGCAGATTCCGCAGGCAACGTGCAGGCAACGGATCAATCCGCCACCAAGGGAGCCGTCAGTACGGCGGGTGTGCCCGAACCGGGAATTGCAAATGACAAGGTGGCTGCTACCGGTAAGGGCACAACCACCGGCATTTCCACTGGACAGGATACGTCTCGTACAGGATCTGGTGATCAACAAAATGCCGCCGCGGCCATCTCCAGTGGCCTAGATCAGGGAGGCGAAGGCACCAGTGAAACTGCCAAGGGTGATGAGAACACGGGCAATGCCGCAGCCCAGGCCACCAGCAGGGATGAACAGGCCTTCCTGCTCGCGAACAAACTTGCGGAACTGGAGCAGTTGCGCCATGGCGAAAAGGATAAACGCACGCGTGACAGCCTGGATGCGGCAATCAAGGACCAACGCGCACTGATCGCGACGTACAAAGCAGGGGGAACGGCAGGTTCCGCCATTACGCAGCCAGTTGCCAATGCAGAGGTAACGCCCGTGGTTTACCAGCCCCTGGACTATGACCCGGCCTTGATGAACGAACAGCTTGCGGAGGAAGCCTATCCGGGCTTTGCCATGCGGAGAAAAGCCATCACGGACGGGCCAGGTAGCGCCATGGACAAGGCGAACATGCTGCACGCGTTGGAAATGGACCTTGTTGACAGCATCGATGCGCGCATGTCCGGCCGGGTGGCGGAGCTGGATGCCAATCCCGATCGCGCAGATTCCATACTTCCGGAGCTGGACCGGTGGCGCCAAGTGAAGAGCGTGCACATCCAACAGGCTGCGGATGCCTTGGCCCAAGTGGACCAGACCTATGCGGCATCAGAGACCAAGGCATTGGAAGACGCACAAATGATCGCGGCCCCTCCGACGGACACCCACGCCACCCAAGCAAGCCGCCCCACCTCCCCGCACAACGATTCATACATCACCGTTGAACCGGACATGGAGAAGATCTATTCCAGTTCAATGGTACCCCGCTCGCGAAAGGATGCGGAGGCAATTGCTTCCAAGGATGAGGAATTGGCCAAGGGAGCCGCCATCCAAGCGGACATAGACAGCATGGAGCAGGTCCTGGCCGGCATGCCGGCAGGCAAGGCCTATGACAAATTGCGCGAGCGTACCGACCGTATGATCGACGACCTGTTGATCAGCAATGTGGACTTGGGGCAACGCACGGCTTTCATTAGCAGGAGCGAGTTCGATGCCATGCGTGACAGTGCCGGCGTGCTCGAAAAAGCATTGGCAAAGAAGGGGCTTCCACCTGATGAACCACTGTTGCAAATGATCAAGGCCTTCCGGGGATCGGCGGATGCGGCCATGGCAAGGGCCAAAGAAATCCGCAAGAGCGCAGACAGGTCTGAAGATGCCTTGAAGCGGAATTCACAGTACCGCCAAGCCTATGCGGAGGAATTGGGCGCTTTACGGGAAATGGACCGTTCCTTGACGGTGGGCAATTGGCTCCTTGGAGGTAGATCGGTGCCGGGTGAATCATTGAGCTATGAGGAAATCGAGGCCAGGATGTTCCCGGAGGCATTTGCGACAGTTGGAAAGCACGACCGGGAAAAGGCGCCCGCTGTACCGGCCGGAAAGCAGAACGAACAAACTGCGTTGACGGACACAGCACCGAAAGGCCCGGACAATGTGCAGGTTGAAGTTCGACGGGACTCCGTAATACCGGGCCGGTTGGAGCAGCACGCAGCCGCCCCCGTGCCGGTGGTGGCCGTTGGCCGGGAAACTGCTGACAGCGTCTTGTTGTCAGGATACCTTGACAAATATTACTACCTCACACCAAGTGAACGCGCCCAAGTGATGGGTGGGGATGAAGAGCGGAGATACTTCCTCATGAAGGGGGGCTCCATGGAAAAGCAGGGCAATGCCGAAGCTGCACGCAATGACGCCGAAGGAAGCGCTGCCCTTGCCAGCAACTTGAAGGCAGAGGCCGTAAAACTGCGTTCTTCCCAAAGTGCTTCGGCAAGTGATGGAGCAGCTGGCAAGGCCTCCTTGTTGGAAACCCGGGCAGATGGACTTCAGCACCGGGCTGACTCCTTGATGGGCGTTTCAAAACGCCTGCTGGAAATGGCCTCCACCGATGATGCACAGGCAGCAGCATTGATGCAGGCCATGACCCCGGAGCGCTCCGCGGCCATCATGGGCCTGGAGCAAGGCAAGCGCAGGACGGAGCCGGTGCTGGCACGCACACGCCCGGATCGGACCGTAGCCATGCCGCATGATTCCCTTGCTTCAGTCACGGAAGGGAAATCCGATGCACTTGCAAGCGGGACGCACCAGTTGGGCGGAAAAGTTCAGGAGATCCCCAAGGCTGCGGAACCGGAGGGGTTGCCCCCCGCATCCTCCGGGAGCGCGCCGTTCACCGGTCCGCTCACACGGGATGTGTTTGCCTTTTCCCCTGCATCCACCCCGCGCACAGGCCCGATCACCATTGATGCCCCGATGCCCACCGGCATCGTTTTCAAGGTGCAAGTGGGTGCGTTCCGCAAGCCGTTGCCTAGCGATGCATTCAGTGATATGGCGCCCTTGGCCGGGGAACGTGCAGGGAACGGATTGGTGCGTTACACGGCAGGTCTGTTCACAAGTGCGGAAAGCGCCGCGCAGGCTAGCGCCAAGGTGCGCGCCCGCGGGTACAGGGATGCTTTCGTTGCCGCATACATGGACGGCAAGCGCGTTCCCCTGCGGGTAGCGATGCAGGCATTCGCCGCGCAGGGAACCATCAAGTCCGCCGCCACGCCGGCAACCGTTCCGGCAGCCGTGGCAGCCGCACCCGTGCAAGTTGCCGCCGTGCAGTTGCCCGAAGCCACCGCCACGGAATCGGTCTTGGCCAACTATCCGTCCACGGCTGACGCAGTATTGGCGGAGTTCAAGCCGGCGGCCAATGCATCGGAATATTACAATGACCCCAAGGCGGCACCTGCAAAGCAGGTGGAAATGGTCAAAGGCCTGTTCTTTACGGTACAGGTTGGGGTGTACAGCAAGCCCACCGCGTTGGACAAACTGTTTAACATCACCCCGTTGAACAGCGAACGCACCCCCAACGACAAGATCAGGTACACTACCGGCATTTATCTGGATGAGGGCAAAGCCTTGGCGGGGAAGGGCGTGGCGGTTACCAAGGGAGTTACGGACGCCTTCGTTACTGCCTACTTGAACGGCAAACGCATTCCGGTGCGGGATGCAAGGGCATTGCTCGGCAAGTTCGGCAGGAACATACTGGCCGACCCCGCCCTGGCAACACCTTGAAGGAGGTCTTATCTTTGCATGCGGTTGAAGCCAATTTTGATGCAACGAAGACAAGGTGAACGGGAAGAATTGGCAGGAGCAGTGCTGGATGCCGTCTCCAGGGAGATCATCCTGCACAACGATGATGTCAACACGTTTGAACATGTCATCGTGAGCTTGATGGAGATCTGCGACCATGATCCCCATCAGGCCGAGCAATGCGCATGGCTGGTGCATTACAAAGGCCGGTGCAGCGTGAAGCGTGGCGATTTCGCCACCTTGCGGCCCCTATGCCAGGCACTTTGTGATCGGGGCTTATCTGCGGACATCCAATGAAAAAAGTTGCAACGAGAAGGCTGGCCGCTCTTATGCTGTTGGCCTTCCTGGCCGCTTGTGCAAAGGTGCCGATCACGGGAAGAAGGCAGCTGAACCTGCTTCCGGAAAGTGAAATGATGGGCATGAGCCTCACCGAGTACCAGGGCTTCCTAAAAGAGCATCCACCGCTTCCGGCCACCGATCCCCGCGTGGAAATGGTGCGGAAGATCGGTGGGCGCTTGGCAAAGGCGGCCACCGACTACCTGAATGAAAATGGGGCGGGGGACCGTGTGGCGGGCTTCAATTGGGAATTCAACGTGGTTGATGACCCCACGGTGAATGCATGGTGCATGCCCGGCGGCAAGGTGGTGGTGTACACCGGGTTGCTGCCGGTTACGAAGGATGAAGCCAGCTTGGCACTGGTGATGGGCCATGAGATCGCGCATGCCATCGCCCGGCACGGCAACGAGCGGATGAGCCAGGCCATGGCTGCCCAAGGAGCGGGAATGACGCTGCAGGTATTGGCTTCAGAGAAACCTTCCACTGCTAGCAACCTGTTCCTGCAAGCTTTTGGCATAGGAAGCCAATTGGGCCTGCTGGCCTATGGCCGCAAGCAGGAAAGCGAAGCGGACAAGATGGGACTGGTGTTCATGGCCATGGGCGGCTATGATCCCCGCGTGGCACCCGCGTTCTGGCAAAGAATGTCGGCCCAAGGAGGCGCCAAGCCCCCGGAGATCCTCAGTACACACCCCAGCGATGAGCGGAGGATCCACGACCTGGAAGCTTTCATGCCGGAGGCATTGAAGTATTACAAGCCGCGTTGAGGAATCGGCATTATATTCGCGCCCGCTTTCAACAGTGTACTCCTCTGTCTGAAGGTCGTTCATTGCACTCGTAGCTCAATTGGATAGAGCACCTGACTACGGATCAGGAGGTTTGGGGTTCGACTCCCTACGAGTGCACACCTTCAAAAGCCCTTCAACGCAAGTTGGGGGGCTTTTTGCATCCGGCCCCCAAGCCTCAGAACAACTCGTTCACCTCTATGAAATTGAAGCGCATGGGGAAGAGGCTTTGATAGTCCTTTCCCGCTTCCACCATTTCTTCATCCCCGGTCTCGAAGTGCCAATTCACCTGCACTTCCCGGCCATGGTCCTTGGCGGCGCTCAACTTGTCAAAGATGTTGTAGAAATGCTTGCTGCTGCTGGTGTCCAAGTAATCCAAGCGCATGTTCACGGTGGTGCGCTCACGGGGTTCCTTCAAATATTCCTCCAGCCACCGGTACACACGGTCGTAAAACTGCTCACTGTTGGCAGGCAATGAACGCCCGATAAATTCTATGGTGCCCAATTCCAGGTCCATTTCAATCCCCGGCGACGTGGCCGTTCGGTCAATGTGCATGTGTTTGATCGCCATGGTCCTGGGAGCGTATGGGACCAAAGTAGATTCATCCTGAAGCAGCTTTGCTGCCTAAGGCCGTTCAATTTGAACAACGATGCGTGAATGGACGGGCCGGACTTTGGGCAAGGATTTGCCTGCCGGCCTTTGGGGCGGCAACCAGATTGGTAAGGCAAGTTATTTGCCGTGGTAGGCGCTGGCTATTTCCCCATCACTGGGGAGAATGACCTCCGTGTCATTCACCCGGCGCGCCCAGTACATGTATTTCCCCGTGCCATGGCAGGCAAATGCGGTCATTGAGGCACCCCCTTCCAGCGCTTTCACCGGAAAGGTCCGCCAAGTGCCATTAGCTTCCTGCACGGCCACTTTCACTTCCATCATTTCGCCGCATACGTTCTTCAGGTCCACTTGGTACACACCGCTGTAGTCGCGCTTGTACCCTTTGTAGTCCTCGCAACTTTCGCACGGCTTGCCCCAGCTGCTGGAGGCCTTTACCAGGCAATCCGCATAGGACTGGTCTTGTGCTTGTGCAGGGGCAAGGCACCAAACGGCAAGCATGGTCATCAAGAAGTACCGCATCATTTGCACTTGTTGTTGGTCAGGATGATCTTGGCTTCGGCGTTACCCATTTTGCGGCTTGCCTTCCAGTCCCCGCAGGCACCTTCGGCATCTCCGAGTGCTTTCTTGGCCCACCCCCGGTTGTTGTAGGCTTCCTGGTTTTTGGGATCCAGTTGAAGGACCCGGTTGAAGTCCTGGATGGCAAGGTCCGGTTTGCCCAGCTTGTTGTAGGCACTTCCCCGGCTGGTGTACGCCCACAAATGGTCGTTTTTCCGTTTTATCACGGCGCTGAAATCATCCACGGCTGCCTGGTACTCGCGCTGAAGGCTATGGCAGAATCCGCGCTGCAGGTAGGCGTTGAGGTATTCCGGGTCGCTGGCCAGCACTTGGGTGTAAAGGTCAATGGCTTGCGGATAGGCACCGTTCCGGTACGCCGCTTCTCCTTTGTGGAAAAGCTCGTCCAAGGCCTTCTCATCCGGTGTTCCGGTGCTTTGGGCGTGCCCGGTGCAGGCCAGGAGCAGCAAGGCTGCGATAAAGGTGTAAGTTCTCATTGCTGCGCCGTTGATACGCATGTGGGGGAAAGGGGTTTCATCGCTGGAGGGACGTGCGCTGTAACCTAGGTGGGCCTTGTGACGTACAGCGCTTCAAATCCTCCAACGATGAACAAGACGAACAATACGGTTGCCGTTCGGACACTGGTAATGGCTGCGATCCTTGTTGTTGGCCTCATTGCCACCATGTTGGCAAAAGGCTTGATCTCCACGGCCGTCCTGGCTTCTTGATCCCGGTAATGCAGTTATCAATGTTTCGGACCCTTTTCAGGGGGGGATGGCTGGCCATGGCCTTTGCCGTGGCAACAGCTGCTTCAGCCCAGGGCCGGTTTGTGATCAACGGGAAATTGAAGGTGGAAGGTGGCGGCTTGGACGGTTGCCGGATGGTCGTGTACAAGGAAGGGGTGAAGCACAGGACCGTTTCTTCCGACCTCAACAAATTTTCGCTGGAGCTGGACCTCAACAGCAACTACGTGCTGTCCTTCGAGAAGAATGGATTTGTCACCAAGAAACTTTCCTTCAATACCCAGATCCCCACAGGCGCACCGCAGTCCGGGTTCACGCCATTTGAGTTCGTTGTATCCCTGTTCAAGCAATATGATGGCATGAACACGGTGGTGTTCAACCAGCCCGTTGGCATGATACGCTATGATGAGAAGCTGTCCGACTTTGATTATGACACGGATTACACCAAGAGCATTCAAAGTGCGTTGGATGAGGCACAGGCCGCTGTAGAGGAGAAGCAAAAGGCGGAAGCCGCTGCAACTGCCCAAGAGGCAAAGCGCAAGGAGCAGGAAGCCAAGGAACAGGCCAAGGCGGCTGCGCGTGCTGCGAAGGATGCTGAAGCCAAGGCCAAGGCCCAGGCCAAGGCAGCAGAAAAGGCGAAAGAACCGGAGAAGCAGGCCAAGGTGGAGCAGCCGGTTCAACCGCCAACGCCTGTTAGCCCTCCGCCACAAGCCCCGGTTGCGGCAAGGAGAAAGCAGGAAAAGCCCGCGCATGTGCGCAAGTTGATCCGTGACCCTGTTGCAGGATCCGACGGCCGCGCGCAAACTGAACCCCGCATAAACAGTGAACCATCACCGGTGCAAGCCGCGGCGGCACATGCCTCCAGCGAACCCCGCCCAAAGTTTGAGGCAACGCCATCAGTGCGGATAAGGCATCAGGATGTGATCGTGGAACCCAACCAAGTGATCACCGTGGTGCGCATGCAGGAGAATGATGTGGTCACGGAGTACCGCAAAGTGATCAGGAAGTATAGCGGCACATTCTACTTCAAGGACGGGAAGAGCTGCAGCCAGCACACCTATGAAAGTGAGGCGCTGGCGGAGGTGAAATAGGCGGCACGCCCGGTTACCAGGCTACTTCCAAACGAACGGACAGCGCTTTGCCCGGTGCTCGTTTGGAGCACAGGCCCACGGCATTGGGGACATGGACCCCGAGCCGGTATCGATCAAGGAACAAGGCATCGACCCCCGCGGTTGCACGCCAACCGCCAAAACCTCCGTAGGCCACGCCCGCCTGGCCTGCAAAGCAGCCCGAGAACACGAAGTTCCTCCGGACCTCCACATGCGGAAGGTAACCCGGCAGGTAGCGTTGGCCAACGCTGATCTCATAGGCAAACATTCCGGGCAGATGCGCTGCCCGCCGCAGCTTGCCGAGCATTAGGCGGCCTTTTGCCTCAAAGGGAAGCAAGGTGTTGTAACTCCCTTTTCCGTATCCCAGCCCCAAACTGTCCTGGAGCGATGCCTGGTTGATCACCAGGTTGTCCAAGTCCAGGATGTCCTGCACTTCAATGCCGTCGTACCGGATGGAGGAATCTTTGCTGATGGACAAGGATGATGCATTCCACCGAATGAACCCGAGGTCCGTAATGCCGATGCTCAGTTTCCCGGAAGCCCCAAGGACATGGAGCGGCCTGCACCAGGTTATGTTGATCGCCGCGCCAAGCCCCAATGTGTAGCTGCTTGTCGCAGTATCGCTCCGGTGGAAGGAGCCATCAAGGTCGAGGTCCAAGTATCTCCCGTCCTCTGCAGTGTACAGGTCTGCGTTGGACACGCGGGCGGCGTTGAAATTCTGGCCGCTCACCAGGGAAAGTTCAATGAACGACGCGGTGGCGCGGTCTTCAATGCCGAAGCTGAGCGATTGAAAGGTGGTTGCAAACAATTCACCGGGTGCAAGGTGCGCCGTAGTTTCTTCGAAAGGGGCGTTGCCGAAGAATGCAATGGAGTACGCGTCTTTGGCAAAGCGCATACCCATGGCGCTGGTGTACGCCAAGCTTATGCGCGGCATCCAGCGGGGCTGTCCGAAGAGGCTGTCGCCCCACGCATAAGTGGCGCGGCCTTGAAGCAGGTAACCGCCGCGGTTCACATCGCCCATGCGGTTAAGGGAGTTGTTCCGAACCTCGTTGCTGACGGTGCCTCCACGATATAGTCCCAGTACCAGGTCGTTGCCAAGCACGTTGGAGTCGTAACCCCCAAAAGCTTCAATGGTAAGCCGGTGCAACGCTTGGGGGGCGGAGCCGGAATCCTGTTGCGCTGCCGCCGCCATGGGAAGAAACAGGGAGATGTACCACAGGCAATTATTCATCCCCATTGACGGTATAGTCGGCATCCACCGTCAACTGAAGCGCCAGTGCATACCGGTCCAACAACTGCACATGCTGGTTTTGATCGGCGGTGTTGAAGACGGCGGTGATGCGCGCCTTGCCTGTCTGTTGCAACAGGTTCATCTGCGCCGGGTCAATATGCAGGTCGATCCGGCGGGATGTGCCCGCGGCTACCAATCCATCGGAACCGAGCTGGGCGGAGGCGACCGTCCCACCGGGTGCAAGCACCGCCAACACTTGGCCCGCATCGTCCACTACGGCAACTTCCACCGCAGCGCTGAAAGGGAACCCGTTATCCGCAAAGAGATGCAGTGTGCCGCTCTTCCATGCATGTGATCCAGCTGAGCCGGGCAAGTCCAGGGCCACGGTTTTGCGTAATGTGAGGTTGGTGGCGATCAGCCTCAACGGGATGTCCACGTCCAGGTCGGCGCTTAGCTTGCTGTCGTGGTACAGGAAATCATGCCCGTTGCTGATGTCACCAAGCGGATTGATCTGCACGTCAAGGGCGTATTCCACCCGGTTGGGCAGGTTCTCCATGAACACGTCAATGTTGCTGTTTCCTTCGTTTAGCTGGAAGGTGTTGAGCGCAGGCTGGAATCCGTTTCCCAGGTCCAGGGCGCGGTCAATGTTCACGGGGCCGGTGGTGATGGCATGGTTCAAGTCCACGCTGGTTCCGGTGGTGGTGTTCACGGACCGCAGGTAATGGATGGTGGCACGCGCATCCACGCCGATGCCGTTGCGGATCTTGATCACTGCGCTTACCTGGTCCAGGTCCAGCACGCCGCTGATGTTTTCAAAGAGGTCCAGCACAGAAGAGGACGGGTCAACGGAAATGGTGCGCGTTCCGAAGGAACCCGTGGCATATTGCGGGATGATGTCATGGTAGCTTACCACGGCGATCAAGCTGTCCATGTTCGTGATGGATACCGGGTTCCCATCGGGTGCGTTGGAGTAGCTGAGGTGCGTGGCCAATGTGTTCACCGAGTTATGGTCCGGGCCGCGCATGTCGAACACATAACCGTCCAGGGGCCTGCTGTTGTTGGTGGAGCTTGGGGCCTGCGGCGTGCCTGGCGGAAGGTTCTGCGAGATGGCGAACGGTACGCCGTTGAGGGTTGCCCCGGGGAGCGAAAACAGGCCGATGATATTGCCGTTCATCATATTGGAGATGGCAACATCCACCTGCCCGGACCGCACTTGCAGCTTGGTAAGGTTCAACCCGTCCAAGTCGAAATGGGTCACATCGTCATTCGTGTTGAAAGTGGACCCCGGTTGGAATTGTACGGGTCCTGGGAACGGTATGGCGTAAGCATAGCGGAAACTTGTGTCCGGTGCAGTGAGCACCGTGTCCAACGAAAGCGAAAACAGCGGGGCGCTGTACAGAATACTGACGTTGCCGGACTGGTCCGTTGACAGAATGCTGTCCGGGATCAGGTCGCCAAGGGTCAATTTTGTTTTTACCAATGGTACAATGAGGCCCACATCCCATTGTGGTGCAGGACGTTCCTTCCTGCAAGCGGCAGCCACCAATGCCAATGCAAGCACCATCAGGAAAAACCGATCACGGGAATGGCAACGCATTGCGGCCAAAGTAAAGAACGGCCCGCATTATGTGGATGCAGCGATGCGCCGTTGGTTAAATTTGCCGCATCAGGGAAAACCGCACGGAGGTGTTGTTGAAGCGTCGCATACTATTTCCTTGGTTATTGAGCGCCGTTGTGATGTTCGGCATTTCTGCGCTGTGGCACGGTTGGGCGCTTACCGACTTGAGCGAATTGAAGGTCAACTTAAGCACATACCTGTTGCTGAGCGGGTCAGCATATTTGATCATTGCCCTTGGCCTTGTCCTGTTGGTGCGGTTGTGCATCATCCGTGAATGGATCTCGCTCAAATGGGGCTTTCCATGGAAGGGCATGGCCATAGGGGCCGTATCCGGCATATTGGTGTACCTCGTGATCCTGCTTTCCGGCTTGTCCTTTGCCAACCACGGGTTCCAGCATGTGGTGGTGGACCTGCTGTGGCAGGTGGTGGAACAGGCCGTTGGCGGATTGATGGTGAGCTTGGGCATTATCTATGACCTGCATCGTTCCTTTATGGAAACGGAGCAGGCACAGTGATGCCCTGCCGGTGATTCAAGCACCGTATTTCCCTCCCCAAACTTGGCGCAGGAAGGCTGCAAACGCTTGCTCCCGTTTGTTGTCCGAGGGGTGGTAAAAGGCTGTTCCGCCCAGGGCTTCCGGCAGGAATTCCTGGTCGCTGAAATGCCCGGGGGCATCGTGGCTGTATTGGTAATCCCTGCCATGCCCCAGCTCCTTCATCAATTTGGTGGGTGCGTTGCGCAGGTGGATGGGCACGGGCAAGTCGCCGGTTCGCTGCACCGCCTGTTGGGCTTCGCCGATGGCAAGGTAACTGGCGTTGCTTTTCGGTGCACACGCCAGGTAAATTGCGCATTGTGAAAGAACGATGCGGCTTTCCGGCCAGCCGATCATGCTCACCGCCTGCATGGTGGTGGTGGCCAGCAGCAACGCATTCGGGTCTGCATTGCCGATGTCCTCACTGGCCAGGATCAACATGCGCCTGGCAATGAACAGTGGGTCTTCCCCTCCCTCCACCATGCGGGCAAGCCAATACACCGCAGCATGCGGGTCGCTTCCACGCATGCTTTTGATGAAGGCACTGACGATGTCGTAATGGAGGTCGCCCTGTTTGTCATACTTGGCCGCAGTGGTCTGCACCACCTCATGCACCAGGGCATCGGTGATCACAAGACGCTCACCGCTTTCTTTTCCGGGGGCGGGTTTCGCTGCACGGACACAGATCTCAAAGGTGTTCAATAGCCGCCGTGCATCGCCGCCGCTGGCCCTCAGGAGTGCCGTAGTTTCCAACAGGTCGATGCGCAAGCTGCGCAACTCCCCGTCGTTTCGCATGGCCCGTACCAACAAGCCCAAGAGGTCTTCCTCCGCCAAGGGTTTGAGCACGTACACCTGTGCCCGGGAAAGCAAGGCGCCGATCACTTCAAAGGAAGGGTTTTCCGTGGTGGCGCCGATCAGCGTGATCACGCCTTTTTCCACCGCCCCAAGCAATGAATCCTGCTGGGCTTTGCTGAAGCGGTGGATTTCATCAATGAACAATACGGCATTCCGGGAGAACAATCCGCTTCCGCCTGCTTTGGCGATCACCTCCCGGATATCCTTTACGCCACTGCTGATGGCGCTGAGCGTATGAAATGGCCGGTTCAGCGCTTTGGCCATGAGCTGGGCCATGGTGGTTTTTCCCACGCCGGGAGGACCCCACAAGATCATACTGGGCAGCATGCCGGCTGCAATGGCTTTGCGAATGATGCCGTCCGGGCCAACGAGGTGGTCCTGTCCCACCACCTCGTCCAAAGAGGCGGGGCGCATGCGCTCTGCGAGTGGGGCGGCTTCCATGGTCAAGGATGCGAATTTACCTCCGTGAAATGAGAAAGCCCCCGTGGTGGCGGGGGCTTTCTTGTCGGGTCCTAACAGGGCTCAAGGCCGGAACATGAGCTTGCCTGTGGTGGTGGTGCCGTTCAGCATGATGCGGTAGAAGAAGAGCCCGCCGCTTTCACTCTGTGGCTTGAACTCCAAGGCCACACGGTCGCCTTTCTCCACGCTGCCATCCATCAGGGTTGCGACCTGATGGCCAAGCATGTCCATGATCGCCACCGTGGCCCGTCCGGATGTGTTGCACGTGAACCGGATCGTGCTTTCATGGCGGAAGGGGTTTGGCGCCGCCTCCACTTGACCGATCGGATCGATGTGGCCGGCCTGTTCCTGCATCACTTTGGGTTCTACCCCGCCTGCAAGCACGTGGATCACTTGGGTGGTGATAGCGGTATTGCCGCATTCATCCATGGCGATGTAGGTGCGTGTAATGGTGTAACCGCTTTCGCAATCGCCCTTGGTCACATCTTCGGTCATGTTCACCGTCACATCCTGGTCGCAATTGTCCGTGGCGGTGCACTTCTCCGGTGCTGGGATTGAGTTGCAATCCACCGTGGTCTCGGAAGACTCACAGCTCAGCACGGGTGCCGTGGTATCCTCGATGAAGATGGTCTGCGTGCAGGTTTCCTCGTTGCCGTCCACGTCGCGGAAGGTCCAATGGCGCGTTACCGTGACGGGGCAGCTGCCGCTGAACTCGTCGTAGTAGTTGAAGTAGTTCACCAGCGGGCAATCCGGGTTTTTGCGGATGATCGGCAATCCGATGTCTTCCGGATCGATGGAGCTGCCGCATTCCACCGTGGAAACTGCCGGGCCGCATGCAATGATGATCGGTGTATCGCACGTTTGCTTGCACTCGATCACAGTGATCACCTGGGTCTCCGTTGCCGTGTTGCCGCAGGCGTCCGTGGCTGTAAAGGTGCGTTCAATGGTGTAAGTGCTGGCATCCGGCCCGGGAATGGTGGTTTCCGTCATTTGCACGGATACATCATTCTTGCAGTCGCTTGCCCACACATCCTTTGGAGCGGGAGGTACCTGGTCGCAGTACACGGTGGCATTTGCCGGTACGTTCATCAGGATCGGCGCCGTGGTGTCCTCAATGTAGATGGTCTGCGTGCAGGTCTCCTCGTTGCCGTCCTCATCGCGGAAGGTCCAATGGCGCGTTACCGTGATGGGGCAGCTGCCGCTGAACTCGTCGTAGTAGTTGAAGTAGTTCACCACTGGACAGTCCGTGTTCTTGCGGATGATCGGCAATCCGATGTCCTCAGGTTCAATTGAACTACCGCATTCCACCGTGGTAACCTCAGGGCCGCAGGATAGAATGATGGGCGTATCACATCCCCCGCATTCCTGGGGTATTGCTTCCGCAGTGGCAGCACTGGTGCACCCATTGGCACCGGTTACGGTCAATGTGTATACCCCCGCAACGCTCACTACCGGGTTCTGTTCCGTGGAAGTGAACCCGCCTGGGCCGCTCCAGGAGAAGGTTCCATTGCCGTAACCGTGCAGCGTAACCGTTTGGGTTGCGCAATCGATGAGGCCACCCATGGCCTGTGCGCCGGGAGCGGTGATGTCCTGGTCAACCAGGACGGTGGCCGTGGCGCTGCAACCGTTGCTGCCGGTGACGGTAAGGATGTAGGTGCCGGGCACGCTCACTGTCGGGTCTTCCTCCGTGGAAGTGAATCCGCCGGGCCCGGTCCAGGAGAAGCTGCCCACGCCGCTGCCGTTCAGGGTGACGGTGGTGTTGGTGCAGGTAAGGGTTCCGCCCTGGGCGCCCGCATCCGGAACG
>JAFDZG010000198.1 GCA_018267065.1 Bacteroidota bacterium
CGAATTGACGAATTGAACATGGCTCCAGTACTTGAGGTTGAGCGGGTGAACAAGTCCTTCCATGATCCCGTGACCAACCACGTGCTCAAGGATGTCTCCATGCAGGTGGGGCGCGGCGAGTTCGTGAGCATCACCGGCAAGAGCGGCTGCGGCAAGAGCACCCTGCTCTACATCCTCAGCACCATGGACACGGACTACACCGGGGAGCTCCACATTGACGGCGAAGCCACACGGAATGCTTCACGCGCACGCCTGGCGCGCATCCGCAACGAGAAGATCGGCTTTGTGTTCCAGTTCCACTACCTGTTGCCGGAATTCACCGTGCTGCACAACGTGATGCTCCCCGGCCTGAAGCTGGGCCTGAAAACCAACGAGGAAGTGGAGCACCGCGCCATGGCGCTCCTGCACGAACTGGGCATCGCCGACCAGGCCCTGAAGGCCGCCAATCAGGTGAGCGGCGGACAGAAGCAGCGCGTGGCCATCGCCCGCGCCCTGATCAACGACCCCGTCATCATCATGGGCGACGAGCCCACCGGCAACTTGGACAGCCACAACACCGAGATCGTCTTCGACATCTTCCGCCGCATCGCCAACGAGCACAAGCGCAGCCTGCTCATCGTTACCCACGACCAGGACTTCGCCAAGCGCACCGACCGCATCATCGAGATGGATGATGGACGGGTGGTGGGGTGAGACGGAGCTGTTTTTTTAGCAGGATTACAGGATGGTCGGGATCGGCCTTTCATCCCGAAAATTCTGTCCTCCCCGCCAAAGCGCATTTCATCCAAGCATTCATCCTGTATATCCTGCCCATCCTGTCCCGCATTCGCATTCATCCTGTAAATCTTGTTCATCCTGTCAAGATGCTACCCATTGAAGCATTATCCTGTAGGTCCTGTTCATCCTGTCCCGCATTCGCATTCATCCTGTAAATCCTGTTCATCCTGTCAAGATGCAACCCATTGAAGCATTATCCTGTAGGTCCTGTTCATCCTGTCCCGCATTCGCATTCATCCTGTAAATCCTGTTCATCCTGTCAAGATGCAACCCTGTCGCATGCCCGCCGGTATCTTCGCGGCCTTTCCCGTTTACCATGACCGAGACCTTGAGCGAGCAGGAGCTCTTCCGCCGCGAATCCCTGTCCAAGCTCCGCGCCATGGGCATCGAGCCCTTCCCCGCCGCGGCATTCCCCGTCAACGCGCACAGCAAGGACATCCAGTCGCAATTCCGCGATGAGGACGCCCCCCGCGACGTGGCCATCGCCGGCCGCGTGATGAGCATCCGCGTGATGGGCAAGGCCGCCTTCGCCGTGCTGCGCGACGCCCAGGGCGACCAGCAGATCTACATCATGCGCGACGACATCGCCCCCGGTGAGGACAAGGCGATGTACAACGAGTTCTTCAAAAAACTGCTCAACCTCGGCGATTTCATCGGCGTGAAAGGCTTCGTGTTCCGCACCCGCACCGGCGAGATCACCGTGCATGTGAAGGAGATCACATTCCTCAGCAAAGCCCTGCGCCCGCTGCCCACACCCAAGACTGACGAGGACGGCAACGTACACGATGCCTTCAACGACCCCGAACTGCGCTACCGCATGCGCTACGTGGACCTGATCGTGAACCCGCAGGTGAAGGAGACCTTCCTCAAGCGCACGCGCATCTTCAACGCCATGCGCGAATGCTTCCAGCAGGCCGGCTACATCGAGGTGGACACCCCCGTGATGCAGCCCATCCCCGGCGGCGCGGCGGCGCGTCCGTTCGTTACGCACCACAACGCATTGGACACCGAATTCTACCTGCGCATCGCCAACGAACTCTACCTCAAGCGCCTCATCGTGGGCGGCTTCGACGGCGTGTTCGAGTTCAGCCGCAACTTCCGCAACGAGGGCATGGACCGCACGCACAACCCGGAGTTCACCATCATGGAGCTCTACGTGGCCTTCAAGGACTACCGCTGGATGATGGACTTCATCGAGGGCGTGTTCCGCACCGTGGCCACCGCTGCGAATGGCACCGCAGTGGCCAAGTTCCAGGGCAAGGACATCGACTTCGGGCAGCCCTTCAAGCGCATCACCATGTGCGGGGCCATCCAGGAAAAGACCGGCGTGGACGTGCTGAACGCGGACGAACGCGCCATCTGCGAGCTCTGCAAGCAGCACGGCATCGAGATCACCGCCGCCATGGGCAAGGGCAAGCTGATCGACGAGCTCTTCAGCGCACTGGTGCAGCCGGAACTCATCCAGCCCACCTTCGTGATGGATTTCCCCGTGGAGATGAGCCCCCTCTGCAAGAAGCACCGCGACGACGACCGCCTCACCGAGCGCTTCGAGCTCTACGCCGCCGGCTTCGAAGTGGGCAACGCCTACAGCGAGCTGAACGACCCCATCGACCAGCGCGAGCGCTTCGAGGCGCAGCTAAAGCTGATGGAGCGCGGCGACGACGAGGCCATGTACTTAGACCGCGATTTTCTACGCGCGCTGGAGTACGGCATGCCGCCCACATCAGGCATCGGCATCGGCATGGACCGCTTGGTGATGCTGCTTACCGACAACCCCGCCATCCAGGAGGTGCTGCTCTTCCCGCAGATGCGGCCGGAGAAGTGGGATTGAAGGAAAATCGGAAATCATCCGCACGAGCGTGACGCTCGCGCGAGACAAGAGGCGCACGTTCTACCGAAGCTTCATGGCTCTCAAGCAGCCCCGGTCAACCGCTGGATAAGGTCACGGTCATCCATGCGATTATCCCAAACCAGCAAGATCTTGACCTGCTCATCCGTAAGCATGTAGTACAATGAAACGTACTTGTGCAACACGTACCTTCTGAACGGCGTTCCCTCGATCAGTTGGGCAATACCGGGGTGCTGCTGGATCCGACCAATTGTTTCATCGACCGCATCCAGAAGCACATCCATTATCTGCTGATCCCATTTGATCGAAACGAAGTCGTACATGACCTGCAGCGACTCAATCGCCATTGGGGTCCAATAGACCCGGCTGCCATTCATTTCCGTTTCAGCAGCTCTTTTGCGGAGGTGTGCTTCACCAATGCTCCCGGAGCCGCAGCGGACGACAACTCCAACAGCCGCAAAATGGCATCCGGCACCTCTGCCGAACCTGCCTTACGGAGGTCATCCATGCGGTCCAGCAGGATACCGTCCTTTAAGGTAGTGATCCAACGGATCAGCTCGATCTTGCGTTGCTCCAGCGTCATGTATCAAAGATAGGCAACGTACTCCTTTTCATCCGAATAGGTATCCACGATCCGCATGGACCGCTTGGTGATGCTCCTCACCGACAACCCCGCCATCCAGGAGGTGCTGCTCTTCCCGCAGATGCGGCCGGAGAAGTGGGATTGAGGGGCGGTGGTCGCGCTGATCGGCAGCCTGGCATTCCACAGTACCTCTCCCATTGTATCTTCGCAACACCATGGCAGACCGCTACATCATTGAACTCACCGACCGGAAGTACCGGAAGTTCTGGGAAGAGCTTTTGGCCCAGTTGGACTTCGTGAAGGTGGCACCGGCCGCCAAACCCCTGAAAAAGAC
>JAFDZG010000199.1 GCA_018267065.1 Bacteroidota bacterium
CAGGAGGCGTGTGCCGGAATCGGACAGCAGGTAGTCCAGCCGGGCCTTGGGGTAGCTGTGGTCGATGGGGAGGAACGCTCCTCCTGCCCGCACCACGGCCAGCAGCGCGGTGATCAGGTCAAAGCCTGGGGCGGCGCACACGGCTACTGCCGTGCCGGGGCGCACACCGCGTTCCACCAGCTCCGCAGCCAAGGAGTCCACTTGGTCGCGCAGTTCGCCGTAGGTGAGCGAGCTGTTCCCTTGCACCAAGGCCTTGCGCGTGGGATGCAATTTGGCGATGCGGTCAAATTCCGAGGCGATGGTCAATTCCCGGGGCGTTGCCGAAGCGGCCCCGATCCATTCATTGCGTGGCATTTCAGCCAGTTGCCGGCCTTCTTGCAACAACGCTTCAATGGTGGTGGATGGCTCCGCAATGATGTGCCGGGCCATTTGTTCCAGGTCGCGCATCCAGCCGCGCACGGTGTCCTCCTTGAAGAGGTCGGTGTTGAAGGACCATTCCAGGATCAGCTGGCCCTTGGAACTGCTTGCGTTCATGGCCAGTTCGAACTGCTCGTAGGTGCGCGGTTCGCTGCGCAGGCGGTGTTTCAGGCCGGGGAAGTTCACCCGGTCGTCCATCTCCATGTCCAAGTTGAAGATCACCGGTACAAGGGGCACGCGCCCTGGATCGCGGGGAATGTTGAGTTCATGGAGCAGGGTGCTGAAGGTGAACCGCTGGTGGTCGAATGCATCGAGCAGCGATTTCTTGCGCTGCTGCAAATACGTGCTGAAGGGCAGGTCTTCATCGATCAGCGATCGCAGGGGCAGCAGGGCCACGCAATGCCCCACCAGTTCCTCCATGCCCATGTCGCTTTGCCCTGCGGCGGGCATGCCCACCACAATGTCGCGTTGTCCCGTAATGCGCGCCAGCAGCACTTCATACACCGATAGCAAGGTGGTTACAAAGCTGCTCCCGAAGCGTGTCCCCAATTTTTTCAGGCCTTCCGTGATCTCCGGGGCCAAGGCGATGTCAATGCGCTTGGCGTTCCATGTTTTCTCCAGGGGACGCGCATGGTCCACGGGCAGGTCCAACGCGGGGATCGGGGGCGTGAACAGCTCTTTCCAGTAGGCTTTCACCTCCTTGTTCGCGTCAGACCGGTAGAACGCATTCAATTCCTGCGCGTAGCGGCTGGCGGAAACGGCTTCCGGCAATCCGGCATGCTCCAAACTGCCGCCCGCGGCGTATGCCTTGCTCAGGTCACCGATCAGGATGCTCATGGACCAGCCGTCGCAGGCGATGTGGTGGGCCACGATGCGAAGCACGTTTTTGGTGCTTCCAAGCTTGAAGAGGATGAACCGGATCAACGGCCCGTGCGCAAGGTCGAACGGCGTGCCCATCAAGTCCGTGCCGATCTCCTTCATCCGCTTGGCCTGTTCTTCTTCCCGAAGGGTTGCCAAGTCGTGGATTTCAAGCTTCACGGGCATTTCCTGCTGCACCACCATGCGGGTGCCGGTGCTGTCAAACACGGCGCGCAGGCTTTCGTGGCGTTGCACCACGGAGGCAATAGAGGCGTTCAGGATGCCGGGGTCCAGCGGTCCGTCCAAGTCCAGGCTGATGGATTCGTTATAGGAGCACGAAGCCTCTTCGCTTACCTGTGACGCTGCCCACACCTCACGTTGCGGCTCCGTGGTCGGTGCCGTCAACTGGATCGGCGTACCGGCAAATGGATCGTGTTCCACCGGCACTGATCGGGCCTCCTTGAAAAATTGTTCCATGCTCGCTGCTTCAAATTTCTTCTCCTTCCAACATCAGGTACTTGCCGCTGCGTGCCGGGTCCGGAATGAACCAGGCGGGGTCGCCATTGGGCATGCGGCCCATGCGTGCGCCCGGAACCGGGGCATCCGAACCGCGGATCACGCGTTCGTTCAGCTTTTGCGCATGCCCGTTCAATGAGTTGTTCACCACTTCGATCGGATACGTGCGTTCCGGCATGAAGCCCGATGCGCGCAGTTCCTTGCAGGTCTTTTCAAGTGTTTGCAGGATGAACGCCACGTCCGCCTCGGTGTGCGCCGTGGTGAGGAAGTGCGGGAAGTCCAGCACATGCACGCCGTGGAAGCGCATCAGCATGAAAAAGAGCTCGGTGTAGTGGACGCTCTCATCATACTTGGTCTTGAACGCGCTGCCAAAATTCACCCAGCGGTAGGGCAGCATGTACAGGTCGAACAGTGCATTGGCGCGTTCCACCATGCCTTCCGTAAGGCTGTTGAGCCGCTGCTGCAGCGCCGGGCCTTCCTGCTTCATGTGCAGCAGGGAAGCCTTCATGGCGGCCAGCGTCAGCGGGTGGCGCACAAAGGTGCCGGCGAAGTAGGTCACGCCCGCCTCGGGTACGCTCTCATCACCGAAGCGCCAGTCGCCACCGTCCAAGGCGTCCATCCAAGGGCGGCTGCCGATCATGGCGCCGATGGGCATGCCACCGCCGATCACTTTGCCGTACGTGCCGATGTCGGCCTTGATGCCGAAGAGGCCCTGTGCCCCGTTCTGGTGCATGCGGAAACCGGTGATCACTTCATCGAAGATCAAGGCCGAGCCATGTTCCTTGGTGATCCTGCGCACCTCGCGCAAAAAATCCACCGGGCGGAATTCCATGCGGCGGCTCTGCACCGGTTCCACCAGGATTGCGGCGGCCTCGTGGCAGCGTTGCTTGATGATCTCCAGGCTCTCCGGGGTGCCGTAGTCCAGTACCAGCATGTTCTCCACGGCCTCGGGCATGATGCCGGGCGCGCCGGGATAGCTCTTCTTGCTCTTGCTGCCGCGGATGATCACTTCGTCGTTGATGCCGTGGTAGCTGCCGCTGAAGGAAATGATCAGGCTGCGGCCGGTCACCGTGCGGGCCATGCGCATGGCGCCCAGCACGGCTTCGGATCCCGTGTTGCACACCGCCGCGCGTTCAGCACCGGTGAGCTCACAGAGCAAGTTGCTCACCTCGGCCGCGAGCGGGTGCATGGGGCCGATCTCTGTGCCTTTTTCCAATTGGTCGTGGCATGCATCGCGGATGAAATCCGGCATCACACCGAACATCGAGCTGCCGAAGCCGCTCAGGATGTCCACGTATTCATTGCCGTCGATGTCCCACATGTGTGCCCCGCGACTGCGGTCCACCACCACCTGGTAGGTCAGCTCCTTGGTCTGCGGTTTGAAGCCGGTGACCACGCGCGGGTCCGCCATGTGCAGGCGGTTGGCCTGCGTGAAGGACTTGCTCTTGGCGGTCTTCGCCGTGTAGCGTTTCACGAAGTCGTCGAACCACGCGCGCTGCTGCGGCGTGAAGTCGTCCACCTTTTCCTTGCTGATGCGGGCCTGGGCACCGAAGACTTTCTTCAGCTCGGGTGCGTCTTCCAAGGCTGAAACAGTTGTTGGTTGTTGGTTGTCAGTTGTTGGGCTGCCCCTAACAACTGACAACTCGGAACTAGCAACCGATCCTCCCCAGTGCGGCAGGATATGCTCCGCCAGCTTGTCCAAATTCGGCAGTTCTTCGTTCAATTGGCGGAAGCTGATCTTCACCCCGAACTTCTTGCTCAGCGAGGTGGCCACCTGCGTGAGGAAGAGCGAGTCGAGGCCCATCTCCAGGAAGGTCTCCTCGTTGCTGGCTTCTGCCAATTCCAGGCCGGAACTTTCTTCCAGCAGGAGTTTGATCTGTTGGATCAGCTGCTCCTTGGGTGCAAGGCTGGCATCCGCCAGCCCGGTGGACGGGGTAGGCATGGTGTCCGCACCTTGTCCACCCTGTCCACCTGCTGCGGCTTGCAGAGCCGCAGGCTCCACCCAATGCCGCACCCGTTCGAAAGCATACGTCGGCAAGCTGATCCGCCTGCGCTCCTCGCGTTCGTAGAAGGTGTTCCAGTCGATCAGTACACCGCTCTGCCAAAGGCCACCAACGGCTTTCAGCAATTGCGTTAGTTCGTTGCCGTTGCCTGCGGAATTGCCCAGCGATGGCACGGCCGCTTGTTTCTTGCTGTCGCTGCTCTGTTGGCGTGCGAGCGTGGTGGCCGTGGTGCGCGGGCCCACTTCCAGCATCACCCGGTTCGCGTCGCTCCAGGCAAATTTCACGGCTTGTGCAAAGCGCACCGTGGCGCGTAGGTGATCGCTCCAGTACTTCGGTGAAGTGGCCTCGTCGTCCTTCAGCCACTCCGCCGTAACCGTGCTCACAATGGGGATGCGCGGTGCGCTCAGCTTCACGCTCTCCACCACCTTCTTGTACGGAGCCACCATGGCGTCCATCATCGGGCTGTGGAAGGCGTGGCTGGTCACCAGCGGTTTGCAGGTGATGCCGTCCTTCTCCAGTTCCGTCTGCAACTTGGCGATCGCCTCATGCGGACCGCTGACCACGCACAACTGCGGACCGTTGTTAGCTGCGATGCTGCATCCGGCGGGCAGTTTCTTCACTACATCTTCTTCCGCTGCGCGCACGCTCAGCATGCTGCCGCCGGGCAATTCCTGCATCATGCGGCCACGGTGGGCCACGAGCTTTACGGCATCTTCCAACGAGAACACACCCGCCAGGCAGGCTGCCGCGAACTCACCGATGCTGTGGCCCATCATCGCATCCGGGGTGATGCCCCAGTGCATCCACAGCTTTGCAAGGCTGTAGTGCATGGTGAACAGCGAGGCCTGCGTGTAGATGGTCTGCTTCAGTTGCTCGGC
>JAFDZG010000019.1 GCA_018267065.1 Bacteroidota bacterium
CCACGGTTGGGGTTTGACCATCTTGCTCTTCCTTTGGCTCCGGCCTGCACACGAGCCCGCCGCATGACCCGCGTCTGCCACATCACCACCGTGCACGGCGCGTTCGACGACCGCATCTTCTTCAAGCAGTGCCGTTCACTGGCCGCTGCCGGTTTCGACGTGCATCTGATCGCCCCCATCGACAGGGCGGTCACGGAAGATGGCGTGCACATGCATCCGGTCCGGGTGCCCGCCTCACGGATCTTGCGCCCGATCGTTGGCGCGTGGCGGGCATTTCGCGAGGCACGAAAGCTCAAGGCTGCCGTCTATCAGGTCCACGATCCGGAGCTGCTGTGGATCGCGCTCCTGCTGAAACGAGGCGGGGCCAAGGTGGTGTACGACATGCACGAGTCCATGCGCGGCCACATCCTCACCAAAACATGGCTCGGGCCCGCATGGTTGCGCAAGCTCGCTTCCCGCCTTTACGGCTGGTTCGAAGACCTTGCCATCCGCAAGTTGGACCGTGTGCTGGTGGTGGTGGACAGCATGCGCGAGGACATCGTGCGCCTGCATCCGGCACAGACCCGCAAGGTGGAGGTGATCCGCAACCTGCCTGTGCTGGCCATCATCGACCGGTCCTTGAAGACGGTAGGCCGGGATGAGCGCTTCACGCTGATCTACGTCGGCGGTCTTTCACGCATTCGGGGGATCAAGGAAGTGGTGATGGCCTTGGAAGCGTTGCCGGACGTACGGTTGAAGCTGCTGGGCCCGTGGGCCGATGAAACCTATCGCGCGGAGTGCGCGGCACTGCCCGCTTGGGCACAAGTGGATGACCTGGGCCAGGTGCGCATGGACGAGGTGTACGACCACGTGCGCGCCACAGACCTCGGCGTGTGCCTGCTGTACCCCGTACACAACTACATGATCAGCCTGCCCATCAAGACCTTCGAGTACATGGCCTGCGGCCTGCCGATGCTGGTAAGCGACTTTCCCTTCTGGCGGCAGACCTTCGGGCCGTTCGGTTGGTTTGCCGATGCCCAGGCACCCGCCACCATCGCAACTGCGGTACGCGCGGCACAGGCCAATGCTGAAGGTCGCCGCACAAAGGGGCTGGAAGGCCGCAGGGAAGTGGAGCAGCACTACAGCTGGGAAAGTGAAAGCAAGCGATTGGTCGATCTTTACCGCCAACTGGAACGATGACCATTGCACCGATCACCGGCGATATCGCGGCCGCGTTGGGGATCACGCCTGCGGAACTGCCCCTGTTCCTGCGCGACGAATGGGCGGGCATTGTAGGTGCAGGCATGGAGCGGCTGGGCATCTTCAACAAGGACGGCAAAGCCGTAGCAGCATTCCACCTGCACCGCACGCGCCGTTCGGGCTTGCGGCTGATCTCCCATCCGGCACACACCCAGAACTGCGGCCTGTGGCGCAAACGCTTGGCCAGCAACCCTGCCAAGGCAGTAGGTGAGGCCAAGAAGCTGCACGGCCTGCTGGCCGACCACCTGTTGGCCCAGGACGGCATGATCCACCTGGCCTTCCCGCCGGAAGAGACGGACTTGCAACCATGGGCGTGGAAGGGCTTCAAGGTAGTGGCGCAGTGGACGTACCGGATCGATCTGGCACAAGGCATGGAAGCGGTCCGCGCCGGCTATGAGGCGGAACAGCGCAACGCGATCAAGAAGAGCAGGGCAGGGAGCGCCGATACGGTGCGGACGGACGATCCAGAGCGTGTGTTGCGCATGGTCCGGAGCACGTTCCAGCGAAAAGGCAAAGGGCTGGACGAGGACGTGGCCATGGGCATGTTGAAGGCCTTCCTGAAGCCGGGCACGGGTGCTGCCTTCATCACCGTGGAAGGCGGGCACGATACGGCCGCCGCGTTCACCGCTTCATCCGCCGGGGTGACCTACTACCTGCTCGGCGGGGTGGACAAGGTCCATGCCAGCGCGGGTGCGGGCGCCATGGCCGTGGATGCCGCGATTGCCGAGGCCAAGGCTTCCGGGCAGCACCTATTCGATTTCGAGGGCAGCATGATCCCCGAGGTGGAGCGTTACTTCCGAGCGTTCGGCGGCACGCCCACGCCCTATTTCACCGTGAACCGCGCGCCGTTCCTCACCGAGGTGGCGTTGAAGAAAAAGCTTCGCCATCTTTTCTGACCCATGCAGGTGATCCTCAGCCACGACGTGGACCACATCACCGTGCGGGAGCATTGGAAGGACCCGATCATCCCCAAATTCCTGGTGCGCAACCATCTGGAGCACGTGCTGGGCAAGATCTCCTTGCGCGAACTGGGTCACCGCTATGCCGATCTGGCGCACAACCGTTGGGAGCGCATCGAGGAGGTGATGGACCTGCATGAGCACCACGGCATCCGTTCCTGTTTCTTCTTCGGCATGGCCAACGGTGTGGGACTTTCCTATCCGTTGCGGCATGCGGAAAAGCACGTGCCCCGTGTGATTGCACGCGGCTTCGAAGCCGGTGTGCATGGGATCGCCTACACCGATGAAGCCGCGATGCGGGAGGAGCACCGCCGCTTCGCACAGCTCAGCGGGCGTAGTGATTTTGGCGTTCGCATGCACTACCTGCGGCAGGATGACACCACGTTCCGCAAACTGGCCGCCGCAGGCTACCGCTTCGATGCCACCATCCAAGGGGCCCGCGATCCCTACCGCCTGCACGGCATGTGGGAGTTCCCGTTGCTGCTGATGGACGGATGGGCCCTGGACGGTACCAAGCGCTACCAAAGCCGCGACCTGGAAGGCGCCAAGCGCTTCACCATCGGCAAGCTGGAGGAAGCGGAGCGGGCAGGACTGCAGTACACCAGCATCCTCTTTCACGACCGCTACTACAGCCCGGCGTTCGCCACGTGGAAGGCGTGGTACGAATGGCTGCTGGTGTATTTGAAGGAACGCGGGCACAGGTTCATCACCCATGCCGAGGCAATTGCCCGGCTTGAGCGCACCACTCCATGAGGATCATCTTCCTCACGCAATACTTCCCGCCCGAGACCGGCGCGCCACAGAACCGTTTGTTCGCCACGGCCAAAGCTTTGCAGGCGAATGGGGCAGAGGTCACCGTGCTCACCGCCATGCCCAACTACCCGGACATGCGGATCCACGCCACCTACAGGGGCAAGCTCCACGTCCGTGAGGTCATGGACGGGCTGCTTGTACACCGCGCTTGGCTGTTCGTGTCCATCGGCAAAGGCATCGTTGCGCGCCTGTGCAATTACTTCTCATTCGTCTTCACTTCGCTGGTAGTCGGCTTGTTCAAGTTGAAGAAGGCGGACGTGCTGTTGGTGGAATCGCCGCCGTTGTTCCTGGGGATCACGGCCATGCTGCTGGCCCGGTTGAAAGGGGCGAAGCTCGTGTTCAACGTCAGCGACCTGTGGCCGGAAAGCGCGGTGCAGTTAGGCTTGGTATCGAACAAGGCCATGATCGGCGCCAGTACCTGGTTGGAGGAGCGCTGCTACCGGAGCGCTGCGCTGATCACGGGCCAAACGCAGGGCATCGTGAAGAACATCCGAGGCCGATTCCCGCAAAAGGAGGTGCTTTGGGTGCCCAACGGCGTGGATTTCGCTGCATTGGCCGCCGCTGCCGAGGTGCCTGCTTCGGACATCCGCACCCGCTTGGGCATCGGCCCGAATGACCTGTTGCTGGCCTACGCAGGGATCCTGGGCCACGCACAAGGATTGCGGGTGGTGGTGCAGGCTGCGGCCCTGCTGCGCGAACGGCCCGACATCCATTTCATCCTCATGGGCGATGGACCGGAGAAAGCGGGACTTCAGGAGCTGAAGAGAACCCTGGGCGTGGACCGTGTGCATTTTGTTGACAGGATGCCCCGGCGTGAATTGTTGGGCATGATGCGTTCCATCGATGCCGTGGTAGTGCCGCTGCTGCGCAACGACCTGTTCCTGGGGGCGATCCCCAGCAAGATCTTTGAAGCCTTGGCGCTGTGCAAACCGGTGCTATTGGGCGTGGACGGCGAAGCCCGCGAGTTGTTCATCGAACAGGGCAGGGCAGGGCTTTTTTTTGAGCCGGAGGATGCCGATGCGTTGGCACGCGCGGCCGTGCGCTACGCCGATGATCGGGCATTGATCCATGAACAAGGCGCCAGCGGCGAGCACTACGTGAAGGAACATTTCGACCGCGAACGGATCAGCGACAACCTTTGGAATGCGCTTCAGCGACTGGCATAAAGCGATCAGGTGGCAAGAGCGCAGTGCCTTTATGGGCCGGTTCTGCCTGTTATTGGCGATCGCCGCGCTTCCCGTCCATGGCCCGTTGGTGCCCATTCCGCTTGCGCTGGGCATTGTGCTGCTGCTGCCACAAGCATGGGCATTTCACAAGTTGAAG
>JAFDZG010000001.1 GCA_018267065.1 Bacteroidota bacterium
TGCCGAGCATCAAGGGGAACATCGGTCCGTCCTCCACCTTGCCCTCCACGTTGCCAGGCCTCAGGATGCGCGATGCTGCACCGGCCGCCGGATCGTACCGCAGCAGGTTGCCGTAGTTCAGGGACACCCAGAAGATCCCTTGTGCGTCCTGCACGGCCATGTCGCCGGGTTGATGTTTGGCCTGCTCCGCAGCGGGCATGGCCAGCTCCTTCGTGCTCTTGATCACCCGGGCGTACCTGCGCTTCACGGGGTCGAATTCTGCGAGCAGTTCCCACCATCGGCCTACCAGTACATTCCCGTCCGGTGTGGGCACCAGGGTGCGGATGCTGGAGTCGTCCCATTTGTTGAAGCGCGCGGTGCGCGGGTCGTACTTCAGCAGGCCATGGCCCGAGCTGCCCAGCCACAAGGTGCCGCCATGGTCCATGAAGCAGCTCTTGAGCGATTTCAGCACCTTGGCCTGGGCGGGGTCCAGGGGCGTCACCGGAAGGAGCTGCCCACCGGCCGGATCGTAGCGCCGCAGCCCGCTGCTCCCTGCCAACCACAGCTTGCCTTCCTCATCGCACACCACGCCGTTTTGGCTGACCGAACCTTTGCTGCCGGTCCGCAGGTCCACTTCCAGGAAGCGCCCCGTTCCACGGTCGATGGTGGCGATGAAATCACTCCCAATGCCGCGCAACGTGCCGCGCAAGGTATCCTCAACGAACCGCATGCCGTTGATGCCCGCCGCGATGTCCGCATTCCAGGGCGGCAGGGTGTCCACCCGGTCCTGCCCGCTGTGGCTTGGCGTGATGCGCAATGCGCGGGTCTGGTCCGTGCCCCACAGGCGGCCGTCGCTGAGCAAGGTGAGCGCCACATTCCCTTTGAACCATTTCAGCGTGCAGGAAGGCAAAGGCTCTTCAGGCACCGGGGGCCGCGCGAAAGTGACCTTGACGAACATGTCGTTGCCGCAGGCCCACAGGTCCCCGTTCGCGTCGGCAATGGCTTGGCGCACGGTGCGCAACAGGCCCTGCGGATGCATGATCGGCACATGGCGGAAGCGCTCCATGGCGGGGTCGAAGAGGTCCACACCGCCGTCGGAGACCACCCACAAACGCTGTGCATGGTCCACGTGTAGCCAGTTCACGGTGTTGCCGGCGATGGTGGTGCTGTCGTCCGGGTCGTGGCGGAAGGTGGTGAAGCTGTAACCGTCGTAACGGTCCAGCCCGTCCTTGGTGGCGAACCAGAGAAAGCCGTACTGGTCCTGCGCGATGGAACTGACCATGCCTTGCGCAAGGCCGTCATCGATGGTGAGCGCGGTGAAGGGGAGGCGGAGCGTGTCCACTTGTGCGCGTGCCGTGCCTGCGGCGAGCAACAACAGGAGCGCGGGGATGCGCAAGAGCTGGAGGGTGCGAGGGTGGGAAGGTGCGAGGGTGCAAGAGTGCGAGGGTACGGGGGTGCGGGAGTGCGCCGCTCCATCACGCTTGCACCCTTGCACCCTTGCACGCATTTCCGCACACATCGTTTTGCCGGTTCACGTTGCTTCCGGCACGAAGATCCCCTTGCTCATGGCGTACACCACCAGCCCGGCGGCGTTGCGCGCACCGGTCTTCAGCAGCAGGTTGTTGCGGTGGAAGTCCACGGTGCGCGGGCTGATGAAGAGCTGCATGCCGATCTCCGCCGTGGTCAATTCCTTGCAGATGCCGCGCAGCACTTCGACCTCGCGCTCGCTCAAGGGGTCCACCGTGTTGAAGGCCGCGTGTACCTGCTTCTTCTTCACCAGGCCGTGCAGCATCACGCGGTCCACGGTATCGTTGAGGTAGAAGCCGCTCTGGGCCACGGCGCGGATGGCCGTGTCGATCTCGTCGGGCTCGGCGCTCTTGAGCATGTAGCCGTTGGCGCCCATGCCCATCAGCTCGGCGATCACCGGCTCTTCATCGTGCGTGCTGAGGATGATCACCTTCACCAGCGGGTGGTCCTTTTGGAGGTGGGCCAGCGTTTTCCGCCCGTCCAGCACGGGCATTTGCAGGTCCAGCAGCACGATGTCCGCCGGAGTGTCCTTCAGCGCGTTGAGCAGTTCCGCGCCATTGGCGCATTCCAGCACCACCTGCGCTCCGGCCATGTCGCGCAGCAGCATGGCCATGCCTTTGCGGAAGAGGCGCTGGTCGTCGGCGAGGGCAAGGCGGATCATGGGTGCAAGTTCCAACAGTTCATCGGCGCGGCAACCGGTATTTCCACCGGTTCAGGGGCTGAAGCGGCCGCGCAGTTCACGTTCCACGTCCGCACAGGCCTCCCGCAGCTCATGCACCTCGGTGGCGCAGTCGGCGGGGCCGTCGCAGCGGGTGCGCTCCCCGATCCGCACCAGCACCTCGTGCATCCGTGCGGCCCCGAGGTAGTGCGCCTGCGGCTTCAGTTCATGGGCCAGGGCGGCCAAGGCAACGGCATCGCAGCGTTCCACGCATTGCGCCAGCTCCTCCATCCGCTGCGGCATCTCCTCCAGGAAGAGCTCCACCCACGCCGCGATGCGCACGCGATCGCCCTTGTACAGGCGCTCGAGGTAGGTGAGGTCGACACAAGGCATGGGCGGTGGGGCCAATGCGAAGATGGGCATGAATGCAACTATTCGAATCTGCAACAAGCACGGGCCTACACGCCGAACTGGGTGAGGTGGTGGTCCAGGTGCTTGTGGAACGTGGTGTTCCATTCAGCCGCCGTCATCGGGCCGAAGGAGTGCGAATCCTTGCCTTCGAAGTGTGCTGCTCCCAGTGCCTGTACCTTGTTGATGTAGGCCACCAGCTTTTCGCGTTCGCGCTCGAAGTCCCGAGCGTCCGCCACGACGAAGGAGGGAGCCGTGCGGCCGTTGCGCGGGTAGGGCTTCGGCCCGGCCACGGCAGGCTTCACGAACAGCTTCAGCAGCATGCGCTTGAAGCCGGTGGCGGGCGGGAACTGCCTGCGGTGCGCCTCGTCGTAGAGGGCATCGTACGCCCTGCTGCAATGCGCCAGCATCTGCGCGGCGTTCATCTTGCCCCATTGCGGACGCGTTTCCGGCGTGATGCGCTGGATGCGGGCGATCAGTTCATCGCATACCGGGCGGGAGAAAATGTCGGGGTGGTGCATGCGGCAAAGATCGGGATGGCGCCAGCCTTGCCGAACTCGATGCGTCTTCAATACTCGTCCGTGAAGCCGAACACCGGCTTGCGCTCCTGCCACTTGCCCGCCGTGAAGTCCGGGATGTCCTGCACCTGCCCGTCTTCGGCGATGCTCTTTTCGCTCAATGGGGTGATGGCGTACCACGTGGCCAGGTCGTACACGTCCAGCGGGAAGGGCTGGTCGCGCTTGATGCACTCGAAGAAGGCGTGGTCCACGAAGTAGTCCATGCCGCCGTGGCCCGCGCCCTCGGCCATGCTTCCGTAGCGCTTCCACAGCGGATGGTCGTGCTGTTCCATCCAGCTTTTGCTGTTGTCCCAGCGGTCGCTGTGGGCCATCAATTTCTCGAAATACACCACGCCCTCGTCCAGCCCGCCTGCACCGCTGTCCTGCCACAGGCCCTCGGTGCCCTGCACGCGGAAGCCCAGGTTGTACGGGCGCTGCAGCGTGGTGTCGTGGGTGAGCAGGATCGTTTGGCCGTTGGCCGTTTGGATCTGCGTGTTCACGATGTCGCCGCACTTGAACACCACCTTGGCATTGGCGCAGTCCGGTCCGCCGGCGGGATTCTCCACGATGAACTTGTGGGCGCCGCGCGCATTGCTCGCGACGGAACTGAGCCGGGTGAGGCGGTTGCCCCGGTTGATGTCCATCATCACGGCCACGGGGCCCAGGCCGTGCGTGGGGTACAGCTCGCCGTTGCGGTCCACGTAGTGCTGCGTGCGCCACTTGGCCTCGCTCCAGCCCTTGGGGCCGAACTCCACGCCGTCGCCGTAGCTGTCCTCCTTGCCGCTGTTGAAGAGCACCTTGCGCAGGTCGTGCTGGTAGCCGCCTTGGCCATGCACCAGCTCGCCGAAGAGCCCTTGGCGCACCATGTGCAGCACGGCGAGCACATCGCGGCGGTAGCACACGTTCTCCAGCATCATCACGGGGATGCCGGTGCGCTCGCTGGCCCGCACGATGTCCCAGCACTCCTGCATGTTGATGCCGCCGCACACCTCCATGCCCACGATCTTGCCCGCCTCAAGCGCGGCGATCCCCTGTGGAATGTGCCACTCCCAAGGCGAGCAGATGAACACCGCGTCGATGTCGTCGCGCTTCAGCAGGTTCAGGTAATCCTCGTTGCCGTTGCCGTACACCACGGCGGGCTTGCGGCCGCCGTTCGCCAGCGTCTTCTGCGAGCGCGCGATCATCGCCGCATCGGGATCGGCCAGCGCGATCACTTCCACGTCGGGGCGCAGCGTGCATTCGCGCAGGTGCTCCTGGGCACGCAACCCGCAGCCGATCACGCCCACACGGATGCGCTCGCGCTTCACCGGTGCTGCTGCGCGCAAGTAGCCCGGCAGGAAAGTAAATCCGGCCGTGGCCAAGCCAACGGTCTGTAAAAAGTGGCGGCGGGTGGTCATGGTGCTTGTGGATATGCGGTGAAATAAACCGTCCCGGTGCAATGCTGCAACGGGATTGCTTGCTGCCCTTGGATTGCTGTGCGTACTTTGAAGGGTACGGTTCGTAGGGCGTAGGGCATGGTGCGTAGGGCACAGTGCGCCGGTGCCTGGCAGCCGCCCCCCCCTGCCCTACGAACTACGAACTGACCCCTGCTCCACCCTATCTTTCCTCCCCATGCCCACGCTCATCCTGCTCGCCGGCGGCAAAAGCACACGTTTCGGGCGGCCCAAGCAATTGGAGCCGGTGGGGCCGAATGGTGAAGCCTTGCTCGACCTCACCCTGCGCGATGCATTCCACGCCGGTTGCACCGCTGCGGTGATCGTGGTGCGGCCGGAGCACATGCTGGCCTTTGCGGAGCGCTTTGCCACGCAGCCGCAGGTGCACTTGGTGGTGCAGGCTGAAGCCTTGGGCACTGCCCATGCCGTAATGCTGGCCCTGGCGGAAGTGCAAGGGACTGCCGTGATCGCCAACGGGGATGACCACTATGGCGCGGGCGCCATCCAACAAGCGGTCGGCCATGCGCTGAACGGCAGCATGCAACAACATGCGCTTGTTGCCTTTGAGCTGAACAAAACGCTCAGCCCCGGCGGCGGGGTGAACCGGGCCGTATGTGCTGTGGATGCCCAAGGAATGCTGCGTTCCACCGTAGAAGTGACGGGCCTGCATGCCAATGCAAATGGGATCATCACCAGCAGCGATGGCCGCACGTGGCACCCCGGCACGCTGGTGAGCATGAACCTCTGGGTGTTGCGCCCCGCCTTGTTTCCGCTGTTCCGCGAACTGTTCCGATCGCACGGACCCGCAAAAGAAGAGTTCGGCCTTCCCGCCGTGGTGGCCGCAGCCATTGGCCGACAACACCAATTCCACGTGCTGCGCACCGCGGAAGCCTGGTGCGGCCTTACCCACCCGGCTGATGCCGAACACGTGCGCCATCAACTTGCCATGCGCCCATGACCACCGGTGACAACGACCTTGTGCGCGTGCTCTGCGACGCCTTCGGCATACAACCGGTGGAGCATGACATCATCCCTTATGGCAGCGGCCTCATCAACAAGACCTTCCTGCTCAAGGACCGAATCGATGGTAATCACTGGCTGCTGCAACAGGTGAACACGGCCGTCTTCAAGCGGCCCGAGCTCATCGCCTTCAACAACTACTTAGCCGCGGAGCACCTGCGTTCGCACTACCCGGACTACCTGTTCATGCGTGGGCGGCGCACCGCCGAGGGCAAGGAACTGTTCTTGGACCCCGAACTCGGTGCCTGGCGCGTGTTTCCCTACTTCGCCAACACCATCAGTTACGATCAAGCCGTTTCACCCGCGCAAGCCTTCGCTGCCGCCCAGCAGTTCGGCCGCCTCACCCGCAAGCTCGATGGCGTGTACGTGGGCGCCTTCCA
>JAFDZG010000200.1 GCA_018267065.1 Bacteroidota bacterium
GTCTGTCCGTTAGCCTTTAAATTTTCAACGTAAACGGCCCGGCGCTGCACTCCGCCTGTTGCGCCGAGGTCCTACCTTCACGCGGTCCACCAGAATTCATCCCTATGCACTTTGCTTCCCCCTGTATCGCCCGCAACCTTTTCCTCTGCATTGGCCTGTTGCCTTTCTCATTTGCACTTGCCCAGGACGGCGGCCAGGTCCATGGCAACTTCAGCATGGACGGCCAGCTATACAACGACGATGAGCAGATCGGTGCCGTAAAGCCGCCGGCGGATTTCGGGCTCAATTCCTGGAGCAACCTCAATTACCGCAACGGCAAAGGCAACTTCGATGCGGGCATCCGCTTCGAGAGCTATGAGCCAGCCTTACTGGGCTACCCGGCGGGCGCGGCCTACAAGGGCTCGGGCATTGGCTACCGCTACGCCACCTTCCGCGCGGACGGACTGGAGATCACCGCAGGCAACTTCTATGAGCAGTTCGGCCAAGGGCTTGCCTTCCGAAGCTATGAAGAGCGCGCTTTGGGCGTGGACAATGCCATGGACGGCGTGCGCGTGAAGTTCAATCCCGATACCGGGATCTACCTCAAGGGCATCATCGGCACCCAACGTTTGGCCTTTGACAAAGGCACCGTGCAGGGCATCGGCATCGTGCGCGGCATCGATGGTGAGATCTCCTTGGTGGAAGCCTTTCCGCATGCATTCCCGGGCTTGGCCGCCAAAGGCAACAACCTATCCCTCGGCGGCTCTTTCGTCAGCAAGTTCCAACCGGACCAGGACCCGTTGCTGGAACTGCCGGAAAACGTAGGCCTCTGGGCCGCCCGGGCGCACTACACCACCGCCAAGTTGGACCTGTACAGTGAATACGCCTACAAGATCAACGACCCCAACGGCAGCAACAACAACATCTACAAAACGGGGCAGGCCCTGATGGCCAATGCCTCGTACAGCACCAAGGGCCTGGGCATCAGCGCAGGCGCCCACACATATGACAACATGGTGTTCCAGAGCGATCGCGGCGCCCCCACCCTGTTCGACCTCAACATCAACTACCTGCCCACGCTCGCCAAGCAGCACACCTACAACCTGCCCGCCACCCTATACCCGTATGCCACGCAGCCAAACGGCGAAGTGGCCTACCAGGGCGAAGTGTTCTACAAATTCAAGCGCGGCAGCGCGCTCGGCGGCAAATACGGCACCAAGGTCACCGCCAACTGGAGCGGCGCCTGGAGCTTGGACAGCACCAAGATCCCCAATGACACCGTGCATTACTTGGGTTACCGGACGAATTTCTTCGCCATGGGCAAACGGCAATACTTCAGCGACTTCAACGTGGAGGTGCGCAAGAAGCTCAGCGCCGATTGGGAACTGGCCCTCACCTACCTCAACCTGGTGTACGACATCGAAACCGTGCAGGGCAAGGCCGGCAAGCCGGTGATCTATGCCGACATGTTCATCCTGGAAGGCCTGCACAATTTCAACGACAAGAACTCGGTGCGCTTTGAGCTGCAGCACCTTTCCACCAAGCAGGACCACGGCAATTGGGCCACGGCACTGGCAGAATTCACCTTCAGCCCCCACTGGTTCATCGCCGCACTGGACCAATACAACTACGGCGGTTCCGTTGAAACGGAGCAGATCCACTACCCCATCGGCACCTTCGGGTACATCCGCGGCGGCTCCCGCTTCTCCTTCAGCTACGGGCGGCAGCGTGCGGGCATCTTCTGCGTGGGCGGCGTGTGCCGCGTAGTGCCCGCCGCAAACGGCCTCACCGCCTCCATCACCACAACGTTCTAAGCCATGCGTGCTTCCCTTGCCTCCCTGCTCCTGATCGTTTCGTTTGCCGGTTGTGACATTGTGGACCTGCCCAAAGGCCAAAATGCATCACCCACCCCGCCCAGTGGCAACACCGTTACGCGCAATGTGCTTTTGGAAGACTGCACCGGGCACCTTTGCAACAATTGCCCCTCCGCAGCACAGATCGCAGCACAGCTCAAGGACACCTATGGAGACCGGTTAGTGGTGGTGGGCGTGCACATGATGGACAATTTCGCAGCCCCGCAGGCACCCAATTACCTCACCGACTTCCGGACGCCGGCAGGCAATGATTATGAGCAGACCTTCAGCATCACGGCATTGCCCATCGGCTTGGTGAACAGGAAAACCATCAACAACAGCATCCGGGTGAGCCGGTATAGTTGGAGCACCGCCGTGGCGGACATGATCGACCAGGAAGCCGACGTGGACCTGCGCATTGATTCGTTGCATTTTGATGCCGGCACGAACACCATTTCAGGTCATGTCATGGCCATCGTGCTCCATCCGATCTCCACCCCGCACAACCTTACGCTCTACCTCACGGAAGACCATGTGATCGATTGGCAATTGGACAACCAGGCCAACCCGCCGGACGTGCCCAACTACGATCACCGCCATGTGCTCCGCGGTGCCTTGAACGGTTCATGGGGAGAGGCATTCCTGAACGCAGGGGCCCAACCGGGCGACACGGTGACCTTCTCTTTCAGCCGCCCGTTGCCTCCGCCCCCCGCTACCGTGCTCCAGCCTTCCAATTGCTCCGTGGTGGCCTATGTGTACAGCACCAGCGGCAGCGATCAGTACGAGGTGAAACAGGTCACGGAGCGCAAGCTTGTACCGTGAGCGGTGCAAGGATCGCCCGGATTCCACGTTCATTCAGTTTGTTCACCTCCCAGCCGTTGGTGAAAGTTGTGCACCGGTGCCTCCGGCCATTGCAAATGGCTCCTGATCGGCTTACCTTCAACCCGCTATTGGACCTGCAACCCATTGCCAAACGAGGAACCGTGATGATGGAAAATGGAAAGAAGATGCTGGAGCTCAGCCAGCAGGTGCTTCAAAAAGTAAGCTTTGATCCCCGGTTGTTCCGCAAGGAACTGGTGAAGGCCGCCCGCTGGGTGCGCGGCAAGGACCAACTGCTGTTAAAGGCTTGGTGCTTGGCCACGTTTGGCCACCTCTACAAAGACGTGATCATGGAGGTTTTCCAGCACTCCATCCGTGGCTGAGCAGAGCTTGGCGCTTGCGGCTTGAAGCCATGGGCCCCCAGTTGCAAGCTCATTTGTTGAGATACCTGACATTCCGCATCAGGCCCGCGTACTTCGTGCGTTTCACGGGGCTTCCGAAGAAGAGCTTCTCAAAGCGCTCCTCCGTCATTTCGTTCCATTCCGCCGCCGATAGCTCCATCAACTCCGGCTTAGGGTTGAAGTCCGGCTCCGTGTGCGGCGTGCTGAACTTGTTCCACGGGCACACTTGCTGGCAGATGTCGCAGCCAAAGGCCCAGTTGCGGAAATCACCCGCATCCGCCGGGATCTGGTCTTTCAGTTCAATGGTGTAATAACTGATGCACTTGCTGGCGTTGATGCCATAGAGTTCGATGGCCTGCGTGGGGCAGGCATCGATGCAGCGCCTGCACGTGCCGCAGTGGTCCGTGGCCGGTGCATCGGGCGCCAGTTCCAGGTCCAGGATGATCTCCGCCAGAAAAAAGTAGGACCCTGCCCCCTTGCGGATGATCAAGCTGTGCTTGCCCCGCCAACCGATGCCCGAGCGCTCTGCCCAAGCCTTTTCCAGCACCGGCGCGCTGTCCGTGAAGCAGCGCATTTCCACAGGCCCGTAGTTTTCCGTGATGAACTGCATCAGCGGTTTCATGCGCTGCTTGACCACCTTGTGGTAGTCGCGCCCGTAGGCGTACATGCTCAGCTTTGGCGCCGCCGGATCGGCCTGTTGCACCGGCGTGTAGTAGTTGTAGGCCAGGCTGATCACGCTCTTGGCCCCGGGCACCAGCTCGCGCGGGTCGGTGCGCAGGCCGAAGTTGCGCGCCAACCAATCCATTTGGCCGTGCTTGCCCGCGTGCAGCCACTGCTCCAAGCGGCTTGCTTCCTCCGGGAGAAGATCCGCCTTGGCAATGCCGCAAGCCAGGAAGCCCAGGTCCAAGGCCTTCTGCTTGATCTCATCAGCCATTTCACGCGCGGAAGCCATGCGGCAATAGTAGAGGCTATCCCAAAAATACCCTTCGGGCCCACGTGGGCCTTTCAAGCCGATGCTTCGTTCTGATAAGCCTCACAGAGCATCCGGCTACGCCCGGTTTTCACGCCTCGCCAGGCCTGGAAATACTTGCCGCCCGCTTCCAAAAGCATTTTTATGATCACCTCCAGTACCTGCATGCAGCCCTAACTTGGCGGCCATGCCGGGGCTGCGCCATGTAAAGATCACACGCTACTTGATGGCCCTGCGTGAAGGCGGTTCGCTGCCCGGGCTGGCCGAAGCAGACGACGGTTTCAAGTACGTGGTGAAGTTCCGCGGCAATGGCCATGGCCCCAAAGCCTTGATCGCAGAGCTGATCGGCGGTGAAATGGCCCGCGCCTTGGGCTTGCGCGTACCGGAGCTGGTCTTTGCGGAGCTGGATCCGGCGTTCGGAAGGACCGAACCCGACGAGGAGATCCAGGAGCTGCTCCAGAAAAGTTCGGGGCTCAATGTGGGCTTGCACTTTCTCGCAGGCGCGATCACCTTCGATCCGGCGGTGACCAACCCCGACCCGCTGGAAGCTTCGCTGGTGGTGTGGCTGGACAGCTTCCTGACCAACATCGACCGCACGGCCCGCAATACCAACCTGCTGTACTGGCGGAAAGATCTGTGGCTGATCGACCACGGCTCATGCCTCTACTTCCACTACGCCTGGGACCACTGGGAACGCCACGCCACCGGCCCGTTCCCACAGGTGAAGGACCATGTTCTGCTGCTCTACGCAACACGGCTCCACGAGGCGGAGGCGCTGGCCCGGGAACGACTTCTGCCAGCCATCTTGGACGGCATTGTGGACCTGGTGCCCGATGCGCTGGCCCGGCAACCGGACAGCAACATGGAACCGGACCACGTGCGGGCCGTCTACAAACGTTTCCTGCATCTTCGCATGGGACATTCATCAACGCTCACCACAGAAGCGGCCAATGCCCGTGAAGCATTTGTATGAATATGCCGTGGTGCGGCTCGTGCCCGTGCTGGCGCGTGAGGAATTCCTCAACGTGGGCATTGTGTTGTTCTCCAAACACGCGCACTACATCCGCGCCAAGATCGCATTGAACGCGGAACGCTTGCGCAACCAGCCCTGTGATGCCGACTTGGAAGAAGTGCAATCCAACCTACAGGCGTTCGAACGCATTGCCCATGGCGACCCTCAAGGCGGACCGATCGCCGCGCTCGACATCCCTTCACGCTTCCGTTGGTTGACGGCCGTGCGCAGCAGCGCCATACAAACCTCCCGCCCGCACCCGGGCATGAGCCAAGACCTGGACGCCACGCTGGAGCAACTCTTCAACGAACTGGTGCGTTGATCACTCAAACAAGCTGCCCGGCTTGGCCTCCGGGGCTTTGCCCAAGTGCTTGTACGCCCGCTCGGTGGCCTGCCTGCCGCGCGGCGTGCGCATGATGTAGCCTTCCATGATCAGGAAGGGTTCGTACACCTCCTCGATGGTGCCGCTCTCCTCGCCCACCGCCGTGGCCACGGTGTTCAGGCCCACGGGCCCGCCACCGAACTTCTCGATGATGCACAGCAGGATGCGGTTGTCCATTTCGTCCAAGCCGTGGGCATCCACGTTCAATGCCTTCAGCGCGTGCTTGGCAATGGCCATGTTGATGGTGCCATTGCCTTGTATCTGGGCAAAGTCGCGCACGCGCCGCAGCAGGGCATTGGCGATGCGCGGGGTGCCGCGGCTGCGGCGCGCGATCTCATTGGCCGCAGCCTCCTCAATGGGCACGTGCAGCAGCCCAGCGGAACGCTTCAGGATGCCCGTGAGCGTGTCCGCATCGTAGTAGTCCAACCGGCTGTTGATGCCGAAGCGGGCACGCAACGGGGCGGTGAGCAGGCCGCTCCGCGTAGTGGCGCCCACCAACGTGAACGGATTGAGGTTGATCTGCACCGTGCGCGCGTTCGGGCCCGCATCGATCACCAGGTCGATGCGGTAATCTTCCATGGCGCTGTACAGATACTCTTCCACGATGGGGCTCAACCGGTGGATCTCATCAATGAAGAGCAGGTCGTTCGGCTCCAGGTTGGTCAATAGGCCGGCCAAGTCGGCGGGCTTGTCCAGCACGGGCCCGCTGGTGGCCCGCATGGATACGCCCATCTCTTGGGCAATGATGCCCGCCAAGGTCGTTTTGCCAAGGCCAGGAGGGCCGTGCAGCAGCACATGGTCCAATGCCTCACCGCGTTGTTTTGCGGCCTGCACAAACACTTTCAGGTTGTCCGTTACGGCCCGCTGCCCGGCAAACTCTTCGAACTTGCGGGGCCTTAGCACCTGTTCAAACTCCTTGTCGGAGGCCGAGCGCTGCTCTTGGCGTACGTCAAATGGTTCCGGCATGGGCAGGGCCAAAGGTATACCGGGCGGTCAACGGTGCAGGTCGCGCCACAGGTCGCCAAAGAACACCTTGAGCCCAAAGGTGTAAACCGGGGCGGTGAGGCGTTCGCCCAGGTCCGCACTGGAAAAGGCCAACCGGTAGCCCCAGCCTGCATTCAATCCGAAGTATTGGAGGAACCTGTACTGCACGGTCATGGCCGGTTCATAGAGGAAAATGAACGCATGCCGCAGCCGCTGGTTCCTGCCCTGTTCATCATCATAAAGCAGCGTGCCGCCACCCAGGCCGAACTGCACGGGTATGCGTACTTCCCAATGTCCCCGCTCGTAAAAGGCATATTCCACGTATGGGCATGCATAGCCCAGCCGCAACCGCACCGGGATCGCTCCTTCACCTTCCACCTCGCGGACCGATTCCACCCGGGACATCAGGAAGGAATAGCCAATGCCGTACTGGAAACGGCCCGCGTGCTCCAGCCCCAGCTTCACGCCCATGAACCTCACGTTGCTGTTGCTGATGAACGAACCACGGGAATCCAGCTTCACCACCACGCGGGGCGGCTGCCGCACAAAGAGCCCCAGGCTGTCGAACAACTGGGCATGGGCCACCCCGTTGCAGATGAATCCAGCGGCCACCACCAGTGCTGGCAACCGGCCAAAAACGAAAGTCCGCACCCAAGGCGCGGACTTTCCCAAAGACCTGGATGGCCCGAGGTCCATCTTCGTTGTGGTCAGTGCTCCTCCTCGCCGGCTTCCAGGGGCACGGTTTGCGGCACGTAATCCTCCTGCTTGCCCGGCTTGCTGTAGTCATAAGGCCAGCGGTACACCGTAGGCAATGGCCCCGGCCAGTTGCCGTGCATGGAACCCACCGGAGCGGTCCATTCCAAGGTGTTGCTGTGCCACGGGTTCTGCGTGGCTTTCTGGCCATACCAAATACTGCGGAAGAAATTGTAGATGAACACCAATTGGATGGCACCGCCGATGCAGGCAAACACGGTGATCATCACGTTCAGGTCCATGACGTGGCCCTGGAACATGGGGAACTCGGTGTACTCGTAATAACGGCGGGGGCCACCGGCCAGGCCCACGTAGTGCATCGGGATGAACACGCCATAAGCCGCCACCAGGGTCACCCAGAAGTGCAGGTAGCCGAGCTTGGTGTTCATCATGCGGCCGTACATCCGGGGGAACCAGTGGTACACTCCGGCCATCATGGCGAAAATGGCGCTTACGCCCATCACCATGTGGAAGTGTGCCACCACGAAGTAGGTGTCATGCACTTGGATGTCCAGGGCGCTGTTGGCAAGGATGATCCCGGTAAGGCCACCGGCGATGAAGGTGGACACCATGCCGATGCTGAAGAGCATGGCGGGCGAGAACACAATGTTACCGCGCCACAGCGTGGTGATGTAGTTGAACACCTTCACCGCACTGGGGATGGCGATCATCATGGTGGTTACCGTGAACACCGATCCCAGGAAGGGGTTCATGCCGGTAACGAACATGTGGTGCGCCCACACGATGAAGCTCAGGAACGAGATCGCCATCAGGGAGCCGATCATGGCCCGGTAGCCGAAGATGGGCTTGCGGCTCATGGTGGAGATGATCTCCGAGCTGATGCCGAACGCAGGCAGGATGATGATGTACACTTCCGGGTGGCCGAGGAACCAGAACAGGTGCTCGTACAGGATCGGGCTGCCCCCCATGTTGTCCAGGGCTTCACCCGCAATGTGGATCTCGCTCAGGTAGAAGCTGGTGCCCATCATGCGGTCCATGATCAGCAGCACCACGGCGCTCACCAGCACCGGGAATGAAAGCACGCCCACGATGGCCGTGAGCAGGAACGCCCACACCGTGAGGGGCAGGCGCGTCATCTTCATGCCCTTGGTGCGCAGGTTCATCACCGTAACGATGTAGTTCAAACTGCCCATCAGCGAGCCGGCGATGAATAGCACCATGCTGAAGAGCCAAAGGGTCATGCCCGTGCCGGAGCCGGGAATGGCCTGCGGAAGCACGCTCAGGGGCGGGTACACCGTCCATCCGCCACCGGCGGGGCCGCCTTCCACGAAGAGCGAGGCCAGCATCATGATGGAACCGGCCAGGAAGAACCAGTAGGACAGCATGTTGATGAAGCCGCTGGCCATGTCCCGCGCGCCTATTTGGAAGGGGATCAGCAGGTTGCTGAACGTACCCGACAAGCCGCCGGTGAGCACGAAGAACACCATGATGGTGCCGTGAATGGTGACCAAGGCCAGGAACATGGTGGAACTGAGCACGCCGTCCGGGGCCCATTTGTCACCGAGGAAAAAGTGGGTGAAGGCGAAGCTCTCACCCGGGAAGGCGATCTGCAGGCGGAAGATGATCGACATCACCATGGCCACGGTGGCCATGACGATGGCGGTGACCAGGAACTGCTTGCTGATGGTCTTGTGGTCGTGCGAGAAGATGTACTTCGAGATGAAGCTCTCCTGGTGCTGATGGTGCTCCGCGTGGGCGTGGCCGTTGTGGGCCGCCGACGATTGTTCTACGGCGCTCATGGTCTCAGTTCTGTTCTTTGTTCGTTGCAGGTGCAGCCGTGGCCACGGCTGCGGTGGCCTCCGCCTTCGCCGTGTCCGCCGGGGCCGGGGCTACTTCCTTGGCCGCCGCACCGGGCTTCTCAAATACCGGAAGCATGATGTTCCAGATCTTGAAGGCACCGGCGCTTTCCACGGTCAGGGGGGATTGCATGTTGTAATGCGAGATCCCGCAGACCTTGTTGCACAGCAGGATGTAGTCAAACGCCGGGTTCTTGGTGACGGCCCGCATGCTGTCCGTGGTGATCGTGGGCACCAAGTGCATGCGCGTGGCCATGCCGGGCACCGCGTTCATCTGCGCGCGCATGTGCGGCAGGTATGCGCTGTGGATCACGTCCTGGCTGCGGATGATCAGTTCCACGTCGGTGTTCACCGGCAGGTGGAATTCCTTGGTCACCTTGTCATCAGCGCCCTTGAGGTAAGTGCTGTTGTTGCCATTGGCCGCAATGTCCTCCTGCATCAGCACCTGCAGGTTCATGATGCCTTCGATCTGGCGGCGCAGGTGCGCGATGTGCTTGTCAGCCTTCTCCAGTTCATCATTGGGCAGGATGCCGGCGCGTGCGTCGCGATCGGCAGTCTCCTGCGCAACTTGGGCATGCAGTTCGTCCAGGCGCTTGGCCATGGTGGCCTTCGTGGCGATCCCCAAGGGGTTGTCCGCATCGATCAGGCGGAAATCCGTGGCGCCGAGCTTGCCGTCCTTGCCGGGGTAGCGGAAGGTCCAGTCAAACTGTTTGGCGTACACCTCCACCTCCATGGTGCCCGGGGCAGGCAGGACCGTGATCTTGGTCCAAACGATCAAGGCGTAAACCACCACGCCGGTGAGCGTCAGTGCCGGAATGGTGGTCCACACCAGCTCCAAGCGGTTGTTGTGGGGGTACCAGAACGCCCTGCGGTCCGCCCGGTGGTAGTACTTCCCCGAAAAATAGAACAGTGCGATGTTGGTCCCGAAGAACACGATGCCCAGCATCCACCAGTTGAAGGTGAACATGCTGTCGATCCAAACACCTTGGGTGCTGGCCGCAGGGGGCAGGAACACGTCATGGTAGTGCAGGGGGATCCAGATGAAGAAGGCCATGTACAGGGCCCCGAAGGCCCACATCATGCGGCCGGAGATCCGGTTGTCGCGCTCGGGGATCTGCTCTTCCCGGTCGCCCCGCAGTTCACTGGCCAGGGCGGCCACGCGGCTCAGGCGGAGCACCACCATGAAGCCCAGCACCAGCACCGCGATTATCAGCAACGTCATCATGTTGTTCGGTTATGCTATGGGCAAGGTTCAAATGTGGTGATGGATGCTTTCCTCCAGGAACGGATGGGCCACCACGGTGAGCGGCGCCTTGGACAGCGTGCGCAGCACCATCATGGTAAACAGGCCCAGGAAGGCGGCAAAGAAGCCGATCTCCAAGGTTCCGATCTGTTCAAAGTGCAGGCCCATGGCGCTCGGCATGATCTGCTGCACGGTATCCAGCCAGTGGCCGATGAAGATCAGCACGCCGACGCCGATCAGGTACTTGGGCGAGCGCTTGGAATCGCGGCTCATCAGCAGCACCATGGGGAGGGCGAAGTTCACAAAGTACATGACCCAGGTAAGCCATGGGTGATGGTCGATGCGGACCTTGAAGTACGTCACTTCCTCAGGGATGTTGGCATACCAGGTCAGCAGGAATTGCGCAAAGTAAAGATAGCTCCACAGGAAGCTCACGGCGAACACCCATTTGCCCATGTCCTGGATGTGGCTGCCGTTCACCTGCGGGAGGTAACCCTTGCCCTTCAGGTAGAGCACCACGATCACGGCGGTGATCATGCCGCTCACCCACATGCCGGCGAAGATGTACCAGCCGAAGAGGGCGCTCTTCCAGTGCACATCAATGCTCATGATCCAATCCCAGGCCAAGATGGAACTGAAGAAAGCGAAGAGCACGGTGAACACCACGCTGCGGCGGTAGTTCTTCCAGTGCGAACGCACCAGCGTATCGCCGGTTTCATTGTCCATCTGCAGGCTGTGGCGGCGGAACCAGATCGCAAAAAGCACGAACGTGGCCATGATCACAATGGTCCGCAACCAGAAGAAGGGTTTGTTCAGGTAGGGTGAAAGCAGTTCGATGTGGTGGTCGAAATGCGCCGTGTCCGCAGGGTCCACCGTGCGCCCGTCCATCCAGGGCCAGATGTGGTTCAGGCCAATGGAACCGGCCACCAGGCAGAGCAGCACGAACAATGTGCCAAGCGGCAGGTAGCCGATGATCCCTTCATAAACACGCTTCACCA
>JAFDZG010000201.1 GCA_018267065.1 Bacteroidota bacterium
ACCAGGGCTTCCCGCGATCGTTCCGAGCGCGGGATAAACTTTTCGCCGGGTGCCCACTGGCACCCGCAAGTGCTGCGCACTTGCATGGCGCCCAACAAAAAACCCCGCTCTCGCGGGGCTTTTTTTCGTTGGCCGACCAGGGCTCGAACCTGGACTCTTCTGAACCAAAATCAGACGTGTTGCCAGTTACACCATCGGCCAATACCGCTCCCAAAGCAGGCTAAAGCCACCGTGAAAGCGCGGCAAATTTAGAAAGATCCCCAATACGGAGGCACGGGAAGTGTGCAACATGCGACTTTCGGTACATTCGCCGCCTATTGATCCTTGCGACCCCCATGAATTTCAAGAAGTTGAACATCATCACCGGATGGGCTGTTTTTCTGGTGGCCGCCTACACCTACCTCTCCACCATAGAGCCCACCGCCAGCTTTTGGGATTGCGGTGAATTCATTGCCACGGCATACAAGCTGGAAGTGGGGCACCCCCCTGGCGCACCCTTGTTCATGCTGCTGGCACGCGTGGCCAGTGCGTTCGTTTCCACGGAGCACGTGCCGGTGGCGGTGAACATCTTGAGCGCCTTGGCCAGCGCCTTCACCATCCTGTTCCTGTTTTGGAGCGTTACGCACATGGCCCTACGCCTGGCCACGCGCAAGGGCGATGAGGAACTCACCGGCGGCAAGATCATCGCCATATTGGGCAGCGGCATCGTGGGCGCCCTGGCCTACACGTGGAGCGATTCCTTCTGGTTCAGCGCCGTGGAAGGGGAAGTGTACGGCATGTCGTCCTTCTTCACGGCCATTGTGTTCTGGGGCATCCTGAAATGGGAGAGCGAGGCCGACCAGCCCCGCAGCAACCGCTGGTTGATCCTGATCGCCTACCTGATGGGCCTGAGCATCGGCGTGCACCTGCTCAACCTGCTCTGCATCCCCGCCATCGCCTTCGTGTACTACTTCAAGCGTTATGAAGTGAGCCGGAAAGGCGTGATCTGGACCTTCATCATCTCCGCCGTGATCCTGGGTACCATCCAGGCGGTGATCATCCCCGGGCTGGTGAAGGTGGCAGGTTGGTTCGAGTTGCTTTTCGTGAACGACTTCGGCCTGCCGTTCAACACCGGCACACTGATCTACGCCGTCCTGCTCATTGGCCTGATCGTGTGGGGCCTCCTGTGGTCGCAACGCAAGGGCAAAGTACTGGCCAACACCGTGATCCTCGGAGTGAGCGTGATCCTGCTGGGCTACAGCACCTTCGCCATGATCACCGTGCGCAGCACGGCCAACCCCCCGATCGACGAGAACAACCCGGAGAACGTGTTCAACCTGGTGAGTTACCTGAACCGTGAACAATACGGTGACCGGCCGCTGCTGCTGGGCCAGTTCTGGGACAGCCCGATGACCAATGAACGCGGGGACGGCGCACCGGTGTACACCGCCACCTGGAAAGTGAAAAAGGGCAGCCGCACGGAAAAAGTGTTCTACGACGGCTGGAGCGCGGACCACTATGTGGCGGAACATGCGGGCCTCACCGTGGACAACGAGTATGTGATCACCGACGCGCGCAAGGGCACCGAACCGGTGTACGACCCGGCCACCACCATGCTTTTCCCGCGCATGTACAGCTCGCAGCCCAACCACATCCCCGCATACAAGCAGTGGAGCGATTTCAAGGGCCGCCCCGTGCGCACCACCGACCGCGAAGGCAAACCGCTGATTGTGCAGGTGCCCACGCAGCTGGAGAACATGCGCTTCTTCGTGAACTACCAAATAAACTGGATGTACTGGCGCTACTTCCTCTGGAATTTCGCCGGCAGGCAGAACGACATCCAGGGCAACGGCAACATCACCGACGGCAACTGGTACACCGGCATCAAGGCCATTGATGCCCAACGCCTCGGCAACCAGGACCATTTGCCGCCGAGCATGACCGACAACAAGGGCATGAACAAACTGTACCTGCTGCCCTTGATCCTGGGCTTGATCGGCCTGGTGTACCAACTGGCGCGCGACGTGCGCAACTGGAGCGTGGTGATGCTGCTGTTCTTCTTCACGGGCATAGCCATCGTGATATACCTGAACCAGTATCCCTTCCAGCCCCGCGAGCGGGACTATGCCTACGTGGGTTCCTTCTACGCCTTTGCGTTCTGGATCGGGCTTGGCGTCTACGCCTTGTTTGATGCGGCGCGCTCCATCACGCGGAAGGAGCTGCTTTACGGCGTGGGCGGCACGCTGGGCCTCGGCGTGCTGAAATACTTGGTGGAATTGGCTTCCGGCGCGGACCATTCCATTTCGTACTGCCTCTTCCTGATCGGCATTGTTGCCGGGGTGGCGATGGGGCTGATGCTCTTGCTGGGCCGCATGCGCAACGACCGGGCCAGCGCCTTGGTGGCCACCGTTATCGGCCTGGTGGTGCCGGTGGTGATGGTGCGCGCCGAATGGAACGACCATGACCGCAGCCACCGCTTCCCCGCGCGCGACCTCGCCGCGGACTACCTGAACAGCTGCGCGCCCAACGCCATCCTCTTCACCAACGGCGACAACGACACCTTCCCGCTGTGGTACGCCCAAGAGGTGGAAGGCATCCGCACCGATGTGCGCGTGGTGAACCTCAGCTTGTTGAACACGGACTGGTACATTGACCAGATGCGCCGCAAGGCCTACGAAAGCGAGCCGGTGCCGTTCCAGATGGACCCATCCAAGTACCGCCAAGGCACCCGCGACGTGGTGGCCTTGATCCCCAACGACAAGGTGAAGGGCTACCTGGACCTGAAGCGGGCCATGGAATTCGCCACGGACGACCGCAACCTGCAGCAGATCTTCCAGCTTGGCATGAAGGATGCCTACATCCCGTCGCAGAACTTCCGCGTGCCCGCGGACAGTGCCTTCTGCTTCGGCCCCAAAGGCATGCTCACCGCAAAGGACACGGCCTTCTTCACCGGGGCCATGACCTGGTCCATCAAGAAGCAGTACGTGCTGAAGAACCACTTCATGATGATGGACCTGCTGGCGTACAACGATTGGAAGCGGCCCATCTACTTCGCCGTTACCACCGGGCCGGACAGCTACCTGAACTTGCAGGATTACTTCCGCCTGGAGGGCCTCACCTACCGCCTGGTGCCGGTGAAGGAAAAATCCGCCAATCCGAACACCTACGGCAGCGTGGCCACGGACATCATGCTGGACAATGTGCTGAACAAGTTCCGCTGGGGCGGCATGGATTACCAGCCCGGCCTCTACCTGGATGAAAACGTGCTGCGGATGACCACCAACCTGCGCCTGCAGATCGCCACCTTGGCCAGCGAGCTGGCCACGGAAGGGCGCAAGCAGGAAGCCAAGCAAGTGCTGGACCTGGCCCAGGAGAAGATGCCCGAGAACAACGTGCCGTATGACCGCATCATGCTGCCCATCATTGAGGCCTATTACCAGGCCGGCGACAGCACCTCCGCAAACCGCCTCACGCGGCGCCTGTTCCAGATCTTCGACGAGAACATGACGTGGTATCTGAGCCTCTCGCCGGAGTTTGCCGACAAGGTGAGCGACGACATGGGCATGGCCAAACTGGTGATGGAGCGCTTGGCGCGCAATGCCCAAGTGAACGGCCAGAAGGCGCTGTCCGATTCGCTCAATGCGCGGTCGGCGGAGCTGGACACGCTGTACGAGGAAAAGCTGCAGGACATCGCCACGCAGGGCATGCGCACCGTCAACGCGCGGTTCTGATGCCCGACGGGGCGGTGCTGCGGGGACTGGCCAAGTTGGACCGCCGTTTGCTCTGGCGCCTGCCCGCCAAGGGGAAGGAGGTGTACCTCACCTTCGATGACGGCCCGGAGCCCGATGTGACGCCGCAACTGCTGGACCTTTTGGCCGCACACGGTGCCAAGGCCACCTTCTTCTGCATCGGTGAAAAGGCGCGGAGGCATCCGGACCTGATTGCGCGCATGGCCGGCGAGGGCCATGGCATAGGGCACCACACCTGGGACCATGCCGATGCTTGGCGAACCTCCGCGACCGCTTATTTCCGAAGCGTGCTCCGCGGTGCCGCGGAAGTGGGCGGGCCGCTGTTCCGCCCCCCGTACGGCCATCTTGCATGCGGGCATGCGGCCTTGCTGGCCAAGCGTTTCCAAGTGGTGATGTGGGACGTGATGGGCGGCGATTTCCGGCCGGGCCGCAGCGCGGAAGCCTGCGCCCGCCACGTATTGCGGAGCATCCGGCCCGGCAGCATCATCGTGCTGCACGACAATCCCAAAAGCGCAGCCTGCGTGCAAGGCGCCCTGCCATTGATCTTGGGCGGACTTTCACAAAAGGGATTCCGTGCCGGGGCGCTCACGCCGCAGGTCATGAACCGGCCACGCCGGTGACCATGTATTCCACGCGTTCGTTGGCAGCGTTCTGGGCATCGGTGCATTGCACGCCCGGACCGCACGGGTTCAGCGGTTTGGTGGTGCCGTATGCCTTCACGGTGAGCCGGTCCTTGGCAACGCCCTTTCCGCGCAGGTAGGCTTCAATTGCCTTGGCGCGGTCCTGGGTGAGCTTCAAGGCGGCGTCCGGCTTCTGGCGCGTGTCGGCATGCACGCCCACCTCGATGTCCAGCGAGGGGTTCACCTGCATGCGGTCCGCCAACTGGTCCAAAGCTGCTTTGGCGGCGGGGGCCAGCACGGTGCCGCCATCGGGCCAAGCAACAAACTTCATCGGGATCACCCGGCCGATCTCCATGGGCTCAAGCGCGAGTTCCTTCACATCGCCAAGCTCGATCACGCCCCGTTTCATGCCCGCCGTGTTCACCGGCACGCTGATGCTGAAGAAGCCCGGCTTTTCAAGCAGCACCTCGAACTGTTCATTGGGCTGCATGCGGAAGATGAAATCACCGCCGGCATCCGTGGCGTGCACCTCACTGAAGAAACTGGTCAGGTTCACCACGCTCACCTTCACGCCTTCCACAAAGCCAAGCTTGTCCTTGTACTTCACGGCACCGCGCAACCAAATGCCCGCATCAGGCACAACGTGCACGTCCCTCGCCACGATCTGTTGCTGCCCGATGTTCTCCGTGCTCAGGTGGACCAGGCCGTCATAGTGCCCCGGCATCCGTGCGCGCACGGCATATTCCTTGTTCTCCTGCACCGGGAAGGAATAGCGCCCTTCCTTGTCCGTCCGTGCGCTCTCCTGCACGCTTCCATCCTCATTGAGCAGCGCCACTTCCGCATCGGCCACGGGCTGTGCATTCTCATCATCGATCACGGTGCCCGTGCACAGGAAGCGCTGTTCCAGCGGATAGTGCATCACGAAAGCGTAGATGTCGTCACCGCCCATGCCGCCGGGGCGGTCGCTGCTGAAATAACCGCTGGCATTGGCCTTGTCGATCACAAAGGCAAAGTCGTCCTTGGGGCCGTTCACCGGTGCACCCACGTTCACCGCAAAAGGAAAATCCCCATTGGGCCCGCGCTTCGCGGCAAACACGTCCAGGCCGCCCAGCCCAGGCAGGCCGGAGCTGGAGAAGTAGAGCGTGCCGTCAGCGGCCACAAAGGGGAAAAGTTCGTTCCATTGCGTGTTCACGCCAGGCCCCAAGTTGCGCGGTTCGCCCCATTGCCCGCCCATGTCCTGGCACACGTAGATGTCCGTGCCGCCATATCCTCCCGGCATGTCGCTCACAAAGAAGAACCATTTGCCGTCCGCGGAAATTGCCGGGTGGCCCACGGAGCATTCCGGGTTGTTGTACAGGAAGGGATCCCCGCCGCGCCAGCCGTCGCCATCCTTGGCCGCGTGCAGGATGCTCAACCGGTGGATGCCGTTCTTGCTCTTGGATGCGTTGGTGCGCGTGTACCACAGCGAACCGTCCGGGGCAACCACGCATGGCCCTTCATGCAGCTTGGAATTCACGTTACCCGTTACCCGCTTGGGGTCCACCAGGTCACCGTCCGGCTGCCGCTTGGCGGTGTACAGGTCCAAAAACGGTTCATCGTTCCAGGCCGAACGCCATTGGATGCCCACGCTTGTATCCCGTGAGGAGGAGAAGACCACCCGGTCCTGGCCGTCCCAGGCCGTGCCCATGTCGTCCATCTTGGAATTGGCCGATACATGGGTTACGGAGAACCGGTCCATGTTTGCGGTGAACTTCCGCGCAAAGTCCGCGATGTTGCTCTTCTTGGGGGCACCCTCGATCTGCGCCATGTCCAGGTAGCGGTCCATCCACACCTCCGCCTCTGCGTACTTCCCGTTGCCTTTCAGGGCCTGCGCATACATGTACAGGTCTTGCGGCTCCCGGTTCAGGAACTTCACCACTTGGGCGTACCAGATCTCGCCGTCGGCGGTGTCGCCCAGCTTCATGGAGCAGTCGGCCAAGCGCTTCACCACGTGTTCGTTCACTGCGCCCAGCTTGGCGGCAATGGCATATTCCTCCTTGGCCTGTGCATAGGCCATGCGCTGGTAGAAACGATCGCCGGCGCGGGTGTGCGCCTCCGCACTGCCTTGCGCCAGCACGGCCTGTGCCGGCAGGGCCAAGGCCAACAGCAGCATGATCCGGCGGAGGATGCGTTCCATCATCAGAAGTAGCGCGGGGAAATGGTGCGCCCCTTGGTGAATTTGAGGTCATAGCCCACCATGATCTCGTGGGTGCCGGCGTTGTAGGCGCCCATGGCGGTGGTGGTCATATCAAACGCATAGCCCACGCGAAGCTGTTCGTTGATCTGGTATTGCCCCTGCAGCCCGAAGCCGTTTCCATAGCGGTACATGGCCCCGAACCACACCCGGTCGCGCAGCAGGAAGGAGGCGTTCACGTCCAGCGATAGCGGCGCCCCTTCCACGGCGCGCAGCATGATGGATGGCTTGAACTTCATGTCCTGCGAAAGGTCCAGTACGTAGCCCGCGATGAGGAAGTAGTGGCGGAACTCCTGGCTGGTCACCACGGCGCCGTCATCACCGATCACGTTCTCAAGGAGTTTTGGCGCGCTAAGCCCCAGGTAGTAGCGCGCGGAGCTCCAGTAAAGGCCGAAGCCGAAATTGGGAAGCACCTTGCCTTTGATATTGGCATTGTGCGGTTCCGTTTCCACCGTGCTGAGGGATGCGAGGTCTGCCTGGAAGAAATTGATGCCGCCGCTGAGGCCGAAGGCAAGCCGGGTATCCGTGCCTGTGCGAATGCGGTATGCCACGTCCAGGAAAGCGCTGCTCTGCTTGGCGGGCCCGGCCACATCGTGGATCAGGTTGCCGCCCAGGGCAAGCTTGTTGCCCGGCAGCGGCGAATGCAGGGAAAGTGTTTGCGTGGAGGGGGCCCCTGCAAAGCCCACCCACTGGTGCCTGCTGAGGGCCATGGCGGTGAACACGTCCGCGCTGCCCGCATAAGCCGGGTTGAAGGCCAAGGTGTTGAACATGTACTGGCTGTACATGGGATCTTGCTGGGCCATGGCTGCGCGTGGCATGAATGCCAAGGCGGACATTCCGATCGCCCAAAGGATATGCCGTGTGCTCCTCATCGGTTCAGGTACACAAATCCTTTGATCGTTTCGGAGCCGTTGCCCAGGTCGAGCACGTAGTAATAGGTGCCCGTGGAGGCATCTCCCGGAACCAGCGCATTGGGTGAACTGCCGTTCCAAACCACGTGCCGGTTGTCATAACCATTGGCGCGGTACACTTCACCGCCCCAGCGGTTGAAGATGGCAATGTTGTTGTCCGGCCAGCCCTCAATGCCGGGAATGATGAAATTGTCGTTGATGCCGTCACCGTTCGGGGTGAACGATTCCGGAACGAACACATCATCCTGGAAATGGCAGGGCGTGGTGCCTTCCACGGTGCGCGGCGTGCAGTGGTTGTCATCATCCACGGCAAACGCGAAGGGCTGGCTGGTGAAGATGGGCGCACTGGTGAACACATGGGGTGCAGCGCTGGAGAGCGTTCCCGGACCGCCGGTAACTGCATAGCTGGCGGGATCACCGCCACTGATGGTGAAGCTTACCGTATACGTGCGGTCCTGCTCATTGCAGTTGCGCTGAACATCGCTTACGCTCACGCCGTCCACCACCACCAATGCAGCCACGGCACTGTCCGATGGACAGCCCGCCACATCCACGCGGTAGCCGTAGTGGTACTGGCCTGCGGCAAGCTGGCCTGCGTTCACCGCACCGTTTGCCAGCGCGCCGCTCCCGTCCACGTCGGACCAGGTGCCTCCCGTTTGCGCACCGCCCCCGAGCAAGGGGAAGAGCTGCACCATGCCTTCATTGCAGCTTTGTGCCGAGCCGTCGGTGCCGGCATTTGCCGGTTGGTTCACCGCGATGGTGATCCGGGCCAGCGTATCGCTGCAATAGGCGGAGCCTGCCAAATGGTAGGCATACATGCCGGCCGCATCCGTGGCGGGATCGAACACGCTATCCGCAGGCGAGCCGTCCGGTGCCGTCCAAGTACCGCCGGGATCTGCGCCGTGCAACAGGCCTCCCAACTGGAACGGAGCCGAGGTGGAGCAAACCGTGATCGATGTGTCCGGCCCGGGATCAGGGTACGGTGCCACGTACATCAGCACCACGCTTTGCACTTGGCCGCAGGCGGAGTCGTTCAGGGTATAGACCAAGGCATAGGAAGAACCCGGGGGCAGCACGGTTGCATTGAGCAGGTTCCCGTTGATGGCGCCCACGCCGGTTTGTTCGCTCCACACGCCTCCGGGGGAAGGATTGCCGCCCAGGGATTGGAACAGGTTGTATGCGGTTTGTGCACCGCAAAGGGTGTCATTGCCCCCAACACCCGCGTTCAAGCCTGCACCCACGTTCACGGTTACCGTGGCCGAAGCGCTGTCACACGGGCCACTGCCGGCCACCGTGTAGGTGAACACATAAGCGCCAACGGGCACCTGCGTGGCATTGAACAGGCTGTCTTGCAGTGCCGCGCCGGTGTTGTCCGTCCAAATGCCGGTGCTGTCCGCGGCAGGCCCCAGGGAAGCGAACAAGTTCACCGCCGTGTCCGTGGGGCACACGTTGAGCACAGTGCTTGTTCCCGCCTGGGGTGCCCGCACCTCTGTGACGGTAAGCCGGGCCGTATCGTTCGCGCAGGCACCGGTGCCGGTGCGGATGTACAGGAATACACCACTGCTGTCCACTGCGGGAATGTAGCTGGGGCCATGGCTCACCGGCGGGGTGCCGTTGCGCATCCAGGTGCCGCCGTTCTGCGGGTTGCCGGCCAGCTTGGTGATCATTTGGAAGGGGCCGTCGCTGGAACAGAACGTGTAAGTGTTGTCGTCTCCCGCAAAGGGTGCAGGTGTTTCGGTGACAAACACCGTTGCCGTTGCATTCGGGCAAGGCGACAGGCCCGCCACGGTGTACACATAATTGCCGGGGCCGTCCACCAGCGGGTTGTAGATGGAGCTGTGTGAAACCGGCGGGCCCACTACCGGATGGAAGGCCCAACTGCCTCCCGGGCCCGGAATACCCCCAAGGCCTGCCCCCAAATTCTGCGATGGGCTGTTGGAGCAGAACGCCAGCGTTCCGTTCAG
>JAFDZG010000202.1 GCA_018267065.1 Bacteroidota bacterium
CAGCACGTAGCGCAGGCCGGCCATGTATTCCAGGTCGGTGTTGCCCATCAGGTCCATGCGCAGGCGCGGGGTGAGGGCGATGTCCTCGCGCATCAGCGAAGCGCGCAGCTGGCCGTCCGTGTCGATGTGGCCGTCCAGCACAAGGAGGAAGGGCAGTGTGTAGCGCAGGCCGATGTTGAGCGCTTTGCGGTCGTCCCAGGTGTTGGGCTCACCGAAAAGGTTGTCCTCGTGGATGTCCATGTCCATGGGGTGCGAGCGCCATTCTGCGCCGATGTAGGGGAAGAGCCATTGCATGCGGTCCACGTAGCGGCCGAAGCGGGCCTCCACTTCCTGGCCGTGCTCCTTGGTGTAGCCAAGCCGCCATTCCGTCTGCAGCTCCCAGCGTTTGTTCATCAGCATCAGTTCGCCGTCCAGTCCGTTGGTGGCGAAGTCGTTCTGCGCCATGAGGTGCCAGTGCTTGTCCTCCTTCAGGAAGTTGCGCCAGGCACGTTTGGGGTCACCGAGTTCAGGGTTGGTTGCCGTGTCCGCATAGCTGAACACGCGGCCCATGCCGCTCATCATGTGGTAGAGGATGTGGCAGTGGAAGAACCAGTCGCCGCTTTCGGTGCCGGCGAATTCGATGGTGTCGGTCTCCATGGGCATGATGTCCAGCACGTTCTTCAGCGGGGCATGGTCACCCTGGCCGTTCAGCACGCGGAAGAAGTGGCCATGCAGGTGCATGGGGTGGCGCATCATGCTGTTGTTGTAGAGGATCAACCGCACGTTCTCGCCTTTCCTGATGGGGATCTTGTCCGTCTCGGAGACCGTTCTGTTGTTGATGGTCCACAGGTAGCGGTTCATGTTGCCGGTAAGCTCGAAGCGCAATTCCTTGATCGGCCCGGGCGGTAGCACTGTGCTTTCCGGCGCACGCAACATGGCGTAGTTCAACGTCACCGGCCGGGCGGTTGCGCCGCTGGCGTGCATCTCATGTCCACTTGATATTTCCTCTTCACTCTGCCCTGAGCGGAGCCGAAGGGCCTCCATCTCGTCATCGCTTCGTCTCCTCTTCTCTCCTTCACTTTTTCCACCCATGATCTCCGGATACATCACCTCGTTCATGTCCATGCGCTGGAGGCCCATCTTCATGCCCATGTCATCCAGGTCGCCGTTCATCTTCATCATGCCGTTCATCATCTTCATGCCGGCGAAGTAGTCCAGTGGTCCCAGCGGCTGCGCAAGCTGGCGGATGCCGCTGCCTATCCACAGCGATGTGGAACGCGTACGGTCCTCGGCGGTGGCCAGCAGTTGGTAGGCCGTGCTGTCCGCCGGCAGCGTGACGATCACATCGTAGGTCTCGGCCACGCCCATGATGAAGCGGTCCACGGACACCGGCACCACGTCCGCGCCGTCGGTAGCCACCACCTGCATTTTGCCGCCGGCCCATAGGATCCAGAAGTAGGTTGAGGCGCTGCCGTTGACGATGCGCAGCCGCACCTGTTGGCCGCCCTTGAACTGCGGCGCGGCATCTTCCACCTTGCCGTTGGTGAGGAAGCGGTCGTAGTACACGTCGCTCACGTCCATGGCGTGCATGCGCTTCCACTCGTTGCCCAGCTTGGTGCCCAGCGCACCGGTCTGGATGGCGTCGCTGTAGCTCTGCACGGTGCCGGGGCGCAGCCTGTTCTTTTCAATGGCGAACCAGTCGCTGCCGCTGTGCAGCAGGCGGTCCACCGTACTGGGCTTCATGTCCGTCCAATCGGTGAGGAGGATGGTGTATTCCGGAATGGTTACCGGTGTGCGCGGCCGGATGATCAGCGCGCCGTTCATGCCGCTCTGCTCCTGCAACATGGTGTGCGAGTGGTACCAGTAAGTGCCGTGCTGCTTCAGCGGGAATTTGTATGTGTAGCTCTCCCCGGCCTTGATCGGCGGCGTGGTGAGCCAGGGCACGCCGTCGTACACGTTGGGCAGGATCAGGCCGTGCCAATGCAGGGAGGTCTCGCCCTTTTTCAGGCGGTTGTGCAGCACGATCATCGCCGTATCGCCCTCGGTGAAGTACAGTGTGGGCATGGGCGTTTGCCCGTTCACCGCGATGGCGGGCACGTCCTTGCCGGTGTAGTTCAGCACGGTGTCGGTGACGTACAGGTCATAGCGCGTCACCTTCGGGATGAAGTCGCCTTTCGGGACAGTGGTGCCCGGTACATGGACCTGGGCGCGCACGGACGAGAACGACAAGAAGGCAAGGAACAGGATCAATACGTTGACAGGATGTGCAGGATGGACAGGATGAATGCACGGAAGTTCACCAAAGTCCTCCATGCATAGCTCTATCCTGTACATCCTGCTCATCCTGTCGAAAGGTTCTTGTCTCACTTCACGATCGTCTCCTTCACGCTGCCGCAGGTGAGCATCATGCTGCCGTAGAATGGGTTCTTGATCTCCTTTTCCAAGCTGAGCCAATCGGCGCCACCTTGATACATGGGGCAATGGGCGAGGTACACGGGGACGGCCCCGGGCGCGGCCTTGGACAGTTCCGAAAGCGGGGTGGTCAGTTGCTTGAACGCCTTGCGCTGATCGTCCAGCTTGCCGGTGTTGGCAATGGTACCGGACAGGTCGGCGAGCGGCCCCATCACCTTCATCCACACCAAATGCACGTCGTGGCCCAGCGCGGACATGTCCACGGCATCCACGGCATTCTTCAGTGCGGCCGCTTGGTCCTGGGCCTGTGCGGCATCGGAGGCCACGAGTGCATCCTTCAGTTTGAAGTAGGCCGTGAACACCGGCGCCAACGGATTGTTTGCGGCCGGTGCTACCACTTGATCGGTTTCCGCATGGTGCCCAGCGTGGTCATGAACTTCCGCGGCCGCGACGGGTGCTTTCTTCAGCGTGCGATCGTACTGGCAGCAGCCGGGCAACGCGGCGTAGGCGGCATCGGGCGCGAGGTAGCTCGCGTTGTCGTATCCCGCCAGCGCGATCCGCTTCAGCACGGCGTCCACATTCGTACGCGCGCTGTCGTAGGTGATGGTGGCGACCTTGGTGTCACTGTTCCAGCTGGCCATGGCCTCGTGCTTCACGAGCGCCGCAGCCTCGATGGTCTTCTTGCACATGCCGCAGTTGCCGTCCACTTCCATGGTGGTTGTATTTGCATGAGGTATTTGGGCGCTCGCGCTTAGTGAAAGGGTCAAGGCCCAAAAGTTCAGGAAGATGCTCTTCATCGTCAAGGGTTTTTTCGTTTTTTGCCTTATCAGGCAGGTCAATCGTCCGGGCTTTCGATCAGGCCCTTAAGGAAGCAGCGGACCCAGCCGATCCTTTTGTCAATGTTCTACCATGATCCGGACCATGCTGGCAGGATATTCCCTGACATGGATTCCATACACACCGTTGGACAGACCGGAGAGGTCGATTCCATGCAGTGCGGTGGATACGGGCAGTGTGAGCACGATGCTTCCCGTGATGTCCAGCACGTCGAGGGTTGCGTTCCCTTTAACATCGGAGAGGCCTGCTAGGTATACCGTCCCGCTTGTTGGGTTCGGGTGGGCACTAAGCGTTGGGGGAGGATTCTCGGTGATGCCAGCGCCTGCCGCCGGATCGATCCGCACTACCTCGTTGTTCGGGGTGTTCACATACCACAGGTGGCCATCGGGGCCCACTTTGATGCCCATGATGCCCGGTGCACCGGTGGATATGGTGCCGACAAGGCTGAACGGCGGCGCGGAGTTGATGTCGTAGACCAGGATGTCGCCGGTGGAATGATCGGAAACAAGCAAGCGGTTGCCTATCACTTCAATGCCGGCAGGCTCAACCAAGCCGGTTGTGACAACGGGCTCCCAAGTGGCCCCAACGATGTTCTGGTATTCCGCGAAAGGTTCGTGCGGGCCGAAGCTCGGCGTACCGCCCGGCGTTCCGGAATGGATGTCCAGCCGCAATACGCGTTGCCCGCCGAAATCCACCACATAGAGCCATCCGGTGTTGTGGTCTAGCACGCAATGGCTCACCACGTTGTTGTTCGGGTCCTTGGTGATGGTAAATTCATCATACCGGTGGACCACACCATCGGAATGGTCCGAACCGCCTGGTTCGTGGGGGTGTTCGAAGTCGTACATCACGATATCGCCGAGGTTGCCGTCCACCACCCAGAAGCGGTTCAAGGTCTCCGATGCGATCCCTTGGCTGTACGGACTTTCATGCAGCATGTCCAAGTGGCTGCCATTGCCTCCCGACGGTTGCGCATAGATGCTCATGTCCGAACTCCACAAGGCAGGGCCGGTGAATGGCGTTCCTCCGTCATGGTTGGCATCATAGACCCCGGGGCTTGTTGCAAAGTTGCCATTGTCCGCCATGGCGATGGCAGTGGGAAGGCTCATGAAATGCCATGCGTTCCCGTCATGTTTATACTGGTGGGTCATGTCAGGGGCACCCGCATCGAAGAAGGTGACGGTGCTGCCACCGGAGTTCTCGGTGCCTTTGTTGATCACCCAAAGTTCATTTCGGGCCAGGTCCTGGTGGAAGTCCAGGTCGCGCGGTGAACTCACTTGGTCGCTGCTGGATCCCACGGTAGTGAAGGTGGGCGTGGCGTAGAAGTACTGGTCGATGATGTTCGGGATGGGTGCATTGATGACCTCCTGCATCAGGTTGTGGTCGTTCGCCGGCGCTTGGTCCGCTGCGCCGTTCAAGTTGCTCGCCCAGACGTCCAGGTCGTAGGTGCCGGTCTGTGTCGGCGTCCAGGGAATGCTGTGCTCAAAGTGGTAGTCCTCGCCGGAAGCGATGTTCAACCCTGACAGTGAAGCGACCTGAGGGTCGCCGCCATCAATGGTATAGTTGAGGTCCAGGCTGCTGATCGTGGCGGTGCCGTGATTGCGGAGGGTGCCTGCCACGGTAATGGCCTGATCCGCAAAGGCGTATTTCGGGTTGGTGAGCTCACTGACGGCGAGGTCCAGTTCCGCAGGAACGGCTGCCACGAAGGAAAAGGTATTGCCCGCCCCGGTTGAGGCATATTCGCCGATCAGGTAGCCATTTGCCCGCACGTTGTAATGGATCCCGCCATCCCCCCAATCATCCACTACGATCAGGTTGTAGGTGGC
>JAFDZG010000203.1 GCA_018267065.1 Bacteroidota bacterium
CAGATCACCACGCCGGACGGGTGCTTGGCGGTGGACAGCATCCAAACGCGGCCGCCTGCGGGCACGATCTACTTCCCCAACAGCTTCACGCCGGACGGTGACGGGATCAACGACACGTTCGGGGGCGAGGGCCTGTTGATCACCACCTATCAGCTTTGGGTGTTCAACCGCTGGGGGCAGATCGTCTTCGAGAGCAAAGACATGGCGAACCGGTGGAACGGACGGACGCCGGACGGCGAGGAAGTGCCGCAGGGGATCTACCAGTACAAGTACATCGTGGAGGGGCTTTCCATGCCCAAGCGCATGGGCTTCGGCCACATCACCTTGTTGCGATGACGGGGCACTGGGCTTGGGTTCTCACGTTGGCGTTTCCGGTCGCCTTGCAGGCGCAGGTCCCGTATGTGCAAGCTCCGGGGTTTGATGCGCAGGCTGTGGCCGCAGATGACCAACGGCGCAGTGAGGCGGGCGAGTTGCCGCTCTATGGCCGCCTTTTGCCGATCATGGCCGAGAACAACCACAGCGGCCTGTGGACCACGGAAGGAGGGGAGCATGTTTGGCGCTTGGGGATCAGTTCCGCAGGCGCATTGGCATTGGAGTGTTTCCTGGATGAGGTGAACGTACCTGCCGCGGCAACCTTCAGCACGCTGTCCCCAAAGGGGGAACTGCTCGCCGGGCCTGTGGCCGTGGACCTGCCTGCCGGTGTGGCCGAGTTCTCCACGCCATTGGTGGCGGAGGATTCGATCGTCCTGGAATATCGGGAGCCTGCGGGTGCGGAGCCAAGCGGGCGTTTCCGGGTTGCGCAAATTGGTCATGCCTACCGCGATGTGGAGTTTGATGCAGCGCGTGAGGGCACCTGCCATGTGAACGTGGCCTGCCATCCGGAATCGGATGGTTGGGAGGGACCCATCCGGGCAACGGTGCGCATCAGCGTGGTGGTGCCCCAGGGAACCGGTTGGTGCAGCGGCACACTGGTGAACAACGTGCGCCAGGACTGTGCGCCATACATCCTCAGTGCCTGGCACTGCGGCCGCACCTCCACCACCGCCCAATTCAACCAGTACAAGTTCTACTTCAACTTCCAGTATGCCACCTGCACGGGCGGTGCTTACAGCACGGCACAGTACGTCACCGGTGCGCAGCTCAAGGCCTACAGCGATGACTATGCACCGCAGTACGGCGGCCTGGGTGGATCGGACTTCATGCTGTTGCGCGCCAATGTGAACATTCCGGCAAGCTTCGATCCCTATTGGGCCGGCTGGGACGCCACCAATATTTCCAGTGTTACCGCGGATGGCGTGTGCGTACACCATCCCACGGGCGCGCCCAAGCGCATCAGTTCCTACACGCAAACATTGATCACCGGCCATCCCATGGCCTCCTCCGGCCTGATGAGCCACTACAAGGTGGTGTGGGCGCAAACCGCACATGGCTGGGGAATCACTGAAGAAGGTTCCAGCGGTGCGGGGCTGTTCAAGCAGATCGCTGGCACCGGACCTGTGCTCATCGGCACCTGCACAGGTAATTCTTCCGGCATGAACTGCGCCAACCATGCGGGCTACGCCTACTTCGGCAAGATGAGCTACCACTGGACGCAAAACCCCAACGCGGCAAATATCAAGCTGAAGCCCTGGCTGGACCCCGACAATACCGGCACGCTTGTGCTGGCCGGAAGCGATGACCCCTGTGCAGTGATCGCCGGCGTTGTGGATGCCGATGGTGGCCGGGAGCTGTCCTTGGCGCCCAATCCGGCCAATGACCATGTGCTTTTGAACCTGCCGGAAGGCGTGGCGCTTCCTGCCCGTGTGCAACTGATGGATGCCTTGGGCAGGCAGATCGCCGCATGGACCGTGCTTCACGTCCAACAGGAACTGTATCTTGAGGCCGTGCCCGCTGGTGCCTACACCATCACCGTGCTGCAAAACAATCAACCGCCACGGACCGGGCGCCTATTGATCACGCATTAACCCCGATCACCCGCAACACTCTCCAAGATGAGACCTTCAATTCCCTTTTTCCATCGGAAGCGCACTGCGGCGGCAATCGTTGCCGCCTTGCCTTTCCTCGCCACCGCCCAAGTGAGCCTGTACCAATTCTCGCAATCCGTGGGCACCTACACGGAGATCACCGCTGCCGATGGCGGTGTGAGCTTGGGCACGCCCACGTATTGGCCGCAACAAAACAACAACCGGGCGTGGGTGAACAATCCATTTAATGATCCGGGCGGCCAGGTTACCATGAGCGGTTACTTGAACCCCGCAGAAGGTCCGGGCTACCCCATCGGGTTCAACTTCACTTTCAACGGGGATGTCTTTGACCGGATCGGGATTTCCAACGGCGGTTGGATCAGCTTCGGAAAATCCAGCGACGGCCTGCAGGCCGTGTGGGTGTACAATTGGAGCGGCACGCCCAACGGCGATCCATTCATCCAATGGTACAACGGGCCTACACCCTCCTATAGGCGCAATCGTGTGGCGGGGTTTGGCAACAGTGCCTTGCAGCAAGCGGATTGGTCTTCCTTGGTACCTCCCGGTCCGGTGGGCAATATCCGCGTGGCCACCATCGGCACCGCCCCCAACAGGGTGTGCGTGGTGCAGTGGAAAGAGTATGGGATGAAGGGGGATGCCTCCGCGTTCTTCAACAACATCAACTTCCAGATCCGCCTCAATGAGGTGGACAATTCCGTGGAAGTGGTTTTCGGCCCCCAAAGCTGGGTCACTTCCCTGGGCTACAAACGAACCCAATGCGGATTGAGCGGCAGGGTCAATACGGATTTCAACGGCCGCATGACCGCGTATGAGGAACCGGCGTTCCTGTACGATTGGAACAATACGGTGGCTGCGGACACCCTGGATGCCTTCTGCCAGTTCCAGAAGCCGGAGTTCGGCCAGCCGAACGGTTCCGGTGTTCCGCCCGTTACAGGCCTCACCTGGCGCTGGGATCCCCCCGTGTGTCCGCCTCCCGCATGGCCGCAGACCATCAGCGGCATTACCTTCGATGCGGCCACGGGGTCCTGGGTGCCCAACACCAGTGGGGAGTATGAATACTACCTGACGGACACGAACACCGTGGGCGGTCCGGAAGTGGCTTCCGGTACCACCACGGATACTTCGGCCAGCTTCTTCGGCCTGGCGCCCTCCACTACCTACTATTTGTTCGTGCGCAGCATTTGTGATGGCGAGCCTGGCGTATGGTCCAACGCAACCAGCTTCACCACCATTGGCGGGGGTGTGGTAGAGTGCAATGGCGGCGTGGTGGAGGAGACCTATTGCTCCCATCAGAACGATGTCAAAACATGGCTCTATTTTCCTGCGGACGCTTCCCCGTTGCGGATTGAGTTCTTGGGTGGTTTTGTAGGCAACAACAGCTTGAAGGTTTGGAATGGCTCGGGACCAAACGGCAATCCGGTCCTTAACCTCTCCGGCGACGTGACAGGCCAAGCCTATACCGCCCTGAGCGGCCCGCTGTTCATGCAATTGACCACCGACAACGGTGCCTGCGAGGCCCAGCCTTGGTTCCTGCCGGTACACTGGCGCGTGGGCTGCAAGAACTGCACGGACCCGCTGGTGAACTACAGTGTGGGCACGGTGGATTGCGCCAATCAGCAATTCTATGTGGATGCCAATGTCTTCTCCTTGGGTTCCTCCACCAGCCTTTCCATGGAGAACAACGCCGGGTTGCCGCCCACGGTGGTGTCCTCCACCGGGGTCCACTCCATCGGGCCTTTCCCGGCGGGGCAAAGCGTGATCCTCACCGCGCAGAACCCGGACAATGTGATGTGCTACGCCGTAAGTGCCCCGATCATCAATGATCCCTGCGCCATCGTGGGCTGCGGGCCCACGGAATACACCCATTGCTACGGTGACAATGAATTCAGCCAGTGGGCTTACCAAGGCGCAGGCGGGCAGGATATCGGTATCCGGTTCCTGGAAGGCACCATGGGCTTGGGCGATGATGGCACCGTGTACAACGGCTTGGACATCTTCAGTTCCACTTCCGTGGACATGACGGGCCTGGTGAATTCGCTCTACACCTCTTCCAACAACGACCATGCGTTGGTGATGCAGCTGCAGGCAGATGATGCCATGAGCTGCCAGGACGCGGACCCGCTCTACGGAACTTCGCAACCGTGGAAGTGGGTAGTGGCCTGCTGGGACGGTTGCACGCAACCCCATGCCACCTTTGCCGACAGTTGCACCAGTACCACCTCCTTTGTGGTAAAGGTGAACGTAACGGACCTGGGCAGCACGGGCAGCGTGAACATCACCAGCACCAGCGGCGCCCCCACTGTTACGGCCACGGCCACCGGCACCTACATCGTGGGGCCGTTCCAGGCCACTGTCCCGGTGACCATAAATGTGGAGGGGGCCAGCGTGCTCTGCACGTGGACATCGGCAGCGCGCAACCCGAACTGCAGCACGGTGGGGATCACGGAGCAACCGGCAGGTGGGCTGCGGACCTATCCCAATCCATCCAACGGCACCTTCCGCGTGGAGCTGCCGCAAGGCGCAGGCATCAACAGCTTGCAGGTGGTTGACATCACGGGCCGCACGGTGGCCAGTCAAACCCTCAACGGCGGCAACTCCAGCACGCAACTGCACGTGGAGCACCTGCCCAACGGCTACTACACGTTGGTTGCTGAAGGAACCAGCATCCGCTTTACCACGCCCATCAGCATCCAGCATTGACCCAAAACTTGCAAACCACTCTCCAATGATCCATTCCACGACCCCGAAGGCCAAGCGCGGCGCATTCGCCACGCTGGCCTTCCTGGCCGCGCCAGCTCTCCTCTGGGCACAAGTCAGCCTCTACCAGTTTTCTGAATCCGTGGAACCTTACACGGAGGTCACCGCTGCGGAAGCCGCCTACTCATTGGGCGTGCCAACCTGGTGGCCCCCCCAGCACAACCTCATCGCGTGGGTGAACAACCCGTTCTTTGGTGCGGCAGGGCAAGTAACCAATGGTGGCTACCTCAGCGGGGTCTATGGCCCGGGGTATCCCATTGGGTTCAATTTCACCTTCAATGGCGACGTGTTCGACGTCATTGGTGTTTCACACAACGGTTGGATCAGCTTCGGGAAATCCGCTGACGGCATCCAGGCTGTTTGGGCTTATGCCAGTGATCATCCGCACGGCATGCCCTTCGTTCAGTATTACGGAGGCCCCGACCAACCCTACAAACGCAACAGGGTGTCCGGCTTCGGCTCTTCAGAGTTGCGCATGCAGGACATGAGCCCACAAGTTCCTCCCGGTCCGGTGTCCTCATTGCGCATCGCCACCATCGGCACGGCGCCCAACCGCACCTGTGTGATCCAGTTCAAGGATTTCCGCGCCAGCTACAGCCCGAGCACCACCCTGATCAATTTCCAGATCCGCCTGAACGAAGCGGATAATTCAGTGGTGGTCCGCTATGGTGACGTGATCTTCGGCTACCAGTCCGGCGGATTGTGCCAGGTAGGCCTCGGTGGCCAGTTGCCGGAGGACTTCAACAGCCGCCAAACGGTGTATGAACAGCCCGCGTTTCTGTATGACTGGAACCAGACGGCCGCCGGCCAGGTGAACACGGACGCTTGTACGGCCACCACCGAGGAGTTCGGCCATCCCAACGGCAGCGGTGTGCCCCCCGTTGAAGGCCTGACGTGGCGCTGGGACCCCCCGGTGTGCCCGCCGCCGGCCTGGCCGCTCGCCATCAGTGATGTCTCCTTTGATGGGGCCACGGCATCATGGAATGCCACCAGCAGTGGAGCGTATGAATACTTCCTCTCCGACACCGATGATGTGAACGGCACCGAAGTGGCTTCCGGCACCACCACGGACGCAACGACGACGTTCTTCGGGTTGGCCCCGGCGACGACCTACTATGTGTTCATCCGCAGCATCTGCAACGGAGAGCCGGGTGTTTGGTCACTGGCCACGCCGTTCCACACCATGGGCGGTGGCGTGGTGGAGTGCAACGGCGGCGTGGTGGAGGAAACCTACTGTTCCCACCAGAACGACACGATCTACTGGCGGTATGTTTCCGCTGACGGTTCGGCCCTGCGGATCGAATTCCTGGACGGCTTCGTGGGGAACAACAGCCTCAAGGCGTGGGATGGTCCCGATGCCAGCGGAACCCCCTTGTCGATGAGCGCCGACATCGACGGCAATGCGCTCAATGCACCGTCAGGCGCGATCTTCATCCAGCTCGTCACGGACAATGGCAGTTGCGAAACACAAGACTGGTACCTGCCGGTACACTGGCGCGTGGGTTGCAAGAACTGCACCGACCCCTTGGTGAACTTCTCCGTGGGCACCGTGGATTGCGACCAACAGCAGTTTTATATTGACGTGAATGCCTTCTCCCTGGGGTCGGCAACTACCTTGGAGATTGAGAACAACGCCGGGCTGCCCGCCACCACCATCAGTACTGCCGGTGTGCATTCCGTAGGCCCCTTCCCGGCAGGTGAACCCGTGATGTTGACGGCCCAGAACCCGGACAACATGATGTGCTACGTGCAGAGCGCCCCCTTGGTGAACGAGCCGTGCGCCATCATAGGGTGCGGCCCAACGTGGTACGAGCGCTGCGCGCATCCCAGTGAAACCAGGGATTGGCTGTTGCAGGGTGATGGCCAGCCGATCAGTGTGCGGTTCCTGCCGCTGTCCTTGGGCTTTGATGCGCAGGTGATCGTGTACGACGGTGGTGATGAGATGGCTGCTTCACAAACAGTGGGCACCTCGGGCGTCCTGAACAACCAGGTGGTCACCAGCACCAATGCACAAAACCAACTGCTGGTACGCCTCATTGCGAGTGTGTACCCCGACTATGCCTGTTCAGAGGGCAACGGGCAACCGTTCCGTTTCGTGGCTGCATGTGCATCCGGCTGCAGCCAGCCGCAAGCCACATTCGCCACTGCGCCTTGCACGGAAACCACCTCCTTCAGCGTGGACGTGAACGTCACCAATGCCGGGTCCGGCCCGTTGGTGATCACCAACGATGCAGGCGTGGCCCCCACGGCCGTGGCAGGCATCGGCACCTACACGGCGGGGCCGTTCCCCTCAGGCAGTGTGGTGGTGCTTGAGCTCCAAGGTGCCAACGAGGTTTGCTCTTGGACCGCCAATCCGTTGAGCAAGGACTGCTCCACCATGGGCATTTCAGAGTTCGGTGCAGGCAACCTGCGCATCGCGCCCAACCCCTCCAACGGCACGTTCCGCCTGGACTTGGACAATGGGACCCCCGGGAACCTGCAAGTGCATGTGCTGGACCTCACGGGACGCGTGGTGGCTGAACAACCCATGATCGGAAGCAACACCATACTTCACCTGGAGCATCTTCCCAGCGGCCTCTATACGGTGGTCGCCCAAGGTGCAAGCATGCGTTTCACCTCCAAGATCAGCATCCAACATTGAATAAGCACCGGCCACGCCCATGGCGCTCTCCAGCCATGGGCGGAGGCGGTGTACAAGGCATCCAACTCTCCGGCATGCGAACCTCCCACATCCTTTGCGCGGCATTGGCCACGGCATTGTTGAGCCCCATCAATGCCCACGCGCAAGTTTCGGCCTACACGTTCTCCTCGTCCATCGGCACTTGGCAACCTTTGAACGGTTCGGGTTCCCTGCTTGGCATGCCGGGCATGCCGCCAGCATTCAACTTCTACGACGACAACTCGTTCGTGACGGAAGGAACCAGCATCCTTCTTGGTGAATCCACCACCGGCAACGGCTGGCCCATTGGCTTCACCTTCAACTTCAACGGGCATGCGTACAACCGGGTAGGGTTGAGCACCGAAGGCTGGCTCGCTTTCGGCAATTCCTCCAACGGCACGGCCGCTGTGCATGTGCCCATTGGTGCGGATGCGTATGTGCCTTTGAGTTCTTCCCTTCCCGCGGGGGCGGATCCGCTGAAGCGTGACCGCATCGCCGGTTTCTCCATGGACCTGGCCGCGCAGGGTGCCGGAGGGGTGTGGCCCATCCAGTTGATCACGGCCGGCACCGCGCCCAACCGGATCTTCGTGGCGGAGTGGAACGTGGTGAAATCCGGAGGTTCCAATCCATTGAGCTTCCAGATCCAGTTGTATGAGGGTGGCGGCAATCCTGCACAGCAGGTGGTGAAAGTGGTTTTTGGCACCATGGCCCAAAGCATCGCCATGCTGGGCCAGGTGGGCCTGGGCGGGGACAGCCCTTCGGATTTCAACAACCGTTCCGTTACGGCCAGCCCCTATGACTGGGCCCAAAGCACGGGTGGCGCAACCAATGCCGCCACCTGCAGGATCCCATCATCGGCCACCTACCTGCCACAGGGTCTCACCTTTACCTGGACGCCGCCCGGTTGCACCGTTACCGGCATTGCCGTAACCGACTTGGCGATCGGCGCGGGCAACATTTCCGGTACACTTTCCTGGTCCTCCCTCACCGGGGCCAACTCCTACGACTACATCATCACTGCGGGCACGCCCAACGACCCCGTGCTGTTCAGCGGCACCGGCCTCACCGATACTTCCGTTGCCCTCAGCGGGCTTCCCGCCGGTGTGTTGTATGCGTATGTGCGGGCCGATTGCGGCGGCGGGGCCCCGGATTGGGGTTCAGGGCTCTCTTTCACCACGGACAATTTGGTGGAGGTGGTTTGCGGACAGGCCCCGATGGCGTTTACGTATTGCTATGACAACCTGCAGGACAAATACTGGCATTACAGCAGTTCGAGCGGTGCGCCGCTGCGCATGATCATCAACGCTGGCAACATCTTCACGGGGGATGTGCTGTCGATCTACGACGGCCCCACGGAACAATCCGCGCTGTTGTTTTCCTCCGTCAACGGGAACATTGCGGGGCAAGTGATCAATTCTTCCGGTGCCAACCTCACCATGCGCTTAGTCTCCGATGACGTTGGTTCCTGCGCCACGCAGGATTTCATTCCGCCCATGGAGTGGGAGGTGGGCTGCGTGGACTGCAACCCCGTGCTGGCCAACTTCAACGTGGTGCCCGATTGCGCCAATGGACAGTTCAGCGTGAACGTGCAGATCTTCGCCATGGGCACTGCGGACAGCGTGGTGATCGGCAGCAATGCAGGCAGCAACACCGTAACGGCCAATGCCCCCGGTGCATATACCATCGGCCCCTTCCCGGCCGATTCACCGGTGGTGGTCATTGCGGCCAACCCGGTGAACCCGTACTGCAGCGCGGTATCACCTCCCTTGGTGAACAACCCTTGCCCCACGGTGGGTTGCGGCCCGGACAGCTACACGTATTGCTACACCAACAACGATGGCCACCAATGGGCCTTCCAATCGCCGGGAACGGAACGCATCGGCATCCGCTTCAAGGCAGGCACGTTGGCCAGCGGTGACATCATCACCATTTACGATGGCTTGGACCCGATCATGTCCGCGCCGCTTTTCTCCGGCAACCACGGTGGCAACCTGAACGGACTGATGGTGGCCACCAGTGCAGGCAACCCCGATCACGGCTTCATGCTGGAAGCCGCCTCCGATGCTTCCGGTTCCTGCGCCAATGGCCAGGCCAAGCCATGGAACTACGTGGTGGCTTGCTATGACGGTTGCACGCCGCCCGTGGCCACCTTCTCCACGGTGCCCAACTGCACGGAAGGCAACTTCAGCATTTCAGTGAACGTGGCATCGCTTGGTTCAGCGAGCTCCTTGAGCATTGAGAACAATGGAGGAACCGCACCCATCACCGCAACTGCGGCAGGGACATACTCCGTGGGGCCTTTCCCCGTTGGCCAACAGGTGGTGGTGGACGTGCAGGGGCCGAGCGTGTTGTGCAGCCTGAATTCAGACACCCTCACCGAAGCTTGTGAGGTGGGGATCCATGAGAACGACATACATTTGATGCGTATCTTCCCGAATCCGAGTGATGGCACGTTCCGGTTGGTGATTCCCAAGGGGTTTGGGGGGCACTGCCAGTTGGAAGTGCTGGATGTCACCGGACATTCGGTGGCGCGGCGGGTGCTTCGGGGCTATAGCGGCCTAGGGGTAGACTGCGACCTGGGGTACCTGCCCGCCGGAAGATACCTCCTTGTGCTCGACGATGGCAAGGATAGGGCACGAGCCCCCATCAACATTGTAGATTATTGACTACAAGCTGTTCCATCAAGGTCTTCCGCCCCAAGGCGGGGGACCTTGTGGTTATCGGGCTACCTCAACAAGGTAACCGTGCCATGCTGGCTTTGCCGGGTTTCCGGTGCGTGTTCGGGTGCAAACTCCAGCACCCAGAAATACACCCCGTCCGGTGCGGGTTCGCCGCCGCCGGTGCGGCCATCCCATTCCAGGTTCAGGCGGCTGGTTTGGAACACCGGTTGGCCCCAGCGGTTGTACACCGTGAAACGCAGGCTGGCCACGCCGGAAAGGATGACGGGCCGGAACGTGTTGTTGCCTCCTTCGCCATTGGGGGTAAACACGTTGGGAAGCGCAATTGTATCCTCCGGGCAATCCACAAGCGTGATCCGTAAGGAATCCGATACGGTGCAGCCTTGCAGGCCCACCTCCACAACATAGCTGCCCGAGTCGGCGAATGTGCGCGGCAGATCCGTAACCCCGTCGTTCCAGTTCACCACACTGCCCGTTGGGGGCACATTGCCCAATGTGATCGAGGTGCCTTGGCAAAGCTCGCGGTCCGCCCCCAAGCCCGGGGGCGGCAGGTTCACCATGGCCACCACCACCGTATCGGGCGCATAAGTGCAGTCCGGATGGCTCCATTGCACCATGTATGTGCCCGGTGCCGTTACCGTGAAGGTGGCCTGCGTGCTGCCGTCCTGCCACAAGTAGTTTGCCCCTTCGCGGTAGGCGTTGAGCAACAAGGTATCACCGGGGCAGAGCACCGTGTCCGGCCCAAGGAAGTTGGCTTCATCAACGCACGGCACGCTGGAATACGCCAGCACCGCCAGGTTTACAATGTTGTCTTCCGCCCAAGGACTCACCGCTGGCACGTGCTGGTAAGTGAGCTGGACATCCTGCGTGCCGTATGGCAACAGCGTGGACAGCTCCGAAAGCACATCGGTGCCGGAGATGGCCACGTCCGTGCTGTCGTCACCCCGCCCCTCAAAGATGCCGTTGGCATAGTGGAAGGTGGCGCAGGCCCCGTAATGGTTGTAGGCAGCGGCGTTGAAGTCGGCGCCATAGTACTTGCCCAGGTTCACACCGTTCACCGCCACCGACTCATAATCGCTGTACTCGCAACAGGCGTATGCCGCCATGGTGCCGAAGGCAATGGGCTGCCCGTTGTCCATGGGGTGGGAAGCGTGGATGGTGTAGTTTTCCTCCAGTTGGCTGTCTTCCCCCAGGTGGAACACATCCACGGTGATCGGCCCCATGCCCGGCATTTCATATTCGGTGAAGAGCATGAACTCCTTGAAGGTGGTCCATCCTTGGGAGAGGTCGATCAGGTGGTACGGCAATGTGGGGTCCAGCGATGCGGTAAGGTCCACCGAGTGCAGCACCACCGGCCCGTAGATGCTTTGGAACACGGGTCCGGCCGTGGAGGAATTGAAGGCTACCGGAATGTTGCCGAAGGAAAATGACAGGCTATCGCCCGGGGTGCCGCCAATGTCCACCGCGTACAGCGTGGCGTTGCGCACGGTGGCCCCGGAGGGCAGCCCCATGTACAGCACGCCGATGCCGGAGCTTTGGTCGCCAATGGAAAAGGTGCCGGTAACAAAGCCGCCGTTGAAGGTATCGGTCCAGATCATTTGCTGGCCGTGGGCGAGCTTGGGCCTGAATAGCGCAAGGGCCAACAGCAGCAAAGCAATGACGTGTATGCGCAGCCGCCAGAGGTTGCTGGATCTATGCGGCATGATCAGGCCTGGAAGTCATTCTTGGTCCTAAGCGGACGTTTCTCACAAGGTGATGGGTAATACCCTTTCGCCATTCACAACCACCCAAACTTCCGCAGGAGGCCCTGCCTGCCGGCAGGCAGGCCTGCGGCAACCGTGAATGGATCCGGCGGATATGTATGATGAAAGGGTATAATGCGGCACAGGTCAGTTTGGTGGGCGGCCACTTTCACCGGTTTGGAATTTCCAGGGACCAAGTACCGCCTCATTGCTTCACGAAACGTGCAATTCCCAATGGGGTGCCATTACTGCTGCCTACGTGAGCCAGGTACGGCCC
>JAFDZG010000204.1 GCA_018267065.1 Bacteroidota bacterium
CACGACCTCGCCCTGATGCACGTCGAAGCTGATGTCGCGCAGCGCCCAGAAGTCCTCGCCGATGCGCTGCGGGTCCAACTTGCTGTCCACCGCCAAGGTGGGATCCGGCCGGCCCAGCAGTTTGGCGGTCCAAGCCTTCACGTCATCGGTGAGCTGCTGCCGGTTGATGGTGCCTAAGCGATAGCGTTTGCCAACGCCTTGCACTTGCACCATGAGGGGAGGGGCGGACATGGCGCGCGAAGGTAGGGGAGGGGGGCAATTAGGCAATTGTTCAAGGTGCCGCTTCGCCAAGGTGCCAATGTGCCAAAGGGTCAAGGGGGCAATTCGCCAATTTGCCAAAGTGCCAAATGGTCAAGGAGCCAATTCGCCAAGGTGCCAATGTGCCAAAGGGTCAAGGTGCCAATTCGCCAATTTGCCAAAGGGTCAAGGTGCCAATTATTCAAGATGCCAATTCGCCAATTTGCCAAAGGGGTCAAGGTGCCAATTCGCCAAGGTGCCAATGTGCCAAACGGTCAGTGGAATTATTTGGCGAATTGGCGAATTTCTTAATTGGCGAATTGTTTAATTGGCAAATTATCAATCTTTCTTCAAATGAGGATGGTTTGCCAGGAGCCTGGCGATGATGGTGGAAAGGATGGCCACTATTTCATCGGCTTCCTCATAGGATCCGTTGCGGTAAGGGAGATGGGGGCTGTCACGGCAGAGGCTGTACCAGTAGCGGGTTTCTTTTGCTTCCTTGGCCGCGATCCGCACTTTATGGAGGAAATCCCGTGAACTTTCGGCTTGCTGTGATTCACTCATGTTTGCCCCGATGGACGTGCCTGAACGGAACAGTTGGTCGGCCAGGGACCACCGCCGGAGCTCAATCAGTTCTTGGGTGAAGTCGATCACTTCCAGCGCCAATAGTCTGGTGCGTTCCACAATGTTGTACGGTTTCTGCCGACCGTAATCCGCAGCCGGTTCACCCACAGTATTCCCATCGCTGACGCAATCTATGGCCAGTAGGATATGATGTTCTTCTTCCCAAGTCATTTTTGTTCAATTTGTCAATTGTTCAAGCTGCCAAGATACCAAAGAGTCAAGGTGCCAATTCGCCAAGGTGTCAAATTGCCAAAGGCTCAGTGGAATTATTTGGCAAATTGGCGAATTGTTCAATTGGCGAATTGTTCAAGGTGCCAAAGGGTCAAGATGCCAATTTGCCAAAGGGTCAAGGTGCCAATTATTCAAGGTGCCAAGGGGCCAAGGGGCCAATTTGCCAATTCGCCAAGGTGCCAATGTGCCAAAGGCTCAGTGGAATTATTTGGCAAATTGGCAAATTGCCCAATTGGCGAATTTCCTCACACTACATCCGCAAAAGACCGCTGTGCGCGCTGGAACATGGCCAAGCCGAAGAGCAGCACCACGGTGCCGAAGGCAAAGCTGTACCAGAGGGAGCCCCAGGCCACATCGGTGCCGAGCAGGGCCCCGCGGAAGCCTTCGATGATCGGGGTCATGGGGTTGGCGGAGATGACGGCATGGGCCTTGCTGCCGGGCACCACTTTGCTCAGGGGGAAGATCACCGGGCTGGCGTACATGAGCAGCTGCACGGCGAAGCTGATGAGGAAGTTGAGGTCTTTGTAGCGGGTGGTGAGCGCTGCAACCACCAAGCCGACGCCCAATGCGAGCATCATTTGCAGCAGCAACAACAAGGGGAGCCACAGCAGGGCGATGCCCGGTGCCCAGTGGTAGCTGCCGCTGAAGCGGTACACGAGCGCGAAAACGAAGAAGAGGGCTAACTGCACCAGGAATGTGAACCCCGTGGAGCAGGTGGAAGAGAGCGGCGGTATGAGCCGGGGGAAGTACACCTTGGTCATCAAGGGGGCGTTGGCCATCAGGGTGGCGGCGGTTTTGTTGATCACCCCGGAAAAGAAGGCCCATGGCACCACGGCGCTCATATAAAAGAGCAGGCCCGGAATGCCGGGAATGGACATTTTGGCGATGAGGCCGAAGACCACCGCGAACATGATGGAGGTGATCATGGGCTGCACCACCACCCAGATGGGGCCCAGGATGGTCTGCTTGTACACGGCGGTGAGGTCGCGGGCCACCAGTTCCTTCAGCAGGTCGCGGTAGCGCCATATTTCACCCAGGTCCAACCGCCACCACGCGCGCGCCGGGGCGATCACCACGTCCCAAGGGGCTTCGTTGGCGCTGGTAGCATCATTTTGGAGCGGCATGGGTTGCCCGGATTTCAGGAGGTGGTTGTCAGTTGTTGGTTGTTAGGGCGTAATGGGCAGGGCGTGGAATGTAGTTCCATTCACTGAACACCCATCTCCATTCACTCTTCACCATTTCACTCTTTCACTCTTTCACTCTTCACTCTTCACTCTTCACTCTCCACTCTCCACTTCCATACCTACGTATTCTGGTTCTGTTCCTTTGATCCCTTCCCGTCTTTCCCATCCTTCCCGTCCTTGCGCTTGCGCCCGTAGCCGTAGCCGTAACCATAGCCGTAGCCGCCGTAGCCGTAGGCGTAGCGGTAGCCATAGCCGTAGTTGCTGTTGTAGTAGTATTTGCTCTTCTTCATGCGCACCCCGTTAAGGATGAAGCCGAAGTTGGGCGCGGGGTTGGCGGCGTGCACGTCCATGGCGTTGCGCACGTGGTCCTTGTTGGCGAAGCGGGTGTTGATCACGAAGAGGGTGGCGTCCACGTGGCGCATCATCAGCAGGGCATCGGTGATGAGGCCCACGGGCGGGGTGTCGATCATCACATAGTCGTAATGCTGGCGGCCGTAATTGAAGATCTCCGGGAGCATTTTACTGAGGATGAGCTCCGACGCGTTGGGAGGCGCCGCACCGGCAAGAATCACGTCCAGGTTCTCGTAGGGCGTGTGCATCACGCTTTCGGGAATGGAGGCCTTGCCCACCAGGATGGTGCTGATGCCGATGTGGCTCTTCATGCCCAGGCCCGAGCCCACCTTGGGCTTGTGGAGGTCCAGTTCCAGCAACAGCACGCGCTTGCCTGCCTTGGCCAGGATGGCGCTGAGGTTCACCGAGCAGAAGGTCTTGCCCTCGTTGGGGCGGTAGCTGGTCACCATCACCGCGCGGCCGGTGTCGGTGGCGGGCAGGTACTCCAGGTTGGTGCGGATGGTGCGGAAGCTCTCGGTGATGGCGGCCTTGGGGTCGCTGTCCACCACCACGTAGTTCTCCTCCGCCTTGTCGCTGGCGATCACCTCGCCGAACACGGGCACGTTCGTGCTGGCGCGCAGCTGGTCGGCGTTGTCCACGCGGTCGTAGAACACCACGCGGACAAAGACGAACATCAGGGAGATCATGGCGCCGCCCAGCAGGAACATGTACAAGATCTTCGCCTTGTTGGGCCGCACCACGCCCAAGGAGCGCGCCGCCTCGATCACCTTGGTCTGCGGCACGATGCCCGCGCGGGCGATCACGGTGGTGGCGCGTTTTTCCAGGAGGAATTCGTACAGCTTTTCGTTCACGGCCACCTTGCGCTGGAAATTCTCCACATCGCGCTGGTTTTGCGGCACCGCACGGATCAGGTTGGTGTAGTCCGCTGCTTGTTTGTCCACGTCCCCGATCTTCTCCTCAATGGCCTTGCGCGTGTTCTTAAGGTAGATCAGCAGGTTGGCGCGGGTGAGCTGGATGTTCTGCTTGGCCTGCTCAATGATGGGATTGGGCTGCTCCGCGGTGTACATGCTCTGGTTGATGCTCATCTGCATATCATAGAGCGCACCCAGGGTTTTCTTCAGGAATTCATCATCCTGCAAGATGTAGAAAGAAGGCGGCAGCAGCTTGGAATCACCGATGTTGAGCACGTAATTGTTGAGCGCGTCCACGCTCTCGATCATCATTTGGTACTGCCGTTTCTGTGCATCAAGGCTCACCAACTGATCGAAGTATTGCGAATTCTCCTTGTCCAGGTTGAGGATGTTCTTGCTGCGCAGGAATTCCTGGAGGTCGTCCTCGTATTGGTTCAGGATGCCCGTTACCTCGTTGAGCTGTTTGTCGATGTAGTTGAGGGTGTTCTCGTTGATGTCGAAATCCCCTTGCAGGGTGTACTTGATGTACTCCGCGCTCAGGGTGTCCAGGAACATTTTGGCGCGCGCTGCGATCTCGTCCTCCACGGTAACCTGCAGCACGCTGGTGTAGTCCAGGTTTTCCACGTCCAGGCTCCTGGCATATTTGGCCACCTGCCTTTCGCGGGAGTGGCGCACGAACCGGTAGTCGCTGGAGGCGTAAGTTTCTATGTTGGAGCTCTTCAAGGCAACCACGGGGTCCACGCGCAGGGTGAAATCGCTGTCGGCATTGTCCTTGCCGAAGGGCAGGGTTTTGGAGACCACCCCTTTGCCCACATCGTAGCTGATGGTGTAATGGCCCGGATCGTTGATGTGGAGGTCGATGGGTTTTTCGTACAGGCTGGGGTTGAGCACCTCCATTTGCACGGTGAACGGCAGGTTGGCGTAGATCTCGGTGGTCTTGAAACGGCCGATGATGAAGTAGGAGACCTCGAAGTTGAGCTTGTTGAGGCTTCGGTCGATCAGGTCGTAACTGGTAAGTACGCGCTTCTGGTTCACGATGTCGCCGTAGGCGCTCACATAGCCGATGTTCTTGTACACCTGGTTCTGGTAGTCATAGGATTCCTGGTCCTTGAGCAGGATCTGGGTGGTGGCCCCGTACACATCGGGGATCTTGTAGGAGTAGAGGTAGGAAAGCACGGCGGAGAGCACCAAGGCCACGGCCACGAAGTACCAGTTCTTGGAGAAGATGCGGGCCACGGTCCGCAGGTCGTTCACCTCGATGATGCCCCCCTTGGGCGCTGGTGCTGCTGCCATGGTTGTTACTGGTGCCGAAACCCGCGCCGTGCGTGCGTACCGCGGATTTTTCCGAAGGGCGGCAAATATAGCCAACGGGGACGGTGGCGGGAACGCGGAGGGTTGGCGTGGTCCTGGTTTTCCGCACGGCTCCCGCCACAGGCCGGCCCCTCCGTGGTTTTTTGTTGATGGAACAGCGATCAAATTCCGGAAGGCAACCCAAAAATGCCGGAAACGGCTATATTTGGCCACCCGACTTTCGCCCGATACCTACCATGAGAGTATTTTACCGCTTTGCGTTGCTCGCAGTGCTTCTGGTGGCCCCGGTCCTTGGGGCGCTGATGGCGCAGCCCGGCCCCGGTGGCCCTCCGCCGTGCTGGCCACCCCCCTGTATCCCCATTGACGGTGGCCTTTCCCTGTTGATCGGTGCCGGTGCCCTGTTGGGCGGCAAGAAGGCCTTGGACGCGCGCAAAGCACGCAAGGCCGCTCTCTGATGTCCCCCTGCGCGCCGTCCAGTGCGGCCCGTGATCCGCTTTTCCGCTTCCTTTTATTGGCTGGTGGCTTGTATGCTGCCTGGTACTTGCTCTATGCCTTCGTGCTGCATCCATGGGGCGTGCTGGACCATGCCGTGATCGATTCGCTGATCGCCTGGGGCGGCGCCATCCTGAAGTTCTTGGGCTATACGCTGATCCCCGAACCGGTGAACGCGGACCACATCCGCACCATTGGCGTGGAGGGCGGCCACCTGCTGTGGATCGGGGACCCGTGCAACGGCGTGGGCCTGTTCGCCGTGTTCCTCATTTTCTTGATCGCCTACGGAGGACCCTGGAAGCACAAGCTCTGGTTCGGTGCGCTGGGCATCCTCTCCATCCACTTGATCAATGCGCTGCGCGTGGCGGCCCTGTGCATCGTGGTGAGCATCAACTACGAGTGGCTCAACTTCAACCACGATTACACGTTCTATGTGATCGTGTACGGCTGGGTTTTCCTGCTGTGGTACATCTGGGTAAGGCGCTTCGCGCCCCGCAAAGCCCCCGTGCAGGCACCATGAACAAGCGCGGCATCCGCTGGGGGCGCCGCTTGGAAACAGCGTTGGTGCTGGTAGCGGCGGTGGCGTTCGGCAGCTGGCGCGAATTTGCCTTCATCAACCTGAACTACCAGATAGACCATGTGGGCAACCACACGCGTTTTTCCTACGCCCATTCCTTGGTGCAGGGCTGGACGCGCGGCATGGACCTGCACGATCTGTTGGTGCTGAAGTGGTCCTTGGCCTTTGTATCCATGGCGGTGATGGCGGCAATGACCGTGGTGTTGGTGCGCATTCAGTTCGGCACCTGGCGCCATGCCCGTGCGATCTTGTTGGGCTTCTTGGGCTTTGCCCTGCTGTCGCTTGCCCTGCACTTCCTTTCCCGCTGGGCACCTCCGTTCGAGCTGGTCTCCGTGCGGGTGTCGCACATGCTGCAATACCCGGTGCCGTTGTTGTTCGTGCTCATTGCGGCGTGGGGAATACGCACAAGGATGAATGCCGATGAGTGAGCATTCCGTGTAGGACCTGAAAAAGTCGCAAATCAGCTATTGCACCCTTCCAAGGGAAGCGGGACATGATGAACACGTTTATCATTGTGGCGGAGTTAGGGCAGCAAGAAAGGCCCCTGGCGACCAGCTGATGCTTAGGTTTAGTAAGACATTTTCCGTGGTGACTTTCTTATCCATTGTCGCCCTGGCCTTGGGCGTGATGCACTTGATGCTCCCACCTTTTTGGGGAAACCCAGGCATCTCGTCCAAATTCTCCTTTTTGCACGGGAATGAAAACACGTACGGAAGGCTGTTCATCGGCTCCAGCCATATCTACCGGCAAGTTTCCCCTTTCCTGTTCGACTCCATCATGCAGGACGGCACCAAATCGTTCAACTTGGGGTATGCTTCCACATTTACCCCCGAAAGTGAACTCGTGTGTGAGGCGGTATTGCAGGATAAACGAATTCATGTCAAGGAAGTGTATGTGGAATTGAGCCCCTTTTTAGTATTTAACGACCCGGAACTGAAGAGTTGCAGGTTTTGGTACATGGTGGGCCCGCGTGTGTGGTGGAGTTCAGTACAACATGCAATGGGCCTGCAGAAGGCTCGCTTGTGGGAACGCTTGGGCCATGCAAAGGGTGCCACCATTGCTTTTGCCAAAGCAATATTTCTGCCCGGCCTGGTCAGTCAAGTGGCAGGACGTGATCCACAGCCTGAGGGAATCGTGTTCGGGCCATTGGCCGACGGATATATGCCGCTGGAACTGGAGTATCAGTTACGCCCGACCAGGGAGATGCATAAGCGGCAGGCAACATTGGCTGGTGACACCCTGGTTCTGCAACGGCGCAGAAACCAGATCGGGAAAGACTATGGATCGCCGATCAAAAGGGAGTTGAGCCTACCCTTTTTGGCCATGCTGGAACGCTTGATCAAATTAGGCGATGAGCGCGGTGTTAAGGTGACCTTCCTCCTTCCCCCGTTGATCACTTCTTCGGAGCAACTTGCTGTTTTCCGCGCATTGCCCGCGGACAGGCGGATCGACTTGTGCGACCCCGCCAAGTACCCGGAGTTCTACATCACTTCCAACGCATTTGACAAAGGCCACCTGAACACCCGCGGCAGCCGGTTGTTCACTGCGGCCCTGGCCTGCGAAGTGAAGCGCATGAGCGGCACCGGTGGACCGCCGCAGCAGCGGTTGCCCCTGTAATGCTTGCGGGCCGGGAACAATAGGGCGGCTATTTTCGCGCCGGGCGCGGGGTTTACCAGCAGGCGCCGCAATGCATGGAGGCATGAAGAAGTTGATGGTGGTGGTGGGCACGCGCCCGAACTTTATTAAAGTGACGCGCTTCAAGGCGGAAGCCGTGAAACGCGGCATGGAAGTGCGGTTGGTGCATACCGGACAGCATTACGACGACCGCATGAGCACCGTGTTCTTCGATCAGTTCGGCCTGCGGCCGGACCGGATCTTGGACACGCCCCAGGCCGCGCCAGCCGCGCAGATGGGCCACATCATGATCGGCCTGGAAGCGGAGGCCGCTGCTTGGAAACCCGACCTGGTGATGGTGCCGGGCGACGTGAACAGCACGCTGGCCGGGGCCTTGGTGGCCAACAAGATGGGCATTGCCCTGGCGCACTTGGAAAGCGGCCTGCGCAGCGGCGACATGGGCATGCCCGAGGAGATCAACCGCATCCTCACCGACCGCATCACCGACCACTTCTTCGTTACCGAACAAAGCGGCACCGACCACTTGATCGCGGAAGGCAGGCCCAAGGCGGCCATCCACTTCGTGGGCAACACCATGATCGACACCTTGGTGGCTTATGATGCGCAGGTGCAGGCCGCCACGGCGCTGAAGGACCTCGGACTGGGTGACGGCGGCCACGTGTTGATGACCATTCACCGGCCCGCCACCACGGACCAACCGGCGGAGTTGGCGAAACTGGTGGAGCTCATCGCCTTTGTGGCCAAGGACCGCCCCGTGGTTTTCCCCGTGCACCCGCGCACCACCGCCAAGCTGGAGGCCACGGGCCTGATGGCCCGCCTGCAAGGCCTGGGGAACCTGCGCCTCACCGGGCCCATGGACTACTTCAATTTCCAGCAGCTCATCGCCACCTGTGCCTTTGTGATCACCGACAGTGGCGGCATCCAGGAAGAGACCACGTACCGCCGCGTGCCCTGCCTCACCCTGCGCCCCAACACCGAACGGCCCATCACGGTAACCATGGGCACCAATGAGCTGATCACGTTTGACCTGGATGCACTGCGCGGTGCCATTGGGCGCATTGCGGGCGGCACGTTCAAGCGGGGGGCGGTGCCGCCGTTGTGGGACGGGCATGCCACGGAACGCGTGTTTGACGCATTGGAAAAGCTGTGATCCCCTACCTGACCTATAACGACCAGCCCAGCGGGGTGTACTGGAGCCAGGTGACCGACGTGGTGGCGCACCTCAACACCTTGGGCGGCCCGCGCGTGCGGTTGCTGGCCTTGGTGAGCGCGCGGGACTATTTCACCATCCGGCGGAAGATCAGGGCGCACTGCCCGGATGCCGTGGTGCTGCCCATGGTGCCGCAGATGAAGCGGTGGCGTGTGAATGCGGCCATTGTGGCCCTGGCCTGCCGATGGTTTCGCCCCACCGGCATCATTGCGCGGGGCGTGCTGGCCACGTGGATGGCCCTGCGCGCCCGGGACAAAGCGCTTGTGGGCAAGGTGTGCCTTGATGCGCGCGGGGCCTATGCCGGGGAATGGGAGGAGTACCGGATCGTGGATGATGATGCGCTGATCGCCCAATTCCGCGCCGTGGAACGGGAAGCGGTGTTGCAAACGGACATGCGCCTTGCCGTCAGCCAAGCGTTGGTGCGGCATTGGCAAGAACGCTACGGGTACACCGGACAGCAGCACGTGGTGATCCCCTGCACCCTGGGCCGTGCGCACGAAGAACATGTTGGGCCGGGTGGCGCAATGCGCAGTGAGCTCGGCTTCGCGGAAAGCGATGTGGTGCTGGTGTATTCGGGGAGCGTGGCCGGTTGGCAATCCTTCGGGCTTTTGGGCGGCTTGCTGCGCGGTGCCCTGGCGGAGCAGCCCAAGCTGAAGGTGCTTTTTCTAAGTCCACCGGACAGCGGCATAGATGGCTTGGCCGCCGAGTTTCCGGGCAGGGTGTTGCGCCGGTTCCTCCAGGCGGAAGAAGTGCCGCAGGCACTGCAAGCCTGCGATGCGGCCCTACTGGTGCGGGAAGATACCCTGACCAACCGGGTGGCCTCGCCCACCAAGTTCGCCGAGTACCTGGCCAACGGACTGCCCGTGGTGATCAGTGCGCACATCGGCGATTTTTCGCAGTTGGTGCAGGTGCAGCGGCTGGGCCATGTTTGGAATGAGGGTGATGCGTTGCCGGTGCTGGGGCGCCCCGTGCCCGAAGAACGGCAACGTTGCCGGAGCTTCAGCCTGGCCAACTTCACCAAGCAGGCACACACGGAAGCCTACCGGACGCTGGTGGCAGCGCTGACATAGCCCATAGTCTACGTCAGCACCTCGTTGATCAGGCGGTCCGTGAGGTTGGGCAACAGGTAAGCGCCGTGGTCGGCGGTGCGGTCGCACTCCACCTTGCGCTCACCGGCAATGATGCGCGGCAGCTCGGCAACCAGTTCCTCCACCCGCAGGGAATCGCCCATGCGGCGCTCGCGGATGGTGCGGCTTACCAGGCCCGGCTCGCCGATGTGCAGCATGGGCGTGCCGGTGTAGAAGATCTCCTGGAACTTGGTGCCAAGGATGTCCTTGTTCACTGCGGGAATGAAGAGCACCGCCAAGTTTGAACCACGGACCTGCTTGAGCGCTTCGCGCGGTGGAAGCGGTGCATGGAACACCACTTGTTCCTGCCAGCCGCGCGCCGCCGCCTGCTGTTGGTACCAATCAGTTCCGCGGCCGGTGATGTACAGGTCGAACCGGAAATGGGCGATCAGCTCCGGACGTTGTTGCCGAAGTGCTTCCAGGGCTTCCATCAACTTGGTGAAATAGTGCCCGGCCTCCTTTTCGCCGTACAGGCTTCCGGCGTAGATCATCCGGAACACCCCGCCGGTCTTGGGCTTGATGGAGAGATCAACATCGTCCGGGTCCACGGCATGCGGCAACAGTGTGCAGTTTCGTGCGCTGTCCGGATACGCCCGTTCCAAGTGCGCCAACACCTTGGCATGCGGGGAAACCACCTTGTCGGCGGTGCGGATGGCGGTTGCCTCCAAGTTCCTTTCCTGTTCCTGGCGCCGCGGCCCCATGGTGCCCAGGCCGTAGTGGCCCGCCCATGTCCACTCGTCGCGCAGGTCGATCACCAGGCGGACTTGCGGAAAGCGTTGTTTGAGTTCGGCGCCATAAGCCAGCACGCGGAAGGGTGCGCCCGTGGCGATCACCTGCCGGATGCCGTGCTGCTTGATCAGTTTGGATGCTTCGGCAAGCAGCGGCCTGCGCCAAAGCAAGGTGGCATCCAGCCAATTGCCTTTGCCGAGCAGGGGCAGTACCAGGGACCACAACTTATAGCGCACCTGATCCTTCAAGGATAGGAGCGGCCGCTTGGACATTACGGCAGGAAACCGCTTGGGCAGCGGATGGTGGTGGATCAAGGGGTGTACGGCATCACCGGTCCATAATGATGCCGAAGCCCC
>JAFDZG010000205.1 GCA_018267065.1 Bacteroidota bacterium
ATCGTGAAAGATGCAAACGGTACTTACTTCGTGGACATTTTCGACCACCGGTTAAAGGACAGCACCTCGCCGATAGACCTGGTTGAACCGCAGATACGTGCCATCATCATCAACCAGCGCAAGCTTAAGCTTGTGGAGCGCTTGCGCGAGGAACTGTACAACAATGCCTTGGCCAATAAGGATGTCCGCTTCCCTTAACTGTTACGCCGTCCTGCTGGGCCTGGCCCTGTGCGGCAGCAGCGTTGCCCAGGCACCCGTGCAATCGCCAGCCCCCCCGGGGAAGTACATCGATGGCGTGATCGGCAATGTGGCCGGCCGGATCATTTTATACAGCGACCTGGCCGGGCGATTGGAGCAGGCCAGGCAGGCAGGGGAGAAAGTAACCGATTCCCTTGCATGCAATGAATTTGAAGACCTGTTGTACCAGCAGTTGTTGCTGGAACAGGCACGCATTGACAGCGTGGTGCCGGATGAGAACCAAGTGGGTGCCGAGCTGGACCGGCGGATCGCCTACTTTGAACAGCAGATCGGCGGGCGTGAAAAGCTGGAGAAATTCTACGGCAAAAGCGTCACGGAGATCAAGGCGGACTTTCACGATCAAGTGGCGGAGCAACTGCTTGGCCAACAGATGCAGCAAAAGATCACCGGGGATGCCCGGGTAACGCCCAGGCAGGTGGAGCAATTCTTCCGCGAGATCCCCAAGGACAGCCTGCCGTTCATTAATGCCGGCGTGGAATACGCCCGCATCTCCGTGTATGCCAAGCCCACGGAAACGGAGGACCGCAACGTGAAGCTGAAGCTGGAAGAATACCGGGATGCCATTGTCTCCGGCAAGAAGGACTTCTGCACCGTGGCCATCCTCTACAGCGAAGACCCGGGGTCTGCGGCACAATGCGGGGAACTGGGCATGGTTCCCTTGGGCGTAATGGTGCCCGAGTTTGATGCCGTGGCCATGAGCTTGAAGGATGGCGAGATCTCCCCCGTGTTCAAGACCAAGTACGGCTACCACATCATGGAGATGATCGAGCGCAAGGGGGAACAATACAACGCAAGGCACATCCTGTTGATCCCCAAAACATCCCCCGTGGACCTGCAAGCGGCCAAAGACCGGCTGGACAGCCTGATGACATTGGTGCGGGACGGCAAATTGGATTTCTCAAAAGCCGCATCGGAAGACAATGACGACGAAGACACCAGGGGCACCAACGGTGTAGTGATGGAACCCGGCAGCAACAGCCCGCACTGGGCCATTGGCGACCTGGACCAAAAAACCTTCCTGGTGCTGGACAAGCTGCAAACAGGTCAGATCAGTCAATCCTTGGCTTTTGATGACCCCAACGGCAACCGCGGCTACCGCGTGTTCCGCCTGTTGAAGCGCACCGGGCCGCACCGCATGAACTTGAACGAGGATTATCCGCTTGTTCAGCAGGCCGCGGAAGCCAAGCTCCGCCAGCGCAACGTGGACAACTGGGTAAAAGAGAAGTTGAAGGATACCTACGTGAACATCATCCCGGCCTACCGGGGTTGCAAATTCGACCATCCCTGGCCCGTGGCGCCGGCACAGCCATGAATCCAGCGAACTACACGACAACATGAGCGGAGAGATCAACGACGTGCGCGCGGTGGAAGAGTTCGCCGTGAAGTACAAAAACCTGAAGGCCGAGATCAGCAAGGTGATCATCGGCCAGGACAAAGTGGTGGACGATGTGCTCATCGCCATATTCAGCCGGGGCCATTGCCTGCTGGTGGGCGTGCCCGGCCTTGCAAAAACCTTGCTTGTGAACACGGTGGGCCGTGCGCTCGGGCTCAGCTTCAACCGCATCCAGTTCACCCCGGACCTGATGCCCAGCGACATCATTGGATCGGAAGTCCTGGACCAGGACCGCCAGTTCCGCTTTGTAAAAGGCCCCCTGTTCGCCAACATCATCCTTGCGGACGAGATCAACCGGACACCGCCCAAAACACAGGCGGCGCTACTGGAGGCCATGCAGGAACAAGCGGTAACGGCCGCCGGGAACACCCTGAAACTTCCTGAACCGTTCTTCGTGCTGGCCACGCAAAACCCCATTGAACAGGAAGGCACCTATCCATTGCCGGAAGCGCAGCTGGACCGCTTCATGTTCAACATCTGGGTGGATTATCCCGGTTACCAGGATGAACTTGCGGTAGTGAAGGCCACCACGGGAGGAACCACCGCTGAAGTGAAGCCGGTATTGAACCGCGACGAGATCATGTTCCTGCAAGGATTGGTACGGCGGATCCCAGTGCCCGATAACGTGATGCAATACGCGGTAAAGCTGGCCACGCGCACGCGCCCCGGCCTGCCGGATGCACCGCAGGTCATCAAGGACCACGTGAGCTGGGGGGCTGGCCCGCGCGCAAGCCAGTACTTGGTGATCGGTGCCAAATGCCACGCATTGGTGCGCGGGCGCTTCAGCCCGGACATTGAAGATGTGCAAGCTGTCGCGGAACCCATTCTGCGGCACCGGCTTGTCCGCAATTACAAGGCGGAAGCCGAAGGGGTGACCGCCGAACGGATCATCCGTGAGCTGCTTTGACCGGAGCATCCCAGAGCCAGACGTGATCACTTGTGATCCCAAGGCTGGGGCCATTTCTTGCATTGGCTTTCCGGGTTTTGCCGAAACTTGCCTGGGCACAGGACCAAGTTCACGCAATCAACCCAAACCATGCATACGCATTCATTGCTGCTCGTGCCGATCTTTTGCCTTGCTGGTGCCTCCTTTGCCCAAACACCGCAGGTTTGGCAACCGGAACTACTGTCCCCTGCTCCCCGCAACGGGCGCTACATAGTGCCGGATCGCGCACTGGGCTACTCGTTGGACGTTGGGGCTTTGCGCCAGCAATTAAGCGTGGCGGCCCAAGGCAGCATTCAGCAATTGCCCGCAGCGCAAAGCTTGGTGAGCCTGCCCTTGCCCAATGGAAGTTCCCAACAGTTTCGCTTCCTGGAAACACCGGTGATGCAGGCGGAAATGGCCGTGCGGTATCCGCAGGTCCGCACATACACCGGCGTTGCCGTTGGCGACCCGCGTGTTCGCGTGAAGTTCGATCTTACGCCTGCCGGCTTCCACGCCATGGTGACGGGCTTGCCGCAAGGCGATGCGTTCATTGACCCCGTGTCCATGGGCAACAACGTGGTACATCAGGCCTATTGGAAGAAGGACCTTGTGCACCGGGCCGGAGGCGAGGCAATGACCTGCGGCTATGATGCGGTGAATGATGTGCCCCATGCCATGCAGCAAACAGCGCAATGGCTGGTGCAGGCCGGAAGCAACCGCGCCGGTGATTGCCAGTTCCGCACTTACCGGCTGGCCTTGGCTTGCACCGGGGAATACGCCAACTTTTTCGGGGCCACGGGCACCAACAAGGCACCGGCCGTGGCCGCCATGGCCACCACCCTCAACCGCGTGAACGGCGTGTACGAAAGGGATGCAGCGCTCACCATGGTGCTCGTTGGCAACGATGACCAGCTCGTTTTCACAGACCCTGCCACGGACGGGTACACGAACGACGATGGCGGCACCATGCTGGACGAGAACCAGGCCAAGTGTGATGCGGTGATCGGAAGTGCCAATTACGACATCGGGCACGTATTCAGCACTGGCGGCGGGGGAGTGGCCTATCTCAATTCCCCCTGCACGGATTACAAAGCGGGCGGCGTCACCGGTTTGGATGCACCCGTGGGCGACCCGTTCGACATTGATTACGTGGCCCATGAAATGGGGCACCAGTACGGAGGCAACCACACACAGAACAATTCCTGTAACCGGGCTTACCCGGCCTCGGTGGAAGTAGGCAGCGGCATCACCATCATGGGTTATGCCGGGGTTTGCTCCCCGAACGTGGCACCGCACAGCATTGCCATGTTCGGCGGATACAGCCTGGAGGAGATCCACGCCAACATCACGGAAGGAAACAGCAGCACCTGCCCCGTAACCGTGCCCTTGGTCAACGCGCCGCCCACGGTGAATGCAGGTTCGAACTACACCATTCCCATGGGTACCCCTTTCGTGCTTACCGCCACGGGGGCGGATGCCGATCAGCAGGACAGCTTGACCTACAGTTGGGAGCAAATGGACGCGCAACCTTCCACCCAGCCGCCGGTGGCCACCAGCAACAACGGCCCGAATTTCAGGCCTTGGCTTCCTTCCGCTTCCCCCCAACGCTGGGTGCCGCAGTTGCCCACCGTGTTGTCCGGCGGCAATCCTTCCCCCAATTGGGAGGTGCTCTCCACCGTGGCACGGAACTACCACTTCCGCGTAACCGTGCGCGACAATGCCACCGGTGGCGGCTGCAATGCGCAGGACGACATGCAGGTGAACGTGAGCGGGTCCACGGGTCCTTTCGTGGTCACCCAGCCGAACACGGCGGTTTCTTGGACGGCGAACAGCAGCCGTAACATCACTTGGGACCCGGCCGGGACTGCGGGCGCCCCGGTGAATTGCGCCAACGTGGACATCCTGCTCAGCACCGACGGCGGCCTCACATGGCCGTACACATTGGCCGGGGCAACCGCCAACGACGGCACGGAGTCCGTCATCTTGCCCAACGCGACTACCACGGAAGCGCGCGTCATGGTGCGGGCCAATGGAAACATCTTCTACGATGTGGGCGATGTGGATTTCTCCATTGTTGCGCCCGCACAGCTGCTCTTGAATGTGAAGCTTTGGCTGGAAGGACCCAACGCAGCGGACGGTCTCATGAATGACAACCTGCGGTCCGCAGGCTTGCTGCCGCAGGGGGAGCCGTACACCGGTTTGGGCTTTGTGCAAGCGGGCAATGGTGGCGGCGAAAGCTGCGGGGCGGCCGTACTGGCCGCAACGGGGCCGGATGCCATTGTGGATTGGGTGCGGATCGAGCTGCGCAGTGCGGGATCACCGGCCAATGTGCTTTACACACGCCAAGCATTGCTGCAGCGTGACGGGGATGTGGTGGACATGGACGGAATTTCACCGGTGGCATTCGAGGCCCCTGCCGGCACCTATTACATCGCTGCCCGGCACCGCAACCACTTGGGCTGCATGACCGCTGCCGCCGTTACATTTGGAGCATCGGCCACTACCGTGGACTTTACCGCCGCAGCAACCGCTACGTATGGCACCGAGGCACGCAAGCCATTGGACGGCAAGATGATGCTCTGGGCAGGAAATGCACTGCCGGACAGCAAGCTCGCATACACCGGCGCACAAAATGACCGGGACGTGATCATCAATTTGCTCGGCGGGTTGGACCCAACGGACACGGTTGCCGGTTACTTTACAGCGGATGTGACCATGAACGGTGTGGTGCAATACACCGGTGTCGGCAACGACCGCGACCCCATCCTTCCAAACTTGCAGGGAAACCTGCCTACCAGCCTGCGGTTGGAGCAGCTTCCCTGACCGGGTGGTTGGGGTGGTGGCCGGATCCCCCATTTCGACCAGCGTGGCCCACGGGTGGATGAAGGAAGAAAAAATCAAGCCGGACTTGACATCTGGCCCCTGGCCCGGTTAGTTTCGCCTTTCCTGTCCTCCATGAACATGAAGCAGAACGCTACCCTCGTTGCATGTGCGCTGTTGGCCCCTGCGCTATCATTCGGGCAAACGTACACCCTTAGCACCGGCATCCTGTCCGACCAAAGCGCCCATTCGGGTGGCTGCGTGGGCATTGCGGACATGGACGGGGATGGTTACGACGACCTGATCCTGCTGGACCAGAGCAAACATCTCTACATCGATTACCAAGGCTCGGACGGATCGTTCACGAGCTATGACATGGGGCAGGCCTCTTCCGCCCAGCAATGGGGCATGGCCGCAGGTGATGTGGACAACGACGGCCACAAGGATTTCTTCAGCGGAGGCTCCAATGATGGGGTGCACTTCCTGCGGATATCGGGCAGGGGCCAAGCCGCATCCTGGGCCAGCTTGAACAATGGCAGCATGTTCATGCAGTGCGCCAACATGGCGGACATTGACAACAACGGTTGGTTGGATGCCTTCGGTTGCCATGATAACGGGGCCCCGCGCATTTGGCTGAACGATGGGGCGGGCAATCTGTCCTATAACAACTACGTGGATTTCAGCACCACACCTTCCAGCGACATGAGCGGCAACTACGGCAGCGTGTTCATCGATTTCGACAATGACGGAGACCTTGACTTTTTCATCGCCCACTGCCGGCAAGGCGTGAACAATTCAGCCGACCCACGCCGGTGGAACCGGTTGTTCGTCAACGATGGCACCAACCATTACACGGACCAGGCCTTGACGTTTGGCGTGCAAAACAGGGAGCAATCGTGGACCACCGATTTTGGCGACGTGGACAATGATGGCGACCTGGACATGGTGGTCACCAACCACAGCACCACCATGCAGTTCTTCGTGAACGACGGCACCGGCCATTATACCGACGCCACCGCCGGAAGCGGACTGGCGTTGACCGCAGCATTCCTGCAATCGAAGTTTGAAGACTTGGACAACGACGGCTTCCTGGACCTGATCACCGCCGGCAATTTGGGCAGCAGCGCGGAATTTTATCTGCACGGCAACGGGGACGGCACCTTCACACAGATGCCGGGCATGTTGCCCGAACCCTCCGCACGCAACTTGCAGACTTTTGCGTTGGGAGATATGAACCACGATGGCTTCATTGATGTGTATGCGGGATATGGCTCCGGCTATGTGACGCCCAGCACCACCAAGCGGGATGAACTCTACCTGAACAACGGAAATGCCAACCACTTCCTGAACTTCAACCTGGAGGGAGTGAACAGCAACCGTGACGGCGTGGGGGCGCGTGTAACGCTTTATGGGCCTTGGGGCAAGCAGATCCGCGAAGTGCGCGCCGGCGAGAGCTATGGCATCGTGTGCTCATTCACCTGCCACTTCGGGCTCGGGGCCAACAACATGGCCGATTCCGCCATCGTGCATTGGCCTTCCGGCACGGTGGACAAATATTACGGTTTGGCTGCCGACCAATGGATCACCACCACGGAGGGTGAAACACGCACTTCCATGGTCGCTGCGAAAGCAATACTGGACGGTCCCTACGTGCAAGGCACCGGTTTGATGAACGATGCCATGCGCACCCAAGGGCTTGTGCCTGCCACCGACCCCTATCCTGCCTTGGGGTTTACCCCGGTGGGTACTGACATTGCCCACCGCCTTTCCCCAAGCGTGCTGAACGTTTCCGGCAACGACGCGATCGTGGATTGGGTATGGTTGGAGCTCCGCAATGCTTCCAATACATCCACCATCGTGGCGGCACGCGCTGCATTGCTGCAGCGCGACGGGGATGTGGTGGACCTTGACGGGAAGAGCCCCGTAAGCATGCATGTGGCTAATGGCAACTATAACCTGGCGGTGCGGCACCGCAACCATTTGGGGGCAATGACAGCCGCAAGTTTTGCCCTCAGCGGTACCGCATCCGTGATCGACCTGCGTTCAGCGGCCACGGGCACTTGGGGCACAAATGCCCGAAAGACGGTTGGGGCCTCGATGGTGCTTTGGTC
>JAFDZG010000206.1 GCA_018267065.1 Bacteroidota bacterium
CCGTTAGCCCGCCATCCAAACCAGGAACAGAGGCGATGCAACCCGGCCAAACCTATCTCCCTCGCTCCCGCCAGTCTTCCGGCCCAACCGTAAAGTGCGTTTGGGGAAGAACCAGGCCGGGCCTGCCTTCCGGTAGGCAGGCGACTGGTGGCAGCGGGGGGAGGATGATCTAGCCCTGCTGAGCAACATCGGCCAGGCCCTGCGCCGACTGGACGCCGGCTTCGACCCGCGCAGTTACGGCCACGGCTCGCTCATCTCATTGGTGAACACCTTGAAGGACAAACTGGAGGTGAGCCGCGAGGCGGAGAAAGGCAATCGCGTGGTGGTGCGCCTGAAGGGCTAACCGCCGATGACCCCCGTGGCAGTAACGGTAACGGAGCGCAGCACGGGCGTGCCGGCCACCACGGCCTGCACAAAGTAGGTGCCCGGCTCCAGGCCCGTGGTGTTCACCACCACCTGGCCTTCGTCGTAGTGCAGCTCCATGGGAATGAACTGGCCGCGGTTGTTGAGCACCTGCAGCTCGCTGATGGCGCCATGGCCCTGCACGCGAAAGTTTCCGGGCACGGCATCGTTGCTGAATTGCAAGAGGGGGGCCGGGGCGTACTCCACGGCAAATTCATCGGAGACCTCCAACTGTCGCGTTCCGGCGGAAGCGACCAAGCGGTAGTAGGAAACGCCGGCGATGGGAGCCATGTCCACCACTTCGTATGCGGCATATCCTTTTGTGCCTCCTTCTCCGGGCTGGGAAAAAGCCGGGTACCACGTCATGCGGTCCGAAGAACGTTCCACGGAGAAAAAGCAACCGGGCACTTCGGCGCCGGTGACCCAGCGCAGGGTGATGCCCTCGCCATTCACCGGTTCGGCCACAAAAGAGACCAGTTCAAACTCCTGCTCCTGCCGAGTTGACTGAACCGGCACGGCCGCATAGCCCGGAGTGAATTTGGCCTGGGGCGCTTTCCCGGATTGTGCCGAGGCTTCAAGAGCCAAGCACGCCAAAGCGATCAAAGGGAGTTTTTTCATGGTCCGTCGATGAAAACAGACCATTCAACGAAAGCCTGGCCGGGAAGTTCCGGCCGGGGCGCTCCTACCTGATGATCAGGGGAACGAAGCCTCTTTCACTTTGGGCTGAAAGTGTCAGCCAATAAGCACCAGGCGCCAAATTTCCACCGGGTGTTAAGGTAACAGCATCCCCCTGGAGCTGCACGGAAGTGGTCCACATCAGCGCGCCCAGTGCATTGTACAGACGCAGTTCGGCAGGGCCGGTAACCGGTGAGTGCAAGTGCAGCGCACCGCCGCCGAACGGGTTCGGCCAAACCACAAGGTCCAACGGTGATCCCTCCGAACTCGCAATACCCGTGTGGAGGTCGCCGGCGCAAGTGCAGGAATCCGTGATCTGATCGTCGAAAGTGAGCGGATCACCATCGTCACAGGGTTCGCCCACCGTACCCGGCAGCGCCGGGCATGCGTCGGTGCTGTCCGCCACAAAGCCAGGCGGTTGTGTGCAGGCCACCACTTCCGTCAAGGAATCGCCCAAACCATCGCTGTCCGCATCGGCGAACCAGGCAAAGGCGGGCCATTCCGTTACCTGCACCGTAGCAAAGCATCCGTTCAGTTCATACCTGAAAATACCGCTGGAATCCACGGCTGGGTTGTATAGGGACGAATGTGGGAACAAGGACAGGAATTGCATGCGGTACCATGTTCCGCCGGTATCGGCATCGGCTTCCAGCGCCCACATCATGTTGAAGGCACCGTCCGTGGCACACAAAGACCAAGTGGCATTGGGTCCTACGCGTGTTTCCTGCACGGTAACGGTGGCGTTTTGGGCAGCCCCCGGGCAGGACACGGGGAATGGCACGGTGTACATATAATCACCGGGGGCGTCCACGGCCGGGTCGTACACATTGCCGTGCGGTGAACCGTTAAGCGTCCAAAAACCGCCGGGCGCATGTGTGCCAAGGCATGTTGAAAGGTCCAAGGGCGGGCTATCGTCGCAAAGGTGGATGGTATCGCTTACGCCGGCCCCTGCACCTTGGGCGGTCATGGTTACCGTGGCCGTGTCATTCCCGCACTCTCCGTATACAATGATGGTGTACTCCCCCAGTATTTGGAAGCTGAAGGAAAACTGGGGCTCGAAGGTGAAAAAGGTGCCTGTGCCCGGTCCTTCCCAGGAATAGCCAAGAATGTCACCCGTGGCCACCACTGCCAGGTTGATGTGATCGCCCGCGCACAGCGGACTGTTGGTGATCACCGAATCGATCACGGCAGGGTCGCAGCTTTTCGCCGACGGCCCAGGCTGGCTATTGGCCAAGAAGGGTAGTGCCAAGCCGGCCACGAGGGGCAGCCTGAGCACTGTTGATCCGGGCATCGATGTGGAAGGCAAGGGAAATTCAAAGGTAGGGGAAGGCGGCAAATGACAAAGGAGCCCCTCCCGGTGGTCGGGTAAAACACAGGCCTGGTCGGAAGATCATGGCGTTTCGTCGTGATACCAGTACACTGGCTTTCTTCATTGCGACCACGGAGGGGGGCCGCTCCGCGGTTCGACGAACCGCAGGGATTTTTCGACGAACGCAACTTGATGAAAGGGTTGGTCGTAGGAACGCCCTGTTGCCCCTTCCGGGCTTTAGCAAATGCACATGAAATCGTTGATCCGCCTACTTCTTCTGGTCTTGATCCCCACCGGGCTGCACGCCCAGACCGGCATGGAATTCTGGATGGCACCGCCAGATGTAACGTACCTGCACAACACCCCCGGGGATGAGCCCATCTTCTTCAACGTGACCGCCGGGAACACGGCGGCCGTGGTGACGATCGCGCAGCCGGCAAACGCCGGGTTCAACGGGGGAACCCCCATCGTGATCAACGTGGCGGCCAACAGTTCGGTGCGCTACAACCTGACCTCCTTGAAGGCGCAGCTTGAAACAAGGCCCACCAACACGGTATGCAATACGGGGTTGCACATCACCAGCACGGCCAACATCACCTGTTACTATGAGAGCAGCAATACGAACAACCCGGACATCATTGCGCTGAAGGGCGGCAACGGCCTGGGCACGGAGTTCTACATCCCCCTGCACAAGCACCCGCCTTTCCACAACCACGATTTCGGCAACAACAGCAACAAGGCCTTTGCCTCTTTCGACATCGTGGCCACCGAGAACAACACCACGGTACTGATCAACTCCCCCGTGGCCGTGGACGGCCATCCGGCGCTCACGCCGTTCATGGTCACCTTGAACGCGGGCCAAACCTATTCCTGCGCCAACACCAGTTACCCTAGCTATACCGATCCGCTCACGCACCCCTCGGGCGCGGCGGTGCTTTCGGACAAGCCCATCGCCATCACCATCAAGGACGACAGCAACCACAACCCCAGCGGCGGATGCTACGACCTGATGTTGGACCAGATCGTGCCGGTGAACATCCTGGGCACGGACTACATCGCCGTGAAAGGATCGCTGTACAACACCGGTGATGAATCCACCTTCCTGATGGCGGTGGAGAACAACACCAAGATCTACATCGACGGCAGCCCCACGCCCGTGGCCACCCTCTTCGCGGGGCAGTACTACCGCCAGGACATGGACTACCTGAGCGGCGCCACGGACAATGCCACCTACATGCATGCCTCCAAGCCCGTGTACGCGATCCACGTCACGGGTTTCGGCTGCGAAATGGGCATGGCCATCCTGCCCCCGCTGAACTGCGCCGGCAGCCAGCAGGTGGGCTTCACGCGCTCCACCAATGAAGGGTTCTTCCTGAACTTGTTGGTGCGCACGGGTGCGGAAAACAGCTTTACCGTGGCCGGGCCTGGAACAGCCACCATTCCCGGTTCGGCCTTTGTTACCGTGCCGGGCACCAATGGCGAATGGATGGCTGCGCACATCCAGTACAACACCACCCAGATCCCCGTAACCCAAGGCATTGTGGTAAGCAATTCCGCAGACGTGTTCTCCTTGGGCGTGATCAACGGCGGGGCCGGTAGCGGTTGCCGCTACGGCTTCTTCTCGGAATTCTCCGGCAAGATCGAAGTGAACGCCGGCACGGACCAGAACCTGTGCGCGGGCGAAACCGCCAGCTTGACGGGCACGGTTACCGGTGGCAGCACCACGGGCGTATGGACCACCACGGGCAGCGGCACTTTCCAGCCCAACGCCAACGCGCTCAACGCCACCTATGAGCCCAGTATCGGCGACATCGCCTTGGGCAGTGTAACCCTGACGCTTACCTCAACGGGTCCTTGCGAACCCGAGGATGATGCGCTTACACTCACTTTCCAGCCCAAGCCCGTGCCCAATGCCGGCACCGACCAGTTCGTGTGCACCAACAACCCCGTGGTATCGCTCAGCGGCACCATCCAGGATGCCGTGGGCGGCGTATGGACCACCGGCGGAACCGGAACATTCACACCTTCCAACTCCAACCTCAACGCCAATTATACGCCCAGTGCCGCGGACATCACGGCCGGGTCGGTGTGGATCTACTTGACCACCACGGGCAACGGCGTGTGCCAAGCCGTAAAGGACAGCATGCTGGTGACCTTCACCCCGGCGATCACCGTGAACGCCGGAGCGGACAAGGTGCTCTGCTCCAACAATGCGGCCACGGCGCTCAACGGCAGCTTCACCGTGGCCACCGGCGCGGTGTGGAGCGGCGGCGCCGGCAGCTTCGACCCCAGCACCACCAACGTGAACGCCACCTACACGCCCACGGCCGGGGAGATCAACAGTGGCTCACTGATCCTTACGCTCACCAGCACCGGCAACGGCAACTGCCTGGCGGTGAACGACCAGGTGCAATTGACCTTCACTCCGTCGCCCACGGCCAATGCCGGGGCCAACAGCTCGGTGTGCGCCAACAATGCGGCCATTGCCTTGAACGGCAGCGTGACCGTGGCCACCGGCGGTACCTGGAGCGGCGGCACGGGCTCCTTCAGCCCGGACAATGCCACGCTCAATGCCACCTACACCCCCACGGCGGCCGAGATCGCCAATGGTTCAGTAACCCTGGTGCTCACCACCACCGGCAACGGCAACTGCCTCCCCGCCACCAGCAGCCGCACCATCACCTTCACCCCGGCCCCGGTGGTGAACGCAGGGTCTGACGGAACGGTGTGCGCCAACAATGCCGCCATCACCCTGGCTGGCAGCGTGACCGGCGCTACCGGCGGAACGTGGAGCGGCGGCACCGGATCGTACAGCCCCAATGCCAACTCCCTGACCGCCACCTACACGCCCAGCGCCGCGGAGCGCACGGCAGGTACAGTGACCCTTACGCTCACCAGCACCGGCAACGGCACCTGCAACCCGGTGACCGACCAAGTGACCTACACCATCACCCCCGCGCCCACGGCCAATGCCGGCGCGGACCAATCGCTTTGCGCCAACAACGCCGTGGCTTCGCTCAATGGCAGCTTTACCGTGGCCACCGGTGCGGTATGGAGCGGCGGTGCCGGCAGCTTCGACCCCAGCACCACCAACATGGTGGCCACCTACACGCCCACGGCGACCGAGATCGCCAACGGTTCGGTGACCCTCACGCTCACCACCACCGGCAACGGCGGCTGCAACGCTGTGAGCGACCAGGTGAACCTGGCTTTCACCGGTGCTCCCTCCGTGAATGCCGGCGCCAACAGCTCGGCTTGTGCCAACAACGCCACCATCGCCTTGAACGGCAGCGTGGCCGGCGCCGCGGGCGGCGTGTGGAGCGGCGGCCTGGGATCCTTCACCCCGAACAACACCACCCTCAATGCCAGCTATGCACCCACGGCAGGGGAGATCGCAGGGGGCACGCTCACCCTCACGCTCACCAGCACGGGCAACGGCAATTGCGTTGCTGTTTCCGACGGCCGCACCATCACCTTCACCCCGGCACCGGTGGTGAATGCGGGCGCTGATGGAAGCGTATGCGCAAACAACTCAGCGATCGCCCTGAACGGCAGCGTGACCGGTGCCACCGGCGGCATCTGGAGCGGCGGTGCGGGCACGTACAGCCCCAACAACAGCGCGCTGAACGCAACCTACACGCCCACTGCGGCAGAGCGCACGGCCGGCACCGTGACCCTCACCCTGACCAGCGCGGGCAACGGCACCTGCAACGCGGTGAGCGACCAGGTTACCTGGACGATCACCCCGACACCCACGGTGAATGCAGGCACCGACCGCACCGTGTGCGGCAACAACGCAGCGGTCACCCTCAACGGCAGCTTCACCGTGGCCACCGGCGGCGTTTGGAGCGGTGGTGCAGGCAGCTTCGACCCCAGCACCACCAACATGAACACCACCTATACGCCCACGGCGACGGAGGTGGCCAATGGTTCCGTAACCCTCACGCTCACCACCACCGGCAACGGCTTGTGCACTGCGGTCGCCGACCAGATGCAGATCACCTTCACCCCGGCCCCCACGGCCAACGCGGGCGCTGATGCCACCGTGTGCGCGAACAACGCGGCCGTATCCCTCAATGGCAGCGTGACCGTGGCCACCGGCGGCGCGTGGAGCGGCGGCACCGGCGTGTTCACCCCCAACAACACCAGCCTCACCACGAGCTATGCGCCCACGGCTGCGGAAATTGCCGCAGGCACGCTTACCCTCACCCTTACCACCACGGGCAACGGCAGCTGCAACAGTGCCAGCGACACCAAGGTGATCACCTTCTCGCCAGCGCCCGTGGTGAATGCCGGCGCCAATGGATCGGTATGCGCCAACAACGCGGCCATCACACTGGCCGGCAGCGTGAC
>JAFDZG010000207.1 GCA_018267065.1 Bacteroidota bacterium
CTTCCCCGCCCACCGGGATCACCAACCGCCCCCCTACTACCAGCTGGTCCAGTAATGCTTGGGGGATCTCCGGGGCGCCACAGGTAACGATCACCTTGTTGAAAGGTGCGTGCACAGGCAGTCCCCTATAGCCATCACCATGGACCAAAGTGGCCCGATAGCCCAAGGCCGCCAGCCTTGTCTTGGTTGCCAAATACAAAGGGCGGTGCCGTTCTATGCTATAGACCTTGGCCCCCAACTCACACAGAATGGCCGTCTGGTATCCGCATCCGGTGCCGATCTCCAGCACTTTCTCACCGGGTTTCACCTGCAAAAGCTCGCTTTGGAAAGCCACCGTATAGGGTTGCGATATGGTCTGGCCGCATCCAATGGGAAACGCTTGGTCCACGTATGCAAAGCGTTCGAAGGCCGTATCGTCTATGAACAGGTGGCGGGGCACCTTGCCGATGGCGGCCAATACGTTTTCGGAAGTAATTCCCTTCTTCCTCAAATGCTCCACCAGTTGACGCCTGAGGCCCTGGTGGCGAAAATCATCCGTCCGCATGGTTGCGCCGCAAAGCTACCATGGCAACCCTTGCTTAAGCATTCATCTTTTCTGCATGGCAGCCGGAACTACCGGCTGCCGCGCCGCACGATCCCGTTGGTCTACATTTGCCGCCCTTAATGGAAAACCCGCTTCGCATCGGCATTCTGGGCGCCGGCCACTTGGGGCGGATCCATGTGCAACAGCTGCATGAACTGCCTGATTTTGAGATCACCGGGGTGTATGACCCCCATTCGGACAAGGCTGCAAAAGTCCAAGCCGAATTTGGCGTCCCCGTTCTTGGGGATTTGGCCGGGTTGATCGCCAGCTGCGATGCCGTGGACGTGGTGACACCCACCCTGGCGCACTACGATTGCGCCATGCATGCGCTGGATGCCGGGAAACATGTGTTCATTGAAAAACCCATAGCCCATACGCTGGATGAGGCCCGGCAACTGGTCGATCATTCGCGCAGCAAGGGTTTAAGGGTTCAGGTGGGGCATGTGGAACGTTTCAACCCGGCGTTCCTGGCTGCCCGGGGAGCACTGCACCAGCCCATGTTCATTGAAACCCACCGCTTGGCGGAGTTCAATCCCAGGGGCACAGACGTGAGCGTGGTGCTGGACCTGATGATCCACGACCTGGACATCATCCTGCACGTCACCGGTTCACCCGTTACCGAAGTGCATGCCAGTGGCGTGGCCGTGGTGAGCGACACGCCGGACATTGCGAACGCCCGCATCGCCTTCGCCAACGGCTGCGTGGCCAACCTTACGGCCAGCCGGATCAGCTTGAAAAAAATGCGGAAGAGCCGCTTCTTCCAAAAGGATGCCTACATCGCCGTGGACATGTTGAAGAAGGAGACGGAGATCATGCGCATGCGGACCGTGGAAATCCCGGACCCCTTTGCGGTGACCATGGACCTGGGGCCGGGCAAGGGCCATCGCGAAATCTCCTTCGACAAGCCGGAAATTCCCGCCACAAATGCAATCCGTGAAGAACTGCGCGCGTTTGCGCAGGCCATCCGCAGCGGCAAGGAACCGGAGGTTACCGCCGCTGACGGCCTTGCGGCCCTGGAATTGGCCCATCGCGTACTGGCATCCATGGGCACGCGCACCCTTTGAGCCCCATACTGATCCACCGGCCCATGCGTTACCCTTACAGGAATACAATGACCCGCGCGCTGGCGATCCCCGGCCTCTTACTGCTCATTCTTGCCGCCTGTAAAAAGGACGGTTCAATTCCTTCCTACCTGGAGGTGGATGCGCCGGTTGTATCGGGTTCCAACGGACAGGTGATCTCTTCCAAGATCACGGACCTCTGGGTCTATGTTAATGACCAGCCCGCCGGGGTGTGGGAGCCGGGCAAGCAGGTCCCCTTGATCGCCGACGGCCCCACCAGCGTGAAGTTGATCGCCGGTGTACGCAAGAACGGCATCGCGGACGACCGCATCCAGTACCCCTTTTATGAAACCTGGCAGCAACAACTGAACCTGGTGCCGGAACAGACCCAGGTGGTGCAGCCCCAGTTCCACTACTACAACAACCTGATCTATTGGCTTGCCGATTTTGACACCGGCTTGCGCTTTGACACCGTGGATTGCACGGCCACGATGACCATTGTTCCCTCGGACAGCACCTTGGTGGGCCAGGGATCAGGGAACGGGCGGATCTTCTTGGATGCCAGCCATCCGATGTACAGGGGCCTTAGCAGCGGCGATCCGTTCACAAGCATCGGCGGCACGGCATTCCTGGAAATGGATTACCGGTGCGATGCCCCCTTCCAAGTGGGTGTAAGGGTAACGGTGCAAGGCACTCCTTCCTGGGCAACGGTGGTATTCCTCAAGGCCACCAAGCTCCCCGACGGCAGCATGCCCTGGAACAAAGTGTACATCGACCTTGCAACCCCATGGAACGTAGCGGGAGCAATGGACAAGCGCTTCTTCATTCAGGCTTCCCTTCCGGATGGCACCGCCACCGCCACCGTTGACCTGGACAACGTAAAGTTGGTGCAGCCTTGAACATGCGCAATCGTCCACTGACATTGCTCTATGTTGCAGCGGACCTGATCGCTGCCGCACTGGCGTGGACCATTTTCTTCCTCTTCCGGAAAGCCTACCTGGAGCCGATCAAGTTTGGCTACAAGGTACCCGTGGAAGTGGACCATAAGTATTGGCTTGGCTTGGCACTGATCCCCCTGTTCTGGGCCGGCATGTTCCTGATGGCCGGCGGCTATTCCGACGTTTACCGCCGCTTCCGTACCAAGGAACTCGGGCAAACCCTGCTCATCAGTTTCATCGGCTCCATCATCATCTTCTTCGCTTTGCTGCTGGATGATGCCGTGGCAGGCCCCAGCTATTACTACCGCTCCTTCGGCGCCCTCTTTCTGCTGAACTTCTCGCTGTTCTTCCTCTTCCGCTTCCTGATCACCAGCAACACGGTGCGCCGCGTGCATGATGGCCGCATCGGCTTCAACACCCTGTTGATCGGCGGCAATGAACGCGCCATCGCCATCTACCAGGAGATCAAAGGGCTGCACAAATCGCCGGGCAACCGGTTCGTGGGCTTTGTGAACGTAAACGGCGGCGACCAGCATTTGTCCGAACTGGGCGTTCAGCGCCTGGGCCGGTGGGATGAGCTGCACACGTTGATCCCCAAGCACAACGTGGAGGAAGCCATCATCGCCGTGGAGAGCAGCGAGCACGCCCACATCAGCCGCATCCTGAACGAGCTGGACGGCACGGCCGTGCGCATCAAGATCATCCCGGACATGTACGACATCCTGGCGGGGAGCGTGAAGATGACCAGCATCTTCGGCGCCCCCTTGATCGAGGTGAACCCCCAGATCATGCCGGCGTGGCAGTTCGCGCTGAAACGGGCGATGGACGTGGGCTTCAGCATCCTGGCCATGGTGTTGCTCTCCCCGTTCCTGCTGATCATCGCCGTGGCGGTGAAGCTGGGTTCCCCGGGGCCGGTCTTCTTCCGCCAGGAACGCATCGGCTTAGGGGGCAAGCCGTTCAAGATCATCAAGTTCCGGAGCATGGTGTGCGATGCCGAGCGCAATGGGCCCCAGCTCAGCAGCGCATCGGACCCGCGCATCACCGGCATCGGCCGTTTCCTGCGCCGGGGCCGCCTGGATGAGCTGCCGCAGTTCTGGAACGTGCTAATAGGCGAAATGAGCCTGGTGGGCCCCCGGCCGGAACGGCAGCACTTCATCGATGAGATCCTCAAAGTGGCCCCCCACTACCGGCACCTGCACCGCGTGCGTCCCGGCATCACCAGCTGGGGGCAGGTGAAGTTCGGCTATGCCGAAAACGTGGACCAAATGGTGCGCCGCCTGAAATACGACATACTCTACATCGAAAACATGAGCCTCGCGGTGGACCTGAAGATCCTGGCCTACACCGTGATCATCATGTTGAAGGGCGACGGCAAGTAGGGGCGCTGCACGCCTCGTCCCTACTTGCGCGCCCCGCCCCTACATTCGCCGCATGAACATTTCCGTTATCGGCGCGGGCCAAATGGGCAACGGCATCGCGCACGTATTCGCCCAGGGAGGCCATCAGGTCACATTGATCGACATTGCACAAGCCAGCTTGGACAAGGCCATCGCCACCATTGCCAAAAACCTGGACCGGCAGGTGGCCAAAGGCACGCTTACCGCAGCCGGCAAGGATGCCGCACTGATGCGGATCACCACCAGCACTTCAACGGCCGATGGCGTGAAAGATGCGGAGCTGGTGGTGGAGGCCGCCACTGAAAACGTGGAGCTGAAGCTGAAGATCTTCAAGGAGATCGATGCCCATGCACCGGCAGGCTGCATCCTCGCCACCAACACCAGCAGCATCAGCATCACCAAGATCGCCGCTGCCACTGCGCGGCCCGCGCAAGTGATCGGCATGCACTTCATGAACCCGGTGCCCGTGATGAAGCTGGTGGAGGTGATCCGCGGTTACAACACCACCGATGCCGTGACCAAGGCGGTGATGGACCTGGGCCGCGCCATCGGCAAGGTGCCCGTGGAAGTACATGACTATGCAGGCTTCGTGGCCAACCGCATCCTGATGCCCATGATCAACGAGGCCATCGAAACGCTCTTCCAGGGCGTGGGCGGCGTGGAGGAGATCGACACCGTGATGAAGCTGGGCATGGCCCATCCCATGGGACCGCTGCAACTGGCGGACTTCATCGGCCTGGACACCTGTTTGGCCATCCTGCGCGTGCTGCACGACGGTTTCGGCCAGCCGAAATATGCGCCTTGCCCGCTGCTGGTGCAGATGGTCACCGCCGGCAAGCTGGGCGTAAAGAGCGGTGAAGGCTTCTACAGTTACACCGCCGGCAGCAAGGAAAGCAAGGTGGCCCCCGCATTTGCAGTTGCATCATGATCCGTCTCCACTTCGTGGCATTGCTTGCCGCTTGGTCCATCGGGAACCTCCCTTCCTGGGCCCAAGGCGGTAAAATGCCCAATGGCATCTACCTTACGTTGGAGCAATTGCGTAAAGGCAACCCGGATTCCGATCCAAACCTCCTTCCCGTTCTCCGTTCCTCCGGTGACATTGCATTCAATGGCGGAAACGACTACCGCATGGAATCACCCGGCGATTCCATTGGGAAAAAATTCCTGAAAAAGGAGATCTATGCAGTAGTACACAACGACTCATTGTTCCTGAATGGGGCACACCTGAAGTTGCAGAAATGGTATGCCTTGGCGTTGACGCATGGCAACTTTGTGGTCTTCCGTGCCTGCATGACCAATAGCGAAGCGTTCAATACCGCATTGATAGGCGGTGCCATTGCCGGTGCAGCCACGGCCCACCAGCGATTTACGTATGTCCTGAGCCAGCGCACCGGGAATGTCCGCCCCTTGACCAAGGAATATGTGGAGGCCCGGTTAAAGGACTTCAACAACCAGGACCTGGTTGCGGCTTACGGAAATGAACCCGCCCCGGATGCAGACGAAACGATGATCGGTTATTTGCAAAAGCTGAATGCATTACTGGCGGTCGGGGCCGAACAGGTGAAGTAGCTGCATTGACCATGGCAACCGGGGCTCGCATATTACTGTGCATTCCGCTGCTTGCGGCATGTACTCCGCCCGGCGCGAAAACCGGCAACGCAGGCGACCAGGCCCCCGCGCAGCCCGCCAACGAAGCGCACTGCTACCTGCAGATCACCCAGAACCCGCCCATGGTGGTGGATGCCGATACCTTTCCGGGCACACCGGATTCCCTCTACATCCGCATGGACCTTGTAGGCGACTTGGCAAATGGCGTGTACAACTGGCTGCCGGGGGAAAAGGACCACATGACCGGCACCTTTCAGGGAAGCCGTGAAGGAAACGTGATCACGGCACTGTACACGTACAACGCCGAAGGCATGACCGGCCATACCGAGGTGATCTTCCGCATGCAACAGGGCGGCCTTCAGGTGGCCACCGGGGAAATGACCGGCGACAGCATCCAGGTGTTCAAGGACAAGTCCAAGGTCACCTACAGCACGTTGATCCCTGAGGTGCCTTGCCCGTAGGCATACCGCCATTCCGCTTCGCTGCCAGTGATCTGCCCCGTCCGCGATCAAATCGTTCCCAGGCTTGTTCCATTCTGAAAAAGACCCATGCCCGCACACACCGAAACAGACGTGGTCCTCATCGGCTGCGGCATCATGAGCGCCACGCTGGGCGTGATGCTGAAGGAACTGGACCCGCAATTGAAGATCCATGTGTTTGAGCGCCTGGACGCCATTGCAGGCGAGAGTTCCGATGCATGGAACAACGCCGGAACGGGCCATGCGGGCCTGTGCGAGCTGAACTACACGCCGGAACGCCCTGACGGCAGCATCGACCTCACCAAAGCACTGAAGGTGGATGAGGAATTTGAGCAGAGCAAGCAGTTTTGGGCATGGCTGGCCCGCCAAAAGCGCTTGGAACCGCAGCGCTTCATCAACAGCCTGCCGCACATGAGCTTTACGGAAGGCGCGGAAAACCGTGACTTCCTGGGCAAGCGCCACGCCGCCATGGCCGCACACCCATTCTTCCGCGGCATGGAGTTCACCGCTGACCGGGACGTGATCGCGCAATGGGCGCCGTTGCTGATGAAAGACCGGCATGACAACGGCATCTACGCGGCCACGCGCTCCATGCTGGGCACCGACGTCAACTATGGTGCCTTGACGCGCCTGCTCTTCGCAGACCTGGAAAAGCAACCGGAAGTGGTTTTGCACCTGGGCCATGAGGTGCGGGACCTGGAACGCACGGACGACGGTAAATGGCGCGTGGAGGCAAAAGACCTCAAACGGGGCATGCGCCAGGTGTACCATGCTCCGTTCGTCTTCATCGGTGCGGGTGGAGGAGCCTTGCCCCTGTTGGAAAAGAGCGACATTCCCGAAGCGGCCGGATATGGCGGTTTTCCGGTGAGCGGCGAGTGGCTGCGCTGCCTCAACCCGCGCATCATCATGCAGCACCACGCCAAGGTCTACGGCAAGGCCAAGAGCGGGAGCCCGCCCATGAGCGTTCCCCATTTGGACCGGCGCACCATCGGCGAGGACCACGCCTTGCTGTTCGGTCCGTTCGCCGGTTTCTCCACCAAATTCCTGAAGCATGGCAGCTGGCTGGACCTGCCTTCCTCCTTGGAATGGGACAACCTGGTCCCCATGATGCAAGCGGGATGGAAAAACCTGGACCTCACCAAATACCTGATCGAACAGGTACGCCTTACGCCGGAAGAACGCCTGGAGGAACTCAAGGAATTCATGCCGAGCGCCAAGCTTGAAGATTGGGAGCTGGCCATCGCAGGCCAGCGGGTGCAGGTCATCAAGAAAGACCCCAAGGAAGGCGGGATCTTGGAGTTCGGGACTGAGCTGGTGGCAGCCGCGGACGGCAGCTTGGCGGCCCTGCTGGGCGCGTCACCCGGTGCCAGCACCGCCGTTTCCATCATGTTGAACCTGATCCCGCGCTGTTTCCAGGAACGTGTGGCCAATTCGGATCGGCATGATGGCTTGCGGCGAATGGTTCCCAGCCACGGCCATTCGCTCGCCCAAGACACCGCCATGTTGCAGTCCATCAGGTCGGCAAGCCACGCAGCCTTGGGCTTGGTGATGCCTGCATAGTACCCAGCTACTGCCTTCCAACCGGCCGGGAAAATCGTTGGCTTTCCAAGGGTATTGAAAACCAAATGGCCCAATTGGGCCTTGAACCTTCCAGGCGGATAATTTCGCGGCCCGAAAACCAACCTTTAACCCGCTTGGTCCCCGCTTTCAGCGAATTATCAGAACTCCGGCCCCTGGTCGGCGTTGAGGCGCTTGGATCAACCTTCACAGACATGGCAAATACTCTCCGGCACGCAGTGATCTTGGGCGCAGCAGCTTTTTTGGGCCTCTTCTCCAACACCAATGCCAAGGCCGTTCCGCCGGAGTCGCCGGCAGATCACCTGGCAGTGACCGCATGGATGGACGTGGCGGACGGCAACCTGAACGGGGTGATCGTGGAAGTAAACGTGAACGGCACCCAGGACTGGGGCCGTCCCGATGCCGATGGCCGGGTGGAATTGCTGTTGCCTTCCAACGCCGTGGCGATGATCCATTTCCGCAAGCCAGGGCATGTTACCAAAGTGGTGTCGGTGGACACACACAACATGAACGACGCTTCCTTCAACGGCAAGCGGCCCCACCTTTCCTTCGGCGTTGCCATGGAGGCTGAACAGCCCGCGGAAGTGATGGCCGCAGCTCCTTCCATGGGTTCCATCGCTTTTGACGAAACCGGCGACCTGGTGATCCAGCAGGCGCAGCATCTGGTCCGCCCGCGTGGCCAAAAGGTGGTGTTCTAAGAGCCTGTTTGAGTTGTGCAACTGCGGCCCGGCAATCCTGCCGGGCCGCAGTTGTTTTACCAGGCCGGCCTTTTCCCGGCCGTCTTTCATCGTTGGTATGAAACTGTGCAACACCGGGGGCTGCCCGACACCCTGCCAAGAACACATTTCAACCCAATGGACAGCGCAAGTACGGACAGGACCAACGCATCGCACCAAGGGGTTGGGCACCGTTACCGGGGAAATCCAATTCCCGGACCGCCGCGCAACAAGTCTTCAGCTCCATTTGTGAGGTCTTTGCCCCAACCAACAAGTACCAAGGCCACTAATTCGCGGAGATCACCGGTGGGGCAACGCCATAGCGCTTGTAAAGCCGCGCCTTGCGCTTTTCAAGCCTGGCGGTGGCTTTATCCGTTCGGGGTGCTCTTGGCGTGGTGGCCAGCTCGCCGTTCTCAATGCGGCGCACAATCGATTCCACCACCTTGTCATCGCCTTCGGGATCATACTCCCCCTTCAGGTCCTGGCCGAAGAGTTTTGCCAAGCCTTGCCACATCCACGCTTGGAAGGAGCCCCGCAGTTGTTTCACCAGTTCGTAGCTCGTATGGCCCGTTTCCCGGTCGATCAGCTTCACCAAGATCCGGCCTTGGGTCATGGTCATTTCCTTCAGGTCGCCTTCGAACTCCGCCCTTAGCTCCGTTTCAGCCAACTTCAAGTACAGCTCCCTGTCCCTTTGGCTGCTGATGCCGGCCAGGTCATGATCATACTCATCCAGCAATTTGGACGTGATCACCGCATA
>JAFDZG010000208.1 GCA_018267065.1 Bacteroidota bacterium
CGCTGGGACGGCACACTGAACAACAACGGCGAACCCGTGCCGGACGGCGTGTATTTCTATGTGTGCAAGGTCTTCTTCAAACGGCTTTCGGGAACGGAGCCGGTGGTGCTGAAAGGCTACGTGCACTTGTTGGACGGCGTCCACACACAACAGAACTGATGTTCACCGGCATTGTGGAGGAAGTGGGGAAGGTGGTGGAGGTGACCGGCGCCGGCACAAACAAGGATCTCGTGGTGGAGGCGCCGATGGCCCGGGAGCTGCGCATCGATCAGAGCGTGGCGCACAATGGCGTGTGCCTTACCGTGGTGGAACTGAACGGCAGCCGCTACCGTGTAACCGCTGTTGAGGAAACGTTGCGGCGCACCGCGCTCGGTGATCTGAAGCCGGGCGATCATGTGAACCTGGAGCGCAGCATGCGCCTGGGCGACCGGCTGGACGGGCATATTGTGCAGGGCCACGTGGACGCAACGCTGCAGTGTACCGGAAAGGAAGCGCGCGACGGTAGTTGGTGGTTCACCTTCGGCTTGCCGCAAGATCCGGCATTGATCGTGATGAAAGGCTCGATCTGCCTGAACGGCGTGAGCCTGACCGTCGCCGCGTTGGAGGTGGATTCCTTCAGCGTTGCAGTGATCCCGTACACCTTTGAACACACCAACTTCCGTTCATTGGCCGCGGGCCAGCGGGTGAACGTGGAGTTCGACGTGCTGGGCAAATACGTGGCCCGTATGCTTGCAGGCCGCGTCAGCGCTTGATGAAGCGTGAGCGGAGCAGGCCTCTTGCGTTTCGCAGTTCCAGGATATAGCTGCCGGGCACCAGCCTTGAAACATCCAGCATGCCTGCGCGGGCATTCGCCGTGCATACGGTACGCCCCATGGCGTCAAACACAGCTACGGTGCCGTTGGCCGGTATGCCTGCGTGCCATGCGATCCGGTCTGTAGCCGGGTTCGGGTAAAGTACCAGTACATGTTCCGTGCTCGACAGGTCCTCCACGGACATGGCCAGCTCGTTGTTCGCGCTGATCAGCCAAGTGTCCGGGTCGAACTTTACACTGTCCACGGTGAAGGGCAGGTGGAAAGAAAAAAGCTGGCCGTTCACGGTGTTGTCCAGCACCACCGTGCTGTCTGTTCCACCGCCGAAAAATCGCAGCGGTACAGGCAGCTCGAAGAAGTCCACCGAAGGATCGGACGTGGTTTGCGAAAGCAATACGGTTACCTGCCCATTGCCTTGCTGTGACCAGGTGGTGGTGTAGGATGGATAGCCTTGGCCCGTGTACCAATCGGCAAAAAAACCGGAAAGGTCCAGGCCGGAAGCGGCTTCCAAGTGGGCCTTGAGGTCGTTTGTGGTGGCGGTTCCGTAAGCCAATTGCGGGTCGTTGAGGTAGGCACGCATCCCGGTGTAGAAGGCGCTGTCCCCGCAGAGCCAGCGCAGCATGTGGATCACCATGGCACCCTTGTTGTACGTGAGCCGGCTGCTGAACAGGCGGTCTTGGTCCAATGTGTCCGTGCAGAATACACTGCCGTCCGGCTGGCTGGTGATGTTGTTCACCTTGGAGCGTTTCCAGATGTCCCAGTACTGCGGCGACAAGTATTCATAAGCCAGGCCACTGAGGTAGGTGGCGAATCCTTCGTTGAGCCAAATGTCCGCCCAGCTATGGCAGGTCACCTTGTCCCCGAACCATTGGTGGGCCAGCTCATGGGAGGAGATCTCCGGATGGTACACGCCCAAGAACGTCATGGTTTGGTGCTCCATGCCCCCGCCCCAACCGAATTTGGCCTGCCCGTACTTTTCGTTCGCGAACGGATACGTGCCGAACAACTGGCTGAAGAGGACCATTTTCGGCACCAGGTTCTGCATGTTGTCCACGGCCGTGCCGATCTCTTCCGGATAGGCATAGCTCACCATCGGTATGCTGTCGCCATCCACTACGGCGTATTGCACGTCCACTTGGTAGTTGGTCACCGCCGTGGCCACCAGGTAATGATCAATGGGATAGCGGCTCCTCCAATGCCAGGTGACCTCGGACCCGATGGTGTCGGCTGGCATCAGCACGCCGTTGCCTGCTGCACGGTATGCGACCGGTGTGGTGACATAGGTGTCCAGCGAATCGATCTTGTCGTTGAGGTCCTGCTTGCAAGGCCACCAATCCTTTGCGCCATAAGGCTCGCTGAGCGTCCAAAGCACCGGTGTGCCGTCGTGCTCATCCGTTACAAAGCTGCCTAAGCCAGCTTCCGGGGGCACCCCGTGATAGGTAACGGAAACCGAATCCAACTGACCCGAGGGCATCACGGCGGGCAGCGTTACGGCCAACAGGTCGCCCGGTTCCTGGCTGAAGGCAAGCACATTGTTGTGCATCACCACGCTGTCCACAACAAGGCTATCACTCAGGTCGAAGATCAGTTGCCCCAAGTCCTGCGTACTTGTGAAATAAGAGGTGACCGTGCCGCTGATGTAGCGCACGGCAGGGCCCAGGGCCCAGGTGCAGCGGTGGTATTTCAGGTCGTAGCCGCGCGTGGGCGGGGCACCGCTGCGTTCAGTGGGCGGGTGTGGATGCTCCGCACGTGCAATGCCATCGGCATCATTGGCCCATTGGGCTTGCAGGGCAGTGGACAGGGCCAAGGGCAGGAGGAAGAGGAGGCGCATGGGATGCAAGGTACTTCATCCAAGACGCGCCAATGGGCGCAACGAGTTGCATCAATTCAAAACAACTTCCCCGCGATCGCCTTCACCGCCTCAGACTTGCCCATGGTGTAGAAGTGCAGGCTGGGCACATGGGCAGCCTGGAGTTCCTTGGCCTGTTGCGTGGTCCACTCAATCCCCAAGCGGAACACGGCCTCATCCGTGGTGCATTTCACCAGCTCGCGGGCATACGCATCGGGCAGGTCAATGTGGAAAGTTTTGGGGATGAAGGCCACGTGCCGGAAGTTGGTGAGCGGCTTCAGGCCCGGAATGATGGGCACGGTGATGCCCTCCTTGCGGCAGCGGTCCACAAAGTCAAAGTAGCGCTGGTTGTCGAAGAACATCTGCGTGACCAGATAGTCCGCGCCGGCGTCCACCTTCCGCTTCAGGTAGGCGATGTCCGTACCGAGGTTCAGCGCCTCCTGGTGCTTTTCCGGATAGCAGGCGGCACCGATGCAAAGGCTGGTGGGCGAGGCTTCCTGTTCTTCCTCGTAGAGGTATTTGCCGTGGTTCAGGCCAGCGATCTGCCGGATCAACTGTTCGGCGTGGGCATGCCCGTCCCGCTCCGGAATGAAATGAGGTTCGCTCTTAATGGGGTCGCCGCGAAGCGCCAACACATTGTCGATCCCCAGGAAGTTGAGCTCGATGAGGGCGTCCTCGGTGTCTTCCCGGCTGAAGCCGCCACAGATCAGGTGGGGCACCGTGTCCACATCGTATTTCGCCTTGATCATGGCGCAGATGCCCACGGTGCCGGGACGCTTGCGCAACCGGATCTTTTGCAACAGCCCCTGGCCGCGCTCCTTGTAGATCACTTCCTCGCGGTGGTACGTCACGTTGATGAAGCTGGGCTTGAACTCCATCAGCGGATCGATGCCCGCATAAATGGAATGGATGTCCTTGCCCTTCAATGGAGGCAAGATCTCGAAAGAGAACAGGGTGCGCTTGCTGCTGCGCAGGTGGTCAATGACCTTCATGGAGTGGGGCAAGATAGCGGAAAGCCCCGCTGCACGGGGCTTTCGCAATAGGAATGGCGGGGGTTAGCGCAACAGTGTCACGTTGCCGGTGTACTCCTTCCCGTTGATCAGTTTCAGAATGAAGAAGTAGGTGCCTTCGGCAATGTCCTTGCCCGGCTTCCAGGTGTTCTTGTAATTGGTGCTGCTGTACACCTCCTGGCCCCAACGGTTGAAGACGGACAGCGACGTATTCGGATAGTACTGGGCCCCTTCAAAGGCCAACGCATCGTTCTCCCCGTCGTTGTTGGGGCTGAAGACGTTCGGGATCACGATCTCCACGGGAACAACAACCTGCTGGTAGGTGTAGGTGCCTGTACAGCCATCCGCGGTGGTAACCGTCAGCGTGATGTTGTACGTGCCGGGCACCATGAACTGGTGGGTGAAGGTGTTGCCCGTCCCGCCACCAATGGAGTCGGTGGACCATACCACGCTGGTGATGGTGCCGCCGTTGGGGTTGGATGTGTTGGTGTACGTGACCGTGGCGCCCGGGAACACGGTGCCGTTCGGATTACCGATGAAGTTGGCAGTGGGGGAGTTGGCACTGTTCACGTTCACCGATGCCGAAGTGCCCGAACAGCCCTCGCCGTTGGTCACTGTTACTGAATAGGTGCCGGTGCCCACGCTGATGCTTGGGTCATGGCTGCCGTTGCTCCACGTATAAGAGTTGTAGGTGGTGTCGGTGGTGAGCACCGCCGGGTTGCCGCCGCAGTTGAACAGTACGCCTTCGATCACCGGTGACGGAGCGGGAGCTTCATGCACCACGATGGTGTTGGACACAAGAATGCAGGCACCGGTACTGGCCTGCACGTAATAGGTGCCGGGCCCAACGAGCACCACGCTGTCGTTCCAGTTGTTGGACCATTCATAGTGCTGGTATCCGCCGCTTGCCGTGAGCACCACGCCCTGGCCCGCACAGGCTACGGTATCGCCGGTGATCACCGGTGGCGGGGCGGCTACGTAGAACACGCGGACGGCCACGGAGACCGAGGAGGTCATGGCCGGAGTGCCGTCATCGCTTGCCGTATAGGTGATCACATGGACCCCCGTGTCCGGAATGGTGGGGATGAACTGCAGGTGCAGATTGGCCGTGTTTGCCGGACTGGTGTTGGTTTCGGTGATGGTGGCGTTCAGCGGAGGAACAATGGTGTAGCTGGCCGTGGTGAGCTGCCCGGCCTCCGGCGCCAGGAAGTTCACGTCCAGGTTCACCAGCTCATTCACGCAAACGTCAATGGTATCGCACAGCGATGTACTGCTGGCGATGGGTGGGATGTTCTGGGTGTTGGAACCGCCCGTGGTGGTGGTGTTGAACACGAAGTTCTTGTTGTCCAGCCAGCTGATGCCGCCCGGTGCACCGAAAGGTCCGTTGTAATCCGTGCCCGCATGGTCAAACCGCCCGAACTGGATGAAGTTGACCCCATCGCCCTTGTTGGCGCCAACAGTGGCGGGTGTCCCGCCGAACCCGTTCACACCCTGGGAGGCAGATCCCGTGGTCCATTGCATGGTCTTGTAGCAAAAGGAGGCATTGTTGCCGATGCCCACGTCGGTGTTGGTGCCATCGCTGATGATGAGCTGGAACGTGCACAGCTTGTCCATTTGCATGTTGTAGTACCCCACGTTGGTCCAGTTCACGTAAAGCGCGTTGCTCGTCACCTTGTACTGTACCAAATTCTGCCCTGCGACCACCGGCCGAAGGTCCACATCCGCCCAGAACGGGGCCACCATGCTGGGGCCTGTGGTGGGGAAGGCGGAGGAGCTGTAGGTTCCGATGTAGGTCCCGAAGGATACGTTGCCGTTGATATTGATGTAGGCCACGTTGTACGTCTGGCCATAGAGGTTGAAGTTGAACGGCAGGTTTACCGGTCCGTAGGAGCCGTCATCGCCGTTGCCGAAGCCGCTGGCATTCCATTGGGTGGCGTTGTCAATGGTGGTGTAGGTGTCATCCGGATCTTTCCAACAGTTGCAATTTCCGCCTTGCCCCCCTCCTCCCTTGGGCTGGTCCTGCACCACCACCTTCGGGGGAGCCACGGCGGGGTAGCTGATGTGGAACTCCGCGGGGAGCGTGCCCGCAGCTTTCATGGCATCGTATTGGGGCCAGGTCAAGTTGACGCTCTGGGCTTGCAGCGAACCAACGAAAGCACCGGTCAGAAAGACGGCGTACAGCAACTTTTTCATCAATGCAGGGGTAAGGGACGACTGAAACTGAGGGCCTTTAGAGTTGGCCAAGATAGATCGGTCAGTGGAAAATTGATGCGGCCCGAACGGCTGGCCGGGTAGTTTGGCGCCGGGAAGCAATCCGTGCTCTGGATGGGTTTTCATCGTTGCAAGGTGACAGAGCCGAACCGCGTAAGCTTGTCCGAAGTGGCCTCGGGCCTGAAATTGAGTTTCCAGACATAGACCCCGGCAATGGGCTTTCCGCCCTTGATCTGGCCGTCCCAGCCTTGGTCCGGGTTGGTGGTTTCAAAGATCACTTCACCCCAGCGGTCAAAGATCCAGAGGTGATAGTCTTCCGGCGCCATGTCCGTCATGATCGGCAGGAACTTGTCGTTCACGCCGTTCCCATCCGGGGTAAAGGCGTCGGGCACCCACAGGTTGTCCACCAGAATGGGGATGGTGTCGCACAGGGTGTCTGCACAGCCGTAACGGTCTTCCACGGAAAGGCATACGGGGTAAGTGCCGGCCAACTTGTCCGGATAGGTGTATGTGGCCTGTTGCGTGGTTTGAAATGACCCGTCATGAAAGGCCCAGAGGAACTGGACGGCATGCGGGTCGGTGGCTGTGAGCACCACCGTGCTGTTGCCTGCGGTCCCGGGGTTGGGGGTCCAAGTAAATGAAGCGACCGGTGCGGGATCCACCAGCACGGCGCCCGGCACGATCAATTGGTCCGTGCAGCCTTGCGGGGTAGTTACGCGCAGCTTCACATGGTACCAGCCGGCATTTGCGTAATTGTGCGCAATGCTGCCGCAGGCGTGCACGGTGTCCGTGCCATCGCCAAAGTTCCATACGCAGGGGCCGCCAACGTAGATGGGATCGGTGGTGTTGGTGAAGGTTACCTGCAGCGGGTTGCAGCCACTATCGGGATCGGCGGTGAAGGAGATCTCCGGCAACGGATTGATCTGCACGGCAATGGTGGCGGTATCGGACAAGTGGGCACAGGTGCCCGGCCCGATGCTGACATAGAGGTAGTTGCCGGAGATTTCCGTGGTGGGGTCCAGGATGCCGTTGAGCAAAAGGGAGTCTTGCGGCGTAAGCCAGTGGCCGCCGGCATCAGGTGTTCCGCCAAGTAGCGGGAAGAGCGGCGTGTTGCCCCCGTTGGCGCAGATCACCAAGGAACTGTCGAGCCCGGCCTGCGGAATGGCATCCAGGTTGACGGTGAGCACGGCATGCTGGTCAGGGCATGGCAGCACGGCCGGCACGGTGTAGGTGTACACGCCGATGGTGCCGGTGGCGGGGTCGAACAGGTCGGGCACCACTGCGCCGTTCACGTCCGTCCATGTGCCGGTGGCGTCCGGGGTGCCGCCAAGCTTGCTGCGCATGCTGAAAGGTGCGGCATCGCGGCAAAGCACGATGGAGCTGTCTGTGCCGGCATGCACCGCCTGCGGAATGGAAATGGTAAGGAACGCGGTGTCATTCGGGCAGGGTGCGCTGCCCGTGATCACATACTGGTACACGCCGCTGGGATCGGTTCCGGGGTCCAAGGTGCCGTTGAACATGTTTCCGTCCGGCTTTTGCCACGCACCGCCGCTTTGCGGTGTGCCGGAGAGATGCGGGAACAGCGGGTCCGGATAATCCCAGGAGCAGTAGGCCAGGGAGGTGTCGTTGCCGGCCACGGCATGCGCCACGTTGGTGATGGTAGCCACCCCGGTTGCCGCGCAGGAAGTTCCGGTTCCCACGGAATAGGTGTAACCTCCGTTCATGTCTTCCCCAGGCAGGAAGAGGGAATCGTGCGCGGAGCCGTCGGGTGCGGTCCATGTGCCTCCGGGCGGCGCGTTGCCGCCCAGCACGGAGAGCATGTTGAACGGTGTTGCGTTATCGCACACCAGCAAGGTGTCAGATACCAATTGCGGTGAAAGCAGCACATGCACCACGATGTGCAGGGTGGAGGTCATCACCGGCGTCCCGTTGTCCGTGCCATAGAAATACACGTCATGGTAGCCGGTATCGGCCACGGTAGGCGTGAATTCCGTTATGATATTGGCGTTGAGACCGGCGGTATCACTGACCACCGTGTAGTTGGACAGCGTGGGAGCGGAGGAGGTGGGAGTGGTGATCTGCGTCGGCTCCGGTGAAAGAAAATCCACGCTGAGCTGGGTGAGCTGGTCCGTGCAAACGGTGAGCGAATCACAGACGGACTGGCCGGTGATCACCGGCGGAACATTGCCCGTGGACTGGCTGGTGCCGAAGGTGAAGTACTTGCCCGTGAGCCAACCGATGCCACTTGCAGCGCCGAACGGCCCGTTGTAATCGGTGCCGGGGTGGTCAAATCGGCCAAACTGGATGTAGTTCACCCCGTCGCCCTTGTTGGCCCCAACGGTCGCCGGTGTTCCGCCGAAGCCGTTGGTGCCGCCGGAGGCATCTCCCGTGGTCCATTGCATGGTGCCATAACAGAATGACACATTGGCCCCGTTGGGCACGATTGGGTCCGTGCCGTCCGTGATGATCACTTGGAACGAGTTCTGCTTGTCCTGGTGCATGCTGTAGTAGCCCACGTTCGTCCAGTTCACGTAGAGCGCGGTGGGCGTCACTTTGTATTGCACCACGTTCTGGCCCACGCCGCCCCCGCGCAGGTCCACATCGGCCCAGAAAGGCGCAACCATGGATGGCCCGCTGGTCGGGAACGCAGAGGAGGAAAATGTGCCGATGTAGTTTCCAAAGGATACGTTGCCGTTAATGTTGATATAGGCCACGTTATAGGTTTGGCCATAGAGATAGAAGCCGAACGGCAGATTTACGGGCCCATAGGAGCCATCATCCCCGTTACCAAATCCACTGGCATTCCATTGGGTGTTGTTGTTGATGGTGGTGTAGGAAGCATCCGGCGTTACCCAGCAATCGCAGGTCGCCATGCCACCGCGGGAGTTGTCTTCCGAAGTGGTGTCAACAGGGTGGGCAGGCGTGGATTGCGGGTTGATGAACTGCGCTTTCCACGTATCATAATCCACATGGTTGGTGAACACGGGAGGTACTTGGGCACTTGCCGAAATGGCGGTTGCGAAAACCGCGGGCAACAAGAATGTGCGCAAGGACTTCATGCTTTTTCCAATGTTCATCGGAACAGGCGCACCGTTAGGTTCTTGCTGTGCGAATGGCCTTCATGGTCGGTCCAGTTCACCACGCACTGGTAGTTGCCTTCATCGGCGAAGTTGCCGTTGGGCAGGCGCCCATCCCATGTGCGGGCCAGGTCATTGGTTTGGAACACCAAGGCCCCCGTTTTCGCGCTGAAAACACACACATCCACCTTGGCATAATCGCGCAGCGTTACCGCGAAGTTCTCGTTCAGCGCATCTCCGTTCGGGGTAAAGGCAGTGGGGATGAAAATGTTCTCGTCTGCTTCATCCTGGGCGAACGGGTTTGCATTGCCGCCCGGCATCTCCGTTCCGGACTGTGCGGCAGCGGGCTGGTCATGGCGGTCCGGTTTCGCGGCACCCGGTTGATCTTGCTGGGCAGGGCGGGGCTCCAAGGATGCTTTGGGCTCGGTGGCATGGTCAGTCTTGGAACCGCTGGTCCGGTCAGGCATCTCAGCTATCACGGGTGTTTGTACTGTCGGTGCGGCGATCGCCAAAGGCTGTTCAGTAGCACCCTTTGCGGGATTGCCGGATTCCGTAGCCTTGGCCGGTTCAGTATCCGTGGGTGCCTGGATTTGGCGCAGCGCAACAGGGGGTGCGCTCTTGTGTGCAAGGGAAGCGGATTCCCTTGTGGGCGTGGTTGGCTGTGCAACAACCGGTTCAGCCTTCGGTTCGGCCATGTCAGGCTGCGCGGCAGGCATGGGTGCTTGAACGGATTGCTGTACCGTTGTTCCGGTTGGCACGGTTGCAGCGGTGGCGCGTTCGGAAGCCTTGTTGTTGTTGATCAAGTAGAGCGTGCCTGCCACCAAGCCCACTGCGGCCACGCCGGCCGCGATCCAACCAAGGCTGAATGAACCGCCCGCCGCTGTGCCATTTCCCAATTGCCCATTGATGTTCCCCCAGGCGGAAGGGTCCACTTCCGCCTCGTGGCCGCGGAATTTTTCCTGCAACACGTTGCGCAAGGCCTCCCCGCTGGCGGCTGCGGCCAATTGCCCGCCAACATGCTCCCACACGCCGGGGGGCACGTCCATTTCGTGGCCGGCCAAGCCATTGCGGAAGTGCTCTGTCAAGTTGTCCTTCATGTTCGTTGTCCGTGCAGGTCCATGGTTTCCTGCGGAAGCAGTTTGCGCAGGAAGGCCCTGGCCTTCATGAATTGTGATTTGGACGTGTTCTCCGAAATGCCGAGCATTTCCGCAATGTCCTTGTGCGGGTAGCCTTCAATGGCAAAGAGGTTGAACACGGTGCGGTAGCCCGTGGGCAACGCCTGTACCAACCCCATGAGTTCATCGGCGGACATGCTGCTCACGGCCTGCTCGTCCACCGCGTGCAGGTGTTCGGCCTCGGTGAGGTCCAAGCTGTGCTCAAATGGCTTGTTCCGCCGTATCTGGTCCAGCGCGGTGTTCACCATGGTGCGTGCGATCCAGCCGCCCAGCGGACCGTCCCCGCGGAAGTTCCCGATCTTTTGGAACACCTTCACGAAGCCGTCCTGCAGGATGTCCTGGGCTTGTTCCCGGTCCGGGGCGTAGCGCATGCAGAGGCTCATCATTTTGCGTGCATAGGCTTGATAGAGCGCTTTTTGGGCGATCGGTTCCCCCTTGAGGCAGCCGGCTACCATTTGCTCATCTGTCATGGCCTTGCGAGTGGTATGATGCGATCGGGCCTGCGAAAGTTGCCCGGCGGATCCTGAAATTACGCAAATTTCGGGTGCGGCGGGCCAATGGGCCCGCGCTGCTGATGCCGGGCAAGCACGAACTTCGCCCCCATGCTTGCACCCCCACCGCTCCGCCCCGGCGATGCCATAGCGATCATTCCAACGGCCCGGGCCATTGCTTTGGGGGAGCTGGAGGCCGGCATTGCCTTGGCCGAAAGCTGGGGCCTGCGGGTGAAGTTGGGCCGTGGCGTGGGGCGCAAACAGTTCCAGCAGGCCGGTTCAGCGGAGGAGCGTGCCGCGGACCTGATGGCTGCCTTGGCGGATGATGAAGTGAAGGCCGTGTGGTGCGCCCGCGGCGGCTATGGTACGGTGCACTTGCTGGAATTGCTGGACTGGGCCATGGTACGGGAGCACCCCAAGTGGATAGTGGGTTTCAGCGACATCACCGTTTTACATGCGGCCTGGCACAAAATGGGCCTGTGCACCCTGCATGCACAGATGCCTTTCAACATCGCTTCCAAAACCCCGGCATGCGTGGCCTCCTTGAAGGCGGCGCTCCTCGGGCCGCCCGGGCCGATCACCGCACCTGCGCCCACCGGGCCCGTGCCCAACCGCACCGGCAAGGCCGAAGGGGTGTTGGTGGGCGGCAACTTGTCCCTCCTGTATGCTTTGCGCGGCACGCCCTACGACCTGGACACGCGGGACAAGGTCCTGTTCATTGAAGACCTGGACGAGCTGCTGTACCACGTGGACCGCATGGTGATGAACCTGAAGCTGGGCAACCTCCTGGATGGCTTGGCCGGCCTGGTGGTGGGCGGCATGAGCGACATGCATGACAAAAATCCGGATGACCCTTTCGGGCTTACCGCCGAGGAGATCATTGCCCGCGCCGTGCAGGGGAAGGATTTTCCCGTTTGCTGGAATTTCCCGGCCGGTCACCTTGCGGACAACCGGGCCTTGGTGCTGGGCCAAAAAGTGAAGCTCAATGTGGAACCCGCCGGTGCCACATTGAGCTTCAATGAGCTTCAAGGGGCTTAGTTCCGCTCAAACCGGGTGAAACCGGCAGGGATCTGGAACAAGTCAGCCTTCTGCGTTCCGCGGGCCACCTTGGTAACTTCCAGGCGGCTCACTTCGCTGCCGTCCATTTTCTGTTCCGTGCCCAGCATGGGGAATACGCCCTTCGCACCGTCTATCTTCTGGAAGAACACGGCCTGTTCATCCTTGCGGTTCAGCGTTTCCAGCATGGGGACAAAGAAGTCGAACGCATCCTGGGCCACCCAATAGGTGAGGACCCGGTCTTCCGCAGGGCTCTTCACCACCCACTTTTCGCATTTGTAACCGGCCATGTCCTTCATTTCGCCGGTTTTCTTCACCTCGGCCTTTACCTCTTTGGGCAAGCGCATGTTCGGCACGTCCATGTACAACTTCCGGTCCGGGCTAAGCGCCGTTACCGTCTTGTCGTGGTTGTCCACCAGCATGATGCCTTGCACGTCGCCGCGTGCGCTGATCTCCTCGATCCGCACGTGGTCGCCCTTGACAAAGTACCTGTAATTCGTGACCACCGGCCCGGTGGTCTTGGTAAACTCAATGACTCCCTCAAAGCTTTGGGCATGAAGGGCGATGGTGGCGGCCAACGTGGTGCCCGCAAGTGCAATGGAGCGTATTGTGGGGTGCATGTGCGTGATTTTCGGAAGGTGATGAGGCGGAATGATGCTGAACTTTGACCTTTGCAACGCAACTGGTTCATGCCGGGTTACGCCGAAGTGGCAAGAAAGTTTCATGGCCGAACATAACCATACCGGTAAATGGGGTGAGCAATTGGCGTGCCAGTGGCTGGAGTCCAACGGATTTACCATCCTGCACCGCAATTGGCGCCAAGGCCGGGACGAAATTGACATCGTGGCCCGGGAAGGCGGTTTTTTAGTGGTGGTGGAGGTGAAGACACGGAGTTCGGCCCGATGGGGAGACCCTGAACTGGCAGTGGGCCCGGCCAAGCAGCGCAACCTGATGCGCGCCGCCGGGGAGCTGCTTCACCAAACTCCCGGCAACCTTGAACTTCGCTTCGATCTGATCAGCATTACCCGCACGGCCAAAGGGCCTGAAGTGTTCCACATCCCCGACGCCTTTTACCCTACCTTATGAGCAAGCGCACGCACGGCAACCCGCCCGGAAGAGGGCCAGCAGGGAAAGGCCGCAACAACCAACGCCCGGCGCCTTCGGGAAGACCGGCCCGCAGCAGCGGACGTCCTGGCCGCAGACCTTCCGGGGAAGAGGAGGAACAACGGCCTGGCCCCGGCCGGCCCCGTGCTGCACGGGCTGGCGGGGCACGCAGTGCCGGCCCCGCACGCAGGGAAAGTGCACCCGCAAGGCCTTGGCGCAAGGAACGGAGTGAAGGCCCCGGCCCGGAAGACAAGGGCCGAGCAGGATTTGGGCGTGGCCCCAAACCCGGCCGGGGAGCAAGCGGGCCACGGAAGGTTTGGGACAAGCCACGCAGCAGCGAACGCCCGTACAAAGAAGGCGACTTGCAGGCCCGGCGGCCTTTCCGCAAAGGGGAGCGGAGCAACCGGTTCAGCTTGCCGAACCCCGCCAATGAAGGGTTTGTCCGCTTGAACAAGTATTTGGCGCAGGCCGGCGTGGGCAGCCGCCGCGAAGCGGACTTGCTCATTACCAGCGGCGCCGTTACCGTGAACGGCAAGGTGGTCACTGAACTGGGCACCAAGGTGAAGCTGGAGGACGTGGTGCATTTCGGCAGCCAGAAATTGCGCATGGAGCAAAAGCGCTATGTGCTGCTGAACAAGCCCAAGGACACCATTACCACCACGGATGATCCGCAGGAACGGCACACCGTGATGTCACTGATCGCCAAAGCCTGCTCCGAGCGCCTTTACCCGGTGGGCCGGCTGGACCGCAACACCACTGGCGTGCTGCTGCTCACCAATGACGGGGACCTGGCCAAAAAGCTCACGCACCCCAGCCATGGCGCCCAGAAAATGTACCACGCCACGCTGGACCGGAACCTGACGGTGGAGCAGTTGCACAAACTCGTGGATGGCCTTGAATTGGAGGATGGCCCGGCCCGGGCTGATGAAGTGAGCTTTGTGGGCGATTCCAAGCGGGAAGTGGGCATCGCCATCCACATGGGCCGCAACCGCATTGTGCGCCGCATGTTCGAAGCATTGGGCACGGAGGTGGTGAAGCTGGACCGCGTGATGTTCGCCGGGCTCACCAAGAAAGACCTGCCGCGCGGCCACTGGCGCCATCTGGATGAGAAAGAGGTGACCTGGCTGAAGCAAATGAAGAACCCCGAGCGGGAAACCAAGGGGGAGCGCGGCGGCCGCAGGACTAGGCTTTCTCAGGGAAGCGAGTAGGCCCGGGCCGCCGGAACCGGGAGCATAGCTTTGCCCCATGCGCATGTGTGGGCCAGTCCTCCTGTTGTTGGCGGCAATTGTGGCCGGATGCGGGAAACCACCGGCTTCAGTGGCTCCGGTGATCGGGCGGTCCTGGTCCACCGCCGAAGGCGGCAAGGTGATCCTGAAAGATCTGCTGGGCGCCAGGGCCACCGTCTTTCTCACACTGGACCCCGAATGCCCGTTCTGCCAACTCTATGCGCATGACATGCAGGCACTCAGCCGCAGCTATGCGGGGCAAGGGGTGAATTTCATCGGGGTGTACACCGGCCCCTACATGGAGAGCGGCAAGGCGGCGGCTTTCGCAGTGGATGCCGGATTCACCTTTCCGCAGTTGATGGACAACGCCTGCCTGCTGGCGCTGGCGCTGAAGGCGCGTGCAACACCGGAATGTTTCGTCACCGATGCAAGCGGAACGCTGGTGTACCGCGGTGCATTTGACGACCGCGCGGTGCGCCAGGGGAGGAAGAAGATCGAAGCACATGAACATTACCTGGACCAGGCGTTGACAGCTTTCCTGCACACCGGTGAGGCGCAACGGGAAGTGACCGCCGTAGGATGCATTGTGGAATGCGGGGAGTGAAGCGCATGTTGCGGCTTGCATGGCCTGCGGTGCTTTGTGGGGCCATCGTTTCCGCTTGCGGGACCGGCGATCGTTCCACCGCTGCTGATGGCGTGCCGGTGCCGGTGGTTGCCGGTCTTCCGGACACCGTGACCTTTGCGGAGGTGGCGCCGATCATTCGCGCCAATTGCATGCCGTGCCACCGCGCGGGCCAGGCCGGCCCGTTCCCGTTGATCAGTTACAACGATGTGCGCCGCAAGGCGAAGACCGTGCGCAAGATGGTGGTGCACCGCTGGATGCCCCCATGGCCGGCGGACACCACCTACTCCCGCTTCGCGGGGGAAAAAGCCCTCAACGCGCGCCAGATCGCATTGATCGCAAAATGGGTGGACCAAGGGGCATTGCTTGGCGATACGTCGCACTTGCCGCCTGTTCCGACCTATCCGGAAGGTTCACCCTTTGGGAAGCCGGATGCGGTGGTGTGGATGCCGGACACCTTTCGCATCCCCGGCGATAACCGCGATCGCTTCATCATCGCCAAGGCCCCGTTCGAGCTGCCCCGCGATACCTTCCTGCGCGCGGTGGAATTCGTGCCGGGCAACCGGCGCAATGTGCACCACATGAACGCGGCCATGATCGGCTATGCGCAAGGCGCGAAGCACGGCAACTTCCTAAACACCGCCTACATTGATGCGGACAGCACCGCCAGCCTCAATGCCTACGAAGCACTGCACTTGCAGAATGATGACGGCACCTGGCCCGCGCTAACGCCCAACATGGTGAATTATCTGCCGGGCCTGTCGCCGGCATTTTATCCCCCCGGGGTCGGTGGCTACCGCATCCAGCGCAACGGTGCCTTCCTGATGAACACGCTGCACTACGGGCCTTCCATGAAGGACACCATGGACAGGTCGCACTTCAACCTGTGGTTCACCGCCACGCCGCCACAAAGGCCCATGCGCGAATTGGCATTGGGCACGCTGGGCATGAGCCCCGTTGTGCCTCCATTGGTGATTCCCGCGGACTCGGTGAAGACCTTCACCACCTCGCTCACCGTTCCCAAGGACATCAGCGTGCTGGGCATCAACCCGCACATGCACTTGCTCGGCAAGAGCTTCCTGGCCTACGCGGTGCCGCCCAAGGGCGACACCATTCCGTTGATCCGCATCAAGGATTGGGATTTCCGCTGGCAATACGCGTATACGTTCCGCCGCATGTTGCACATCCCGGCGGGATCGGTGATCAAGGTGGTGGCGGTGTTCGACAACACCAAGGCCAACCGCAACAACCCGTACGATCCGCCGCGCACCGCCCGTGAACCGCTCACCGGCCACATGCGCACCACCGATGAAATGCTCCAGTTCTTCGTGAACTACCTGGACTACCGGCCGGGGGATGAACGGATAAGCTTGGTGCTGGGGAAGGAGTGAGTGCAATTGGTCAATTTGCCAAAGAGCCAATTCGCCAATGGTGCAATGGGAGAAGCGGGCGGGGGACCTTTGGCGAATTGGCGAATTGAACCTTTGGCACTACCCAATTGGTATTACCGGCAAATGCTCGCGCCGTACCTCATCCCTGCGCCAACGGTTTGGGCTTCACCATTTTGGCGTCCAGCATGCGTTGCCGGCGGCCGTTGAGCACAATGCAAAGCAGGATCAACGCGATGCCGAAGTAGGAGCCCGGGTGCATGCGTTCGCTTTCAGGCCACAGCAGCAGTGCGATCAAAATGGTGTAGACGGGCTCGAGATTTACGGTGAGGATCACCGTGAACGGCGTGAGCTGCTTGAGCACATGGATGCCCGCCGTGAAGGCGAAAGTGGTGCACACCAGGCCAAGTACCAGGTGTCCGATGATGTCTCGCGCCGGCAGGTCCCACAATGGAAGCGGCAGATCGCTTTGCACCGCGAGCCAGAGGCCGAGCACGGTGCCTGCGGTGAGCAGTTCGTAGAAGCCGATCACCAAGGCGTCGCCGCGCTGCACCAAGCGGCCGTTCACCACGTTGAACCACGCGCTGAGGAAGGCGCTTGCCACGCCCAGGATGATGCCTGTGCGGTATTGTGTTTCCAGTCCGAACATCAGCAGCAGTGCGCCGATGATGACGATGCCCGTGGCCACTTCAAAGCGGCTGGTGCGCGTTCCGGACCAGAACGGTGCAATGAACGCGGTGATCACCGTGCTGGTGCTCAGGCAGGCAGCAG
>JAFDZG010000209.1 GCA_018267065.1 Bacteroidota bacterium
GCGAATTTACGCCCTGCCAAGGGAGTGCTTGGCGCTGGTAGCTTTGGCGCGTCCAATTCATACTTATCCATCCCCAAGGCATGTCCAGGAAGATCCTCGTAATCGGCTCCAGCGGCCAGATCGGTACCGAGCTCGTGGAAGGTTTGCGCGCGCGGTTCGGCACTGATAGCGTGGTGGCCAGCGACATCAAGGAGCCGCAAGTGAAGCAGGAAGGCCCGTTTGCCATGGTAAACGCCATGGACCGCCACGGCATTGAGCGCATCCTGGACAAGCACGGCATCACCGAGGTGTACCTGTTGGCCGCGCTGCTCAGCGCAACCGCCGAGAAGGACCCTGCCTTCGCCTGGAAGCTGAACATGGAGAGCCTGCTCATCATCCTGGAGCTGGCGCGGGAAGGACGCTTGCAGAAGGTCTATTGGCCCAGCAGCATCGCGGCCTTCGGACCCACTACGCCGAAGGACATGACGCCACAGCACACCGTGACCGAACCCAGTACGGTTTACGGCATCAGCAAGCTGGCCGGCGAAGGCTGGTGCAACTACTACCACCACCGCTATGGCGTGGATGTCCGCAGCATCCGCTACCCGGGCCTCATCGGTTGGAAGAGCGCACCCGGCGGCGGCACCACGGATTATGCCGTGCACATCTTCCATGAGGCGATCAAACATGGCAAGTACACCAGCTTCCTGGGGCCCAGGAGCATGCTGCCCATGATGTACATGCCCGACGCCATCCGCGCCACCATTGAGCTGATGGAAGCCCCGGCCGATCGCATCAAGGAGCGCACCGGTTACAACCTCGCAGGGCTCAGTTTCACCCCGGAACAGATCGCCGCCGAAGTGGCCAAGCAAATCCCCGGCTTCCAAATTTCATACGCCCCCGATGTGCGCCAGCAATACGCCGATTCCTGGCCCAACAGCATTGACGACAGTGCCGCCCGCGCCGATTGGGGCTGGAAACCGCAGTTTGATCTGAAGGCCATGGTGGCCGACATGATGGCGCACCTCAAACCATTGATACAGGCTTCCGGGGAGATGCGGGTGTAACCCTGTTGGGGCGTCTGACGTTTCGCACGGGCGAACACCGCCTTTTCCAATGCGCCCCATTTCTTCATTTCCGCTGCTGGCCCTTGCCGTTGCCTGGTTCTATACGGGGCGGCCCGCTACCGCACAGGCCGGACCCATTGCGGCAGACACGATCAACCAAGTGGACGCCCAAGGGCTGAAGCAGGGCTGGTGGCGTTTGACCGGCCCGGTAACCGACAAGCCTGAATACCAAGTCGGGAATTTGTATGAGGAGGGCCGGTATGTGAACAGCAGGCGATCCGGAATATGGAAACGGTTCTGGCCCAACGGACGCACCATGAGCGAAGTGACCTATGTAAAAGGACTTCCAAAGGGATCTTACTCCACATTCTACCCTGACGGCAAGCTGGAGGAGCAGGGGTCATGGGACATGGACCGCAATACCGGAACGTTCAAGCGGTGGTACAGCAATGGCAACCTGATGCAGGAGTTCGTGTTCGATCCCTACGGCACGCGGGAAGGCGTACAGAAGTACTACCATGAAAACGGCAGCCTGGAAGTTTCCGTGAACATTGCACAAGGAAAGGAAGAGGGCACCTTGAAACGCTATTATCCCAATGGGGACTTACAGGAAACGGCTGAATACCATGGTGGGGATGAAGCAGCCGGTTCCTTCCGCAGCTACAAGCCAAAGGCTGCCATGACCGCCGAGCCGTTGCACGCAGATGCAAAAGCCGCCCCCGTGAAGGCAGCCGACGAACAGACCAACTCTGCCGTGTTCAAGGTCGATGGTTGGAACACCCTCTATGATGACCAGCACCGCCTCAGCCAGCAGGGCAACTTCCGCAAGGGCCGCCTGTGGCAGGGGAAGGTGTACAAGTACGACCGCAACGGGATCCTGCGCAAGATTGAAGTTTACGTAGACGGGAAGTACGTGGGCAAAGCCCAGCTTACCGAGGACGATCAGTGACCCATGCGGGCGTGCCAAGCATGAAAAAAGCCCCGGTAACGGGGCTTTTCCATTTTGATCCGGCTTTGTTCAGCAGAATTCGTCGTACACCATTTTCAGGTGCTCCGCGATCATTCCCGCGCTGCGCCCCTCAATGTGGTGGCGCTCCACAAAGTGGACCAGTTTGCCGTCCTTGAACAGGGCAATGCTGGGGCTGCTGGGCGGATAGGGCAGGAAGTGCTGACGGGCCTGCATCACGGCCTCGTTGTCAACGCCTGCAAACACCGTGGTCAGGTGGTCGGGGCGCTTGTCACCTTGCAGGGAGGCCTCCACGCCGGGGCGGCAGGCTCCGGCGGCGCAGCCGCAAACGCTGTTCACTACGCAAAGCACAGTGCCGGCCTGCTTGAAGGCGGCATCAACTTTGGCCGGGGTTTTCAATTCGGCGAAGCCAAGCTTGGTCAGCTCGGCGGCCATGGGGGCGGTCAGTTCTTCCGGGTACATCAGTAAAAGGGACTTTGTTGTTTCTGAAGCTCTTGCGCCATCAGGGCGCACGATCCGTTGGGAGGTGCAAAATTACACCTCATCCCGCCAGCATTGCCTGATCGGCATCACCGTTTAGGGCGATTGTTGGAAATTGGACTTGCACCGGAGGCCGGGTTAAGATATTTTGCCCCACCACAATCCTCAAAACCCATGCGGTTTCCCGTGTTGCCTGTTGTGCTGGCCGGTATGCTTTTACCCATGGCCTCCTTTTCACAAGAGCGGTCCAAAGACCCGGTGGAGATTGCCCGCGCCTACCTGGTGGACCATGGGTACAAAGCGGAAGACCTGGCCGATCTGGTGGTCAAGGACCATTATGTGGACCAGCGCACAGGCTTAAGCCACACTTTCCTGCGCCAGCGCTGGCAAGGCATAGAAGTGTTCAATGGCGACATTGCCGTGCACCAGGCAGCCGATGGGCATGTTTTGAAGCTCAATAATGGGGCATGGCCTTACGTGGCCAAAAGCGCGGAAGCCGCATCGCCCTCGATCACGGCACAACAGGCACTGGCCTCCGTGTTGGGCCAAGACATGCCTGGCGTGCGCATGCCAGCGCTTACCGCTACGGAAGACGGCGGGAAGTTGTTCATCTTCGACGGGAGCGATCTGGGCAATGAACCCGTGAAGGTGCGGTTGATGTTCCAGCCGGTAGCCGGTAGGTTGCGGCTGGTGTGGAACGTGAACCATTACCAACCGGACGGGGCACATTGGTGGAATGTGCGCGTGAGCGCGCTGGACGGAAAGGAACTGGACCGCAACGACTGGGTGGCACAGTGCGGCTTTGACAAAGCAGTTGAACGCACGGCTTGGAGGGCGCCAATGGCACTCCCCGAAGCACCGCCGGCACCGGCCGCACCCAATGATTACAACGTGTACCCGGCCCCTGTGGAAAGCCCGTCCCACGGTCCCAGGTCCATCCGTAATGCACCTTGGGCGGATGGAGGCATTGCTTCTCCTTACGGTTGGCATGACACCAATGGTGCCGCCGGGGCGGAATACACCATTACGCGCGGCAACAACGTGCTGGCCCAAGAAGACGCCAATGGCAACAACGGCACGGGTTACAGCCCGGACGGCGGCTCCACGCTTGACTTTGATTTTCCCGTGAACCTCACCCAAGCACCGATAAACTACCGGGATGCCGCGCTCACCAACTTGTTCTACTGGAACAACCTGATGCACGACGTATGGTACCAGTACGGGTTTGATGAACCCAGTGGCAACTTCCAGCAGAACAACTACGGCCGGGGAGGTGCCGGAGCCGACTACGTGCTGGCTGATGGCCAGGACGGCAGCGGGATGGACAACGCCAACTTCGCCACACCATCAGACGGCAGCAACCCGCGCATGCAAATGTTCCTGTGGGACCAAACCACCCCGCAACGTGACGGGGACTTTGACAGCGGCGTGATCTGCCACGAGTACGGCCACGGCATCAGCAACCGCTTGGTGGGCGGGCCTTCCAATGTGGATTGCTTGGACAACGCCGAGCAAATGGGCGAGGGCTGGAGCGACTTCTTCGGCCTGATGATGACCATGAAAACCGGGGATACACGCACCCAGGCCCGGGGTATCGGCACCTACGTGCTCGGCGAGCCCATCACCGGCCCAGGCATCCGGCCTTCGCCTTACAGCACCTCTTTCTCAGTGAACAACTTCACCTACGCGGCCACCAACAATCCTGCCTACGGGGATGCGCATGACATCGGCTTTATTTGGTGCACCATGCTCTGGGAAATGACCTGGGACTTGATCGACCAGTACGGCTTCGACCCGGATCTGTACAATGGGACAGGGGGCAACAACATGGCCATGAACCTGGTGATCGAAGGCCTGAAGCTCACTGCCTGCAGCCCGGGCTTCGTGGATGGCCGCGATGCCATTCTCCAAGCCGATGCGGTGCTGAACGGCGGCGCGAACCAAAACCTGATCTGGGCCGCATTTGCCCGGAGGGGCCTGGGCTACAGCGCCAGTCAGGGCAGTTCCAACAGTGTGAGCGACCAAACGGAAGCGTTTAACATGCCCCTGCAGAACGATGTGGGCGTAACCACGATCATCCCCGCAGCGGGCAACGTGCAGACCTGCGGCAGCACTCCCGTGCCGGTGATCGCCACGGTGCGCAACTACGGCACCCAACCCCAATCAGGCTTCTCCGTGCGCTACCAACTGGATGGTGGTGCCTACGTAACGCAGGTATTCCCGGGTACACTTGCGGCGGGTGCCGTGCAACAGGTCACCTTTTCCACACCCATTGCCAGCCTGGCTGCAGGCCCCCACACCTTGTTGGCCAGTACCGTACTTGCCGGGGATGAATTCGCCGGGGATGATGCCACCACCAATGCGCTGACCGCCGTGCCGGCCACCATCGTGGCAGCACCCTTTAGCGAGGACGTGGAAGGCGGCTCCGCAGTTCCCGCAGGTTGGGCGCTGACCAACCCGGACGGATCCACCACCTGGACCACTTCCACCGTGGCCAACGGGGCGGGCTGTGCCAGTACCACGGCATGGATGATCAATTATTATTCGTACAGCGCCACCGGTGAAAAGGACGGCCTGATCACCCCGGTGATCGACCTGTCGGGGTACACAGGGGCGCACCTCACCTTTGATCATGCCTATGCGCGTTACAGCGCAAGTTATTTTGACAGCTTCAGCGTGGACATCAGCAGCGATTGCGGGGCCACATGGTCCAATTTGTACCAAGCATCCGGCACCACCTTGGCCACGGCTGCTGACAACACCAGCAGTACTTGGAGCCCGGCCAGTTGTTCCGAATGGGCCCACCACGACATTGACCTCAGCGCTTTTGACGGGGGCAACGTCCAAGTGCGCTTCGTGGGCACTTGCGGTTACGGCCAACGCCTTTACTTCGACAATGTGAACGTTTCCGGGACCGTGGCGAACGTGGCGGCCACCGTGCGCATGTACCTCGGCGGTGCCTACAACAGCACGGAGCACCGCATGAACGACCAAATGCGCGCGAACAGCCTGGTGCCTTCCGCCGAACCCTACACCGCGCTGGGATTCAGCCTGCCCGGCGGCGGTGGGGAAACCGCCGGAACGGGTCTCTTGGCCACCACCGGCGATAACGCCATCGTGGATTGGGTGGTGGTTGAACTGCGTTCATCCACCGTACCGGCAACGATCGTGGCGGCACAATGCGCCTTGCTGCAACGGGACGGGGATGTAGTGGCCGCTGATGGCACGGCCAACCTCCATTTTGAGGTGCCTGCGGGCAATTATTACATCGCGGTGCGCCACCGCAACCACCTGGGCTGCATGTCAGCAGCTGCCTTGTCGCTCAGCGCTTCCGCCGCAATCATTGATTTCGGCTTGCCCGGAACCGCCACCTACGGCACCGATGCACAACAGGCCACCGACGGGCGCACCATGCTCTGGTCCGGTGATGTGATGCACGACGGCGACGTGCGCTACACCGGTACCGGGAACGACCGGGAACCGGTTTTGCAAGCGATCGGGGGAGCCACGCCCACGTCCTCCAGCACGGGGTACAATGCGGTGGACGTGAACATGGACGGCACGGTGAAGTACACCGGAACCGCCAACGACCGCGATGCCATTCTCCTGAACATTGGGGGAACCGCGCCTACATCCACGCGGGTGGAGCAGCTGCCATAGGGCGAAACCGTGTTTGGCGTTTCGGGCAGGGCATGTGCTTCAGCACGGCGCTCAGCCTTGGGCGCTCCGGAACTCCTTCACGAAGCCCGCGATCTTCTTGCGGAAGAAGATGAACAGCAGCACGTAGGGCACGGCCATCATGAACAGGATGCCCTTGTTCAGCCCGCCGCCAACGGCCTGTGCGCCGCCGTACACGTTGCTGGCGGGATCGGTGGCGGCCACCGCCTTGCACATGGAGCAGCCCTGTGCCCACGTCTCGGCGGGCAGGAACACAAGCGCCAACAGAATGGCGGTGAACAGGAGGCGTTGCGCTTTCATCGGAACAAATGTAACCCAACTCCACAGGGGGGCTTGCGCCGTTCAGTAGTAGGGTGCGCAGAGCAGGTACACCGCGACGCCCGTAACGCTCACATACAACCACAACGGCAGTGTCCAGCGGGCTATTTTGCGGTGCTTGTCGAACCGGTTGCTGAGCGCCCGCACCAAGGTGATCAGCACCATCGGCACAATGGCGGCTGCCAGAATGATGTGCGAGATGAGCACCGGATAATACAGCCAGCCCAAGTGGCCGCCATATTTCGCCGAGGGGAAGCTGCCGTGCTGCACCACGTAACTGGCCAGGAACAGCGCGCTGATCGCCACGGCGGTAAGCATCAGGCGCTTGTGCAGGCGAATGTTCTTGCGCAGAATGGCGCGCCATGCGGCGATCAGCACCAGGGCACAGGCCGCGTTCAAGCAGGCGTTCACTTTCGGCAGGGTGGAGGAGGAGAGGCCGGCGACCACGATCAGCTTGGGGCCCAGGTACAGGAAGGCAATGATGGCGAGCAACAGTGCGCTGAGCACCCAAGCGGCCATGGTGCCCCGGCTTTCCGGTTCAGCTATCCTGGTCACGAACGTGGTTTGTTGGCGGCCCTTCCCTGGCTTTCGTGGATCAGGGCCTTCACATCGGTCAGCAGGCTGCGCATGGCCTCAGTGTTGGTGCCATCGTACATGCCCCGGATGTGGTGCTGCATGTCTACCAGCACAAACTGCGGCGAATGCACAAAGTCCTCCGCTGCGGAGGAATCGGCACCGGCACTGAGCAAGTAGCCCAGATTGCCCTGGCGGTAGATGTCGGCGGCATTTCCGGTCAGGAATTTCCAGCGCTTGGGGTCGGCCTCCAGGCGGGTGGCGTACGCTTTCAGCACGGCGGGCGTGTCATGCTCCGGGTCCACGGTGTGGCTCAGGAAGAGCACGTCCTTGAACTCGGGATCGTCCATTTGCAACTGGAGCTGCTGCATCTGCACGCTCATCTTCGGGCAAATGGAGGTACACCGCGTGAAGAAGAAATCCACGACCAGTATTTTGCCCTGCACGTCCTTGTCGGTGAAAGGTTTGCCGTCCTCATCAATGAAGTGGAACGGCGGCACGGTGAAGTAGCTGGTGTCGCCGGGGGCGATGGCCTCCCGCTCCCCGAGGTAGGGCAGCCGTGCGTAATAGCTTTTGCTGCCCCGGAACAGGAAGATGGCCCCTGGGATCACCGCCAACAGCACCAATAGCAAGATGACCTTCTTGCCCTTGCCCGCCGGTTTCAGATCCGTGCTCACAGGAAGGTCTGCAACGCCCAGTGAATGTACTGGGATTCCCAAATGGCGATGAAGATGAGGTACAGCAGGAACAGCGCGTATGGGATCAGGATGAAGCTCCGGATGTTGCGCCGTTCATCGCCGAGGTGCATGAAGGTCATCACAATGTAGGTGGCCTTCACCACGGTCATCACAATGAACGTCCATTTCACCCAGTGCCAGGAATTGGGCATCCACGAGCGCCAGAACACGCCGAGCAGCACCTCGAAGGTGGTGATGGCCGTGAGCAGCACGGTGACGAAGTAGATCTTCTTGCGGATCGCGCGGCCCTGTTCTTCACTGTGGCCGGCCCCGAGGCTGTATTCAATGATGTCGTCGCGTTCCATGTGCCGTTGGTTCAAGGAGGGGTCAAACAAGGTAGAAGAAGGTGAAGACGAACACCCACACGAGGTCCACGAAGTGCCAGTACAGCCCGGCCTTCTCCACCATTTCGTAGTGGCCGCGCCGCTGGAACACGCCCTTCATCACCATGGTGAGCACCACGATGTTGATGATTACCCCGCTGAACACGTGGAACCCGTGGAAGCCGGTGATGAAGAAGAAGAAGTTGGCGTAGGCAGGCGGGCCGTACTCATTCTCCGTCATGTTGGCCCCGCTGGTGACATGGATGGCGTTCTGGTAGAGCTTGTATGCCTCAGGGCCCTTCACCACCTCATTGGAGCGGGTGCTGCCGATGGTCATGGCGAAGGTGGCCGGGTCGATGGTCTCGCCGTGGTGCGGGTTTTCCTCCAAATAGGCCGTGCGTCCGTCCGCCAAGGTGACGCGGGCATGGCTGCCATGGATGAAGTGCGTCCACTCGTAGGCCTGTGAACTCAGGAAGAACAAGCCGCCGATGATGGTAAGGAAGAGCCATTTCACCACGCCTTTCTTGTCCATGCGGTGCCCCGCCTCCACGCCCAGCACCATGGTCACTGAGCTGATGATGAGGATGAAGGTCATCAAGGCCACGTACATCAGGGGCATTTCACCCTCGATGCCGGGGAATTTGCTGAACACGTATTCGCCCACGGGCCATTCCACGCCGGGAAGCAGCGAGTGCCGCGCAAACCCGTAGGAAACCAACAGGCCGCTGAAGGTCAGCGCGTCGGACACGAGGAAGAACCAGATCATGAGCTTCCCGTAGCTTACGCTGAACGGGGAGCGGCCACCGCCCCAAAGGACGGTATTGCTGAGCGCTTTGGATGCTTCTCCTGACATGGGGGATAATTCGTGGGCAATGTTAATGAACGTAAGCCAAGAACAAAAGCAGGTACACCCAAAGACCGGCCAGGAAGTGCCAGTAAATGGTGCCGGCCCACAGGCCTTGGTGGTCTTCCCGGCCGTACCGGCCCATGAGCGCCTTGATGAACATCACCAGCAGCGCGATGAGCCCGCCGATGACGTGGGCGAAGTGGGCGTATGTCAA
>JAFDZG010000020.1 GCA_018267065.1 Bacteroidota bacterium
ACCGGGCACCTGGATGCTGCCACGATGGCCCAGCTTGCCGAGGCGGCCAGCAAGCATGGCTTCTATGCCATGGATGCCAAGTATGACAAGCCCGTAACGGACCTGCCGAGCGTGATCATCCGTGTGAATGCGGGTCAGGGGAACAAGCAGGTGATCGGCCGGGTAGGAGCACCGCAAAGCTTCAAGGACCTGACCAAGGAAGCGGAGAAGCTGTTGGACGGCGTGACCTGGACCAAGGTGGAAGAGGAAAAGTGATTGGTTGCAGGCCGTTTGGCCCCGTTTCCGTCCGTACATCCCGGAGCGTGGCGTTCCCGGCCATGAACTGGCTGTAAAGCTCTAAGTTCGCGGCCCCGGGAGCTCATGCCTGCCGGGCATTCATACAAGCAAACCATTCCTGAACATTGACATGAAGAAATTTCTCACCCTCCTGCTTGCAACCTTCCTGGCAGCAGGCAGCGCCATGGCCGGCGAAGGCATGTGGCTGCTGAACAAATTGAAGCAGGTGAACGAGGCCAAGATGCGCGAGCTGGGCTTCAAGCTCACGGCCGAGGACATTTACAGCCTCAACAAGGCGAGCATGAAGGACGCCGTGGCGCGGCTCGGCGGCGGCTTCTGTTCCGGGGAAGTGGTAAGCGCGGACGGCCTGATGCTCACCAACCACCATTGCGGGTTCGATGCCATCCAAGGGCTGAGCACCCTGGAGGACGACATCCTCACCAACGGGTTCTGGGCCATGAAGCGCGACCAGGAGCGCCCGGCGGGGTTCAACGTGAGCTTTCTGCAATACATCACCGATGTTACCGACACCGTGCGCTCCCTGCTGAATGACCGGATGAGCGAATCAGCACGGGATTCCGTGCTGCAGCTGGTGGGCCAGGCCCTGGAGGGCAAGGCCACCGGGGGGGATCCGCACCTGGAGGCGGACTTCAAGGTGATGTTCGAGGGCAACGAGTTTTACCTCTTCGTGTACAAATCCTACCCGGACGTGCGCCTGGTGGGCACGCCGCCCAATGCCATCGGCAAGTTCGGCGGGGACACGGACAACTGGCAGTGGCCGCGCCACACGGGCGATTTCAGCATGTTCCGCATTTACACCGGCCCGGACGGCGAGCCTGCGGAATACAATGCGGCGAACATCCCCTTCAAGCCCAAGTACCATTTCCCCATCAGCCTGGACGGTGTCAAGGACGGGGACTTCAGCATGATCATGGGCTTTCCCGGCAGCACGGACCGCTTCCTGAACAGCGACGGCGTGAAGCTCGCGCTGGACATTGAGCAGCCTGCGCGGGTGAAGATCCGCGGCGAGAAGCTGGACATCATGAAGAAGCACATGGACGCCAACGATGCCGTAAGGTTGAAATATGCTTCCAAGGATGCACAGATCGCCAACTATTGGAAGTACTTCATCGGCCAGCAGAAGGGGTTGAAGCGCCAGCATGTTTTCGACCGGAAGAAGGCCCAGGAGGATTCCCTGCTGGCCTGGGTGGATGCCGACCCTGCGCGCAAGGCGAAGTATGGCGGGCTCGCCGCAGACCTCAGCAACGGCTATGCCGAACGCGGCAAGTACGAGAAGGCCAGCACCTACATGCAGGAAGCTGCCTTTGGCAGTGAGGCAGTGGTGTTCGGTTTCCGCTTGTACGGCTTGATGATGCAATTGGAAAAAGACCCCAAGGATGCCAAGCGCATCGGCATGATGACCGGGCGGATCAAGGACATGGCCCGTAATTTTTGGAAGGACTATGATCCCGCCACCGACCAGGAAGTAACGGCGGCCATGTTCAAGCTGATCCATGACGACGTGGACCCGAAACAGCAGCCGGACATCATGGCCACCGTGGCCAAGAAGTACAAGGGCGACTTCAACAAGTGGGCCGCGACAATGTTCAAGACGAGCATCATTACCGACAGCACGCGCCTGATGGCATTCCTGGAAAAGCCCAGCTTGAAGGTGATGCAGAAGGACATGGTGATGGCCACCACGGTGAGCTGCCTCAACGAGTACCGGGGCGTGCTGGCCACGGGGATCCAGGAGGCGCAGGAAAAGATCGACAAGGGTTACCGCCTGATGGTGGCGGCCATGTGCGAAAAGGACCCGAACAAGATGTGGTACCCCAACGCCAACAGCACCGAGCGCCTCACTTACGGCAAGGTAAGCCCGTACAGCCCCGCGGACGCGGTGTTCTATGATTATTTCACCACGTACAAGGGCATCCTGCAGAAGGAAGACCCCACGAATGATGAGTTCATCGTGCCCAAGCGGGAGAAGGAGCTTTTCCTCGCGAAGGATTTCGGCCGCTACGCCGATGCCGACAGCACGCTGCACATTTGCTTCATCAGCGAGAACGACATCACCGGCGGCAACAGCGGCAGCCCTGTGATCAATGGCAACGGCCAGTTGATCGGCATCGCGTTCGACGGCAACTGGGAGGCCATGAGCGGCGACATCTCCTACGAACCCGCGCTGCAGCGCACCATCAGCGTGGACATCCGCTACGTGCTCTGGATCATTGACAAGTTCGCCGGGGCCAAGCACCTGGTGGATGAAATGACCCTGGTGCAAACGCCCAAAGTGGTTCCCCCTGCGCCTGTACCTGCTCCGGAACCGGCCGCCGAACCCGTGAAGAAGGCGGTGAAAAGGGTGGTCAAGAAGGGCTGACCCGCCAAATGGAATTTTGTGGAAGGGGCTGCCTGTTCAGGCGGCCCCTTTCGCTTTTCCCTGATCGCTATTTGGGTTGGAGCACAATGTCCGCACGGAACTGCTGCGTTCCTGCGGGGACCGGCATCATGCGGCGCTGGAAGTTAAGGTAGCCGTTTTCCTTTTCCACGCGCAGTTCGAAGGGCTTTTCCGCAGGGATGAACATGGCATAGCGCCCGTCGCTGTTCACGGATGAGATGGAGCGGCGCTGTCCGTCGCAGCCGTAGTATTCCACCAGGCAGTCGTACACCGGTTTGCCGGTGAGGCTGTCCGTTACAGTGCCGGTAAGCTGCACACGCTCCGGCGAGCCCTTGGGCGGCACGTTGAGCCGGGGGTGCTGGGCCATCAGCAACGTGGTTGCCAACAGGCCCAAGGCGGAAAGCCAGGTGCGCATGGCCCGTTTTACGGGCGTGGCGCGGGCATGGTTGCCGCGGCCTTTGGCGTGTCCGCCAGCACGGCGCCCACGGCGGCCAGCAGCGGTGCGGCCACCATGCCCAGCAGCGGCACCTTCATCAGCAGGTTGAAGAGCATGCCGTTGGCCAGCACCATGCCGCGCCGTTCGCGGGCGGCGCGCACACTGGCCCGCAGGCCAAGCCGAAGGCGTTCATGGATGTAGTCGAACATGGAAAAGCCGTAGAACCAGCAGGAGACGAGCCAGAGGAAGAGGGCGGAAAGCGGGGCCAGCACCGGCAAGAACAGGGTGATGGCCCAAACGAGCACATTGATGCCCAGTTCCACGCCCCCGTTCCGCATGGCCATCAGCATGCCGCGCAGCATTTCCTTGGCCCAACGCACGGCCGAAAACCCCATGGCGTTGCCCGTGAGGATCTCCTCCGTGCGTTCGCTGGCGTAGGAAAGCAGCGGTGAAAGCAGGATGAGCACCACGTATTTGCCCACCAAGGCGATCAGCCGGAACACCACCAACTTCAGGGCGATCCAGAGCACCACGTTCCGCGCGCCGTTCAGGAATGCTTTTGCGTCGTCCCAAAAGCCGGGCAGGCCCTGCCGGTCCACCGCCGGGACCTGCAGCCCCAGGTGTGCTGCGCCCCAGGTTTGCAGCGATCCGGCCAAGGCACTCCCGGCTTGGTAAAGGCCGAATGCGAAGAGCAGCCAGAGGATCACCGGCACCAGGAACATCCAGCCCATGCGGTGGCGCAGCATGAAGCGAAAAGCTTGGCCGAAGCCTTGAATGCCGCGGAAAAAGCCTTCCATGTCGTTGGCCCGCGCCGGGCCTTTCCACCGGTCAACGGCGCTTTTTGGCCGCTTGTTGCTGCTGGCGCTGGATCTCCTCCATGCGCAGCTGCCACTTGCTCTTCTTGCGGGGCTTCTTCATGTTGGCCAGCAGCTCGGCGCGCAGCTTGTCCTCGTTGAGGAACCACTTGGTGATCACCGTCATCTGCAGGATGCTGATCACGTTGGCCAACAGGTAGTAGTAGCTCAGGCCGGAAGGAAGGGAGTTCATGAAGAAGAGCATCATCACCGGGAAGATGTACATCATCACCTTCATGTTGGGCATGCCGGCCTGCTGGGGCATCTGCTTGCTGTTCACCAGGGTGTAGATGATGGTGGAGGCCGCCATCAAGAGGGTGAAAAGGCTGACATGGCTGCCGTAGAAGGGGATGTTGAAGGGCAGTTGCATGATGCTGTCGTAGCTGCTCAGGTCGTCGGCCCAGAGGAAGGGTTGCTGGCGCAGCTCGATGCTGCTGGGGAAGAAGCGGAACATGGCATAGAGCACGGGCATCTGCAGCAGCATGGGCACGCAGCCGGCCACGGGGCTCACGCCGGCCTTGCGGTACAGTTCCATGGTGGCCTGCTGCTTCTTCAGCGCATCTTCCTTGCCGTATTTCTCGGTGATGGCCGCCACCTCCGGCTTCAGGGCGCGCATGCGGATACTGCTCTTCTGGTTCTTGTACGCAATGGGCAGCAACAGCAGTTTGATGGCGATTGTGAGCACCAGGATGATGATGCCGTAGCTGAGGTTGAACTGGCTGAGGAACTGGAAGATCGGGATCACCAGGAAGCGGTTCATCCAGCCGAAAATGCCCCAGCCCAGGTCGATGATGCGGCTGAATTCGGGAATGCCGGTGCGGCGCAGGGTGTTGTACTGGTTCGGGCCCAGGTACATGCGCATGGCCAAGGTGGCGTGGTTGCCGGGCTCCTGTCCGAAGAAGAGCTTGGCATCGTACCGCTTGGTGTACAGTGTATCGTCCGGCAGGTTGGTGATGGAGATCTCCGAGCCGTTGCTGGTGAAGCCGTCCTTGCTCACCATGGCCACGGTGAAGAAGTCCTGTTTGAAGGCCACCCAGTTGGTTTTGGCCTCGAGCTTCTTGGCATCGTCCTTGGTTTCGCTCAGGAAGTTGCGGTCGTCGTTGAGGTATTTGTAGTACACGGTGCTGTGCTGCAGTTCCGTGGGCCGGTGCTTTTCATTGTGGAAACCGGTGAGGTTCCAATGGAACATCACGTTGCGCGGGTCCACCTCGGGCATGCCCACCAGTTCCGCGGTCACGTTCATGAACCAATCGGCGCTGTCCAGTTGGTAGGTGATCTGGATGTACTTGGAAGGGTCCGTGGTGGCGGCTTTGAGGCGCACCCCGGTGGTGCCGAGCTTTTCCGCGGTGAAGTTCATGTCCTTCGTGCTCAGCTTGCGGCTGCCCATGAAGAAGTTGTACTCGTAAGCCCCGCTGTCCGGCGCGGCAAGCAACAGCGGCTTGTGCCCGTGGTAGGTCTTGTAGTCCTTGAGGCGGATCACGTTGGGGCGTGCCCCGTAGGTGTTGATGGCCACCTGCAGGTGCTTGTTGCTGATGGTGACCACATCATTGTTGCCGGATGCCGCCGGTGCGAAGATGCCGTAGCGGTCCAGGCGGTGCGCCTGCAATAGGCTGTCCTGGTCCACGCTGTCGGGGCGGAGGCTGTCGATGGAGGCAAGGGCGGCCGGTGCGGCGGTGCCGTTGGCGTTGCGCTGTTGGCGGGCCAGCACGGAATCGGCATGTTGTGCCTGTTTTTGGATGGCCAGTTCGGCGATGCTGTCCTGCTCATGCTGCATGCGGGCGCGTTCCGCGGCGCTGGGCATGGTGAAATACTGGAAGCCAATGAAGATGGCCACCATGAGGACGATGCCGATGATCGATTTGCGGTCCATGCGGGGCTGAAAGGCAGGGATTGGGTGGAAAGGCCGCGAAGATAGCCGCCGGGACTGGGCCAACCCCGCTTTTTGGGCCACTATTTGCAGCCTTTGGCGAAGGGATTCCGGGTCACCGGCGCTTCCGCAGGACTTCCTGTGGCCACGCTGGTTCCAAAACTCCCGCAGCGGTCTTCCGCTGGGGGCCTTGCGGCCGTGAAGCTCTTTTTTTGCGCTGCAATCGTACCGGGATCAGGCCTTGGCCTTTTCCGCCGTGGCCGGTGCGGCGTGGTGCTGCACGGCCACTTCAATGAAGCGCTTGAACAAGGGATGCGGCCGGGCCACCGTGCTTTTGTACTCCGGGTGGTACTGCACGCCGACGAACCAGGGATGGTCCTTCAGCTCCACCACTTCCACCAGCTTGGTCTGGGGGTTAATGCCGGCGGCCAGCATGCCTGCCTTCCGGAATTCCTCGGCATACGCGTTGTTGAACTCGTACCGGTGGCGGTGGCGCTCCTTGATGGCGGTTTTGCCGTATGCGGCGGCACTGAGGCTGCCCTCGGTGAGCTTGCAGGGATAGGAACCCAAGCGCATGGTGCCGCCCTTGTCGGTCTTGGTTTTTTGCTCCTCCATCATGTCGATCACCGGCCACCGGGTGTCAGCGTCCATCTCGGTGCTGTTGGCCCCGGCATGGCCCAGCACGTTGCGCGCGAATTCGATCACGGCGCACTGCATGCCGAGGCAGATGCCGAAAAAGGGCACCTTGTTCTCCCGTGCAAACCGGATGGCCTCCAGCTTGCCCTCGATGCCGCGGTGGCCGAACCCCGGGGCCACCAGGATTCCGCCCAGGCCGGACAGGAGCTTGGCCACGTTCTTGGCCGTGATCTTCTCACTGTGGATCCAATGGATCTGCACCTTGGTTTCATTTTCCGCCCCGGCATGGTCCAGGGCTTCCTTGATGCTCTTGTAGGCATCGTGCAGCTCCACGTATTTGCCCACCAGGCCGATCTGCACGGTGTGCTTGGGGTTCTTGAACCGGTGCAGGAAATCGCGCCAGCGGGAGAGGTCGGCCTCCGGAAAGTTGGCGATGCCGAGCTTTTCCAGCACCACCTGGTCCAGCTGTTCCTGCTGCATCAGCAGGGGCACGTCGTAAATGGTGCTGGCATCGGCGCTTTCGATCACGGCGCGCGGGTCCACGTTGCAGAACAGGGCGATCTTGTCCTTCATGCCCCGCGTCATGGGATGCTCGGTGCGGCACACCAGGATGTCCGGTTGCACGCCCAAGCTCAGCAGTTCCTTTACGCTGTGCTGGGTGGGCTTGGTCTTCAGCTCGCCGCTGGTGCTCAGGTAGGGCAGCAGCGTAAGGTGGATCGAAAGTGCGTCGTGTCCCTTTTCCCACTTCAACTGGCGGATAGCCTCGATGTAGGGCAGGCTTTCAATGTCGCCCACGGTGCCGCCCACTTCGGTGATCACGAAGTCGTAGATCCCCTTGCGGCCCAGTGCTTGGATGTTGCGTTTGATCTCGTCGGTGATGTGCGGGATCACCTGCACGGTTTTTCCGAGGTATTCACCCCGGCGCTCTTTGTGGATGACGTTCTGGTAAATGCGCCCGGTGGTGACGTTGTTGGCCTGCGAGGTGGGCGTGTCCAGGAAGCGCTCGTAGTGCCCCAGGTCCAGGTCTGTTTCGGCACCGTCCTCGGTTACGTAGCACTCGCCGTGCTCGTACGGGTTCAGGGTGCCGGGATCGATGTTGATGTACGGGTCGAGCTTCTGGATGGTGACGGTGAAGCCGCGCGCCTGGAGCAGCTTGGCAAGGGAGGCACTGACAATGCCCTTGCCGAGGCTGGAGGTAACGCCCCCGGTAACGAAGATGTACTTGGTGGAACCCGTCATCACTTGTTGATCCAGCCCTGAGTGGGCACCGTGATCACGGGGCGTAAAGATAGGGTGTGCGGGGCTATCTACCTTTCCAGTTTCGCGCTAATAATGGCAAAGTCCCGTGGGTGCAAGGATTTCCGGGCGGGGGGGCGTAGTTCGTAGGTCGAAGGCCGCAGGCTGGATGGCGGGAGCACGCTTCACGGACTTTCATCCAGCGATGCCCCATGCCCTACGGCCTGCGCAACTTAAAACGTATACGTTACGCCCAAGCTGGGCAGCACCGGCAATTGGTTCACTTCGGCACCGGTTAAGCGGTCGCGGTAGAAGATGTTCTTGCGGTCATACACGTTGGTGACGCTCAGGTCCAGTTGGAGCATCTGGAATTGATCGATCTTCCATGTTTTGGTGACGCCCAAGTCCAGGCGGTGGTAATCCGTGAGGCGGCCGTCGTTCAGCGGGCCGTAGATCACTTGCAGGTCGCCGTTGGCGGCGTTCACGTCCGTGTAGATGCCGTCGCTGAACGGCAGGCGCTCATAGAAGCCCTGGTTCTGGGTGAAGGGGAAGCCGGATCCGTAGTTCCAGCGGGCGCTGGCCTTCCAGCTATCGTGCTTGCCAAAGGTATAGCTGGCCACCAGGTTCACGTTGTGGCGGCGGTCCCAGATGGGGTTGTAGAGGCGGGTGCCGTCAAAGCGGTCCACGAAGTTGAGCGAGTACACGGCCCAGATGTAGAGGCCCTTGTTCTCGTATTTCAACAGCAGGTCCGCACCGTAGGCACTTCCGGTTTCCACGATGAAATCCTTCTTCAGTTCATCGGGCTGGTTGGCGAATTCCGGCGTGTCATTGTAGAGCTTGTCGCGGTTCATGTTGGTAACCTGGCGGAAGTCCTTGTAGTAGCCTTCAATGTTCAGGCTGGTCTTCGGGGTCAGGTCGTATTCAAACCCGAACACGGCATGGTTGGCGCGCTGCAGCGGGTCCGTGATGTCGCGCACGGTGCCGTTGGCGGTGGTGAGCTTCGCGGGGATGTCGTCCGGGGCGGTGATGAAACCGTAGAAGAGGTTCACCACATCGCGGTCGTTGTTGGTGGCGATCAGGTTCTGGCTGTAGCGGCCCACCGCGCCCTTGAGGCGGAAACGGTCCGTTACGTTCCACTTGAACCCGAACCGGGGCTCCGGGTTCAGCACGGCGAGCGTGGCGTAGTACTGGAGGCGCACGCCGGGGTCCAGCACCCACTTGCCCAAGCGCAGCTTGTAGTTGAGGAAGCCCGCGAGCTCGGTGCTGATCCGTTGCTCGCCGATCTCGTAGCCCAAGGCATTAAAGAACCGCAGGTCGGTCTTTACGCCGGTTACGTCAATGCCGTAGTTCAATTCATTGTCGCCGATGAAGTACTTGAAGTTGAGGCCGGCGTTGAAGTTGTTCACGCTGCTGGTGCGGGGCTGCAGGCTGCCCTCGGCGAGCTTGATGTCATAGTCGCTCAGGGCGAAGACGCCTTCAATGAGCACGGCGCTGCCGGAAGGCACCAGCACGAAGTTGGTGCCTGCGCCCCAGTTGTTCCAGCTCAGGTCGCTGATGCCGCGGTACTTCACGCCGTCACTGAAGTTGAATCCGAAGAAGTTCACCTTGCTGCCGTTTGCCGCATTGAGCGAAACTTTGCCGTAGAAGTCGGTGAATTTGAAGGGCAGCCCGGCGCTGTCGGCATAGGAGTACAGGCTTTTGCTGGTTTGGTCCAGGTAGCTGTGCTTGAAGTTGAGCAGGAAGGAACTGCTGCCATCGCCCGGCTTGCTTTGCTTTTTCAGCGGGCCTTCCAGCAGGCCTTTGGCGGCGAAAGTGCTGGCGGAGACCTTTCCGCCGAAGTGCGTTTTGCTGCCGTCGCGCGTGGTGATGTCCATCACGCTGCTGATGCGGCCGCCGTATTCGGCGTTGAATCCGGCGGTCACAATGTCGGCATTGCGGATGATGTCATTGTCGAACACGCTGAAGAGGCCGATGCTGTGGAAGGGGTTGTAGAGCGTCATGCCGTCCATGAGCACCAGGTTCTGCACGGGCGAACCGCCACGGATGTAGAGCTGCCCGCCCTGGTCGCCGGTGAACACCACGCCGGGCACCACCTGCATGTATTGGGCCAGGTCGGCCTGGCCACCGATGGCGGGCAGCCGTTCGATCTGCTTGGGCGTAAGCTTGGTGACGCCCACGCGCACGTTGTTCTGCGCCTGCCGTTTCTCGGCGGTCACCACCACCGTTTTCATCTCGATGCTGGTCTTCTTCAGGTACAGTTTCTCCGTTTGGATCTGGTCCGCCTTCACGTCGATCTCCTTGCTCAGCGTGTCGAAGCCCAAGTACACCACGCGCAGCGTGTAGTGGCCGGGGGGCAATTTGCTGATGGAGAAGTAGCCGTTCACGTCGGTTTGTGCGCCATGGTCGGTGCTTCCGCGCAGTGAAACGGGCGTGAAGATGGACGGTTCACCATTGGATTCATCGTACACAAAGCCGCGCACGGTGCCGGTTTGCGCGAGGATGGACAATGGCAGGGCCAGCGCGCAGGCCAGCGCGAGGCGGTGGAAAACGGTATGGGTCATGTACACAGGCTTCCTTGCAGGGGCGGCTAATGTAGGGGGCAGTGGGGAACCGGCCGGACCGATCTGGGGAAGGGTAGGATGGCTGAAGGAACGGAGAGGCGTTGAAGTTCGCGGTTCGCAGGGCAGCGGTTGTTGTGCAGAAGAATACAATGCCACGTTCTTCGTCCCGGCCATGGGCAATCCAAGGGAAGCTCGTTGCCAAAGGCGGTCTTCCGCGATGGGGCGCGTCCTACACTCCAACATCCTCAATACAACAACTCATTCTTGTTCCCGAAGGGCTTGCGCAGCTCGTACTTCAGGTCGTGCAGCACGCTGGCCTTCACGTTGATGCGGAAGGTGAAGCTTTTGCGCACGCCCAGCGGGATCACGTTTGCATTGAACTCCCAGCAGTGCAGGTCCCAGTACAGGTTCAGCGAGGTGGGCGTCCACTCGCCGGCCTGCATGTCGTAGCCGCTGCTGAAGCCAAGCTTCCAATACTTCAGGATGTTGAGGTCGCCGCTGAAGAGCACGCTCTGCGTTTGCTGCTCGGTGAACTCCGCGATCTTGTAGGTGCGGGCCACGCTGTAGCTGTAGTTGACCCGCAAATGCCACGGTATGCTGAAGTTGATGGGTGCGCCTTTGTCCGGGTCGGCTTCCGCCACCACCTGATCATTCGTGCTGCTGCCGGAATTGGGCTTTCCGTAGCGCTTGCTCTGCAGCTCGAAGCCCAGCGCCAGGTTGGCATTGCGCAGGTGGGCCAGGGAACCGTCCACGGAGCGGGTGGGGCGGTTAATGTTGCGCCCCATGCTGTCGGTGGCATAGGGGTCCCACAGGCTGGCGAGGTTCACGTCCAGGAAATTCAGCAGGCGGGTGCGGGCGGCCATGTTCACCGGCGACCAGCGGATGGAATCCTTCAGCAGGTCGTAGTTGGCATTGATGGAAAGGTTGTCCAGGAGCTTCACCTTGGTGGCTTGCAGGTCGCCCTTGGCATCGGGGGTCTTGGAGCGCACCTTGGCCTCCACGCTCTGCACCAGGCCCAGTGATACCAAGCCGCTGGCGTTGGGCGATGGCTGGCCGTAGATGCCGATGTCGAACGGGGAATAGCTGCCGTAGCTTCCGCCGAAACCGTAGGGGCCGAAGATCCTGGTGTCGTTCCCCGGCAGGAAGGTGAGCGAGGCCGATGGCGTGATGACATGGCGGATGGCTTGCAGGCGCCCGCCGCGGAAGGCGTACATGCCATAGAGCTTGCTGGTGGCCGTGGCGCCCACGCTCCAATCGAACACGTTGCGCAGGCCCGGCACGGTATCGGCGATCACGGTGTTGGAGCCTGGGTCGTACTGTTTTCGCAGTCCGTCGAAGTAGGTACGGTCCGTGATGTTGACCTGCGGGTTCAGGGTGAAGGCGCGCGTTTTGACGGATGTGCCAACGGTGCCTGTATGCCGGACGCCGTTGCGCATGCGGTCCAGCAGGTTCGGGATGTTTTCAATGGAGATCTGGTCCTCCGTGGTGCTGAGCCGGTTGTCGAAAATGCTGCTCCAGGTCACGCCCACCTGATCATACCATTTGGGCTTGCCGGTGGCCGGGCCGTGGAGCCAAGTGCCGGGGAAGAAGCGCTGCACGTTGAAATTCACCGAAGGGAAGGTCACGTCGAACGTGCGGTTGATGGTGTTCTGGCTGTGGCGCGCGGCCACGCTGAGGCTGTACGGCTTGCCCGTCCAGAGGTGGCTCCAGTTCACGTTGCTTTGGAAGGTGTTGCTCAGGTAATCCTGCGTGGAGCTGTTGAAGTTGTTGGTGAAGTTCTGGCTGGAACCCACGTTCACGCTGGCGTTGAAACGGTCGGTGAGGCTGGCCTTGGGGTCCATGAGGTGGTTCCAGCGGATGAAGAAGGTGCGCTGCTCGCTGAAGTCGGGATACTCGCGGATGCTGTTGAGCTTGTCGCTGTATTGCAGGTCCAACGAGCCGCCGAAGTGGTAGCGCTGCTTGTAGCGGGTAATGGAGCGCAGGCCCCAGCTGCCCCGGCTGTAGATGTCGGCGGTGAGCTGTTCATCAACGTTGTCGCTGATGGGCAGGTAGTAGCCGCCGTTGAGCAGGAAGATGCCGAACTGGTCCGAGCTGCCCCAGGTGGGGATCAAGATGCCGGCGGAGCCGCGGTTCTTGTGGTTGGGGAAGAAGCCGAAGGGTACGGCCAGCGGGGTGGGCACATTGCCGATCTTCATCACGGCGGGGCCCATCACGATCTTGTCGTCCGGGATCACCATCATGCGGCTCACGGCGAAGCGGTAGTGGGGGTGGGGCCTGTCGCAGGTGGTGAGGCTTCCGCCCCGGCTGTGTATCTCGCCATTCGCATGGCGTTTGCTGAGGTGCGCCAAGGCGTACATCTGCGATTCCGAGGTGCGCACCTCCTTGATGATGCCTTCCTTGGTCTTGAAGTTGTAACGGATGCTGTCCGCCTCCACCTTTTGCCCGCCTTGGGTGAACACCGGAAAGCCCACCGGCGCGCCGGCGCTGTCCAGGGTGCCGTAGGCCTGCACTTCCTCCCGCCTCAAGTCCAGCAGGATGCGGTCCGCCGTGAGTTCCACGTCCTGGTATTTCACGGTGGCGGCGCCAAAGAGGTACACGGTTTGCTTGGCCATGTCATACCGCATGCTGTCCCGCGCCCCGTACTTCA
>JAFDZG010000210.1 GCA_018267065.1 Bacteroidota bacterium
GGCGCAGGGTTCGGCCAATACAGCTACTGGCTCAGCGGACTTTCGCCCAAGTGGAGCATCACCGCGATCGACGTGAAAGAGGAACAGGTGGCCGATTGCAACGCGTTCTTCCAAAAGATCGACCGGCCGCAGGTGAAATTCGAGGTGGGCGATGTAACGAAGTTCCAACGGCCGGACACCTTCGAGCTGGTGGTGTGCGTGGACGTGATGGAGCACATCCTGGAGGACGAAGCGGCGCTGCGTTGTTACAGCACCTCACTGAAGCCCGGCGGCATGCTAATCATCAGCACGCCCAGCGACCAGGGCGGCAGCGATGTACACGGCGAGGATGAAGGCTCGTTTATTGAGGAACACGTTCGCGACGGCTACAACATCGACGACATCCGCGCCAAGGCCCTGCGCAACGGCTTCAGCAAGGTGGAGGCCCGCTACAGCTACGGTGCCCCGGGCAAGATCAGCTGGAAGCTCAGCATGAAGTGGCCGCTGCTGATGCTCAATGCCAGCAAGCTCTTCTTCATCGTGCTGCCGTTCTACTACCTCGTCGCCTATCCAATCGCCTTCGTGCTGAACTGGTTCGATGTACGCGGCAAGCACGCCACGGGCACGGGCTTGATCGTGAAGGCGTGGAGGTAGGTTGGCCGAGTGGGCTGAATTTGAAGCACGGCCAGTACCTTGGCCTTCCATCATGGAATTTCAAAAGAACCGGCATTCGCGCGTGGCGCCGACACTAAAGGCTTTGCAGACGCATGGGTACAAGCTTCCGACCCGCACGGATGCGGGCTTTGCGGGCAACGACAAGCTGAAGGCCAACGCGGTGCAGTTGTTCAAGGCGAAGGGGATGGTGCTCAGGACGGTGTGATGGAAAAGAGGAAGCAGATCGAATTGTTCGACGATCTTTCGTTCTACGAGGGGCTTCAAGTCGAATACAAAGGCGCAAAGAGCGACCTGCCCGGCTCCTTATGGGAAACGTACAGTGCCTTTGCCAATACGAATGGTGGTTGGATCTGGCTGGGCATCACACAACGTGATGACGGTACACTGGATATGCATGGGGTGCGCGATGCCCATAAGCAATTGGCCAACTTATGGAGCACGTTGCGCAGCAACAAGGTGAGCCTCAATCTGATCGCGGACAAGGATGTGCAGGTGATCGAAGTGGAAGGGCGTTCGCTCATCAAGATCCACGTGCCACGTGCGGACCGGCGTGAGCGGCCAGTGTATATCGGTCTTGACCCCTACCGAGGCACATACAGGCGCAGCCATGAAGGAGACTTCCTCTGCAACCGTGATGAAGTCACCCGCATGTTCGCCGACCAAAGCGACGAAGAACCGGCTGACAGCAAGATCCAGGAAGGCTTTGGCATGGCCGATCTGGATGCGTCCAGCTTGAAGCAATACCGTAACCTGTTGGCTTCACGGTCGCCGAATGATGCATGGTTGGCAGAGGATGACAAGGGTTTGCTGACGAAGCTCGGCGGTTGGCGGTCGGACCGGCGAAGCGGCAAGGAAGGGTTGACCGTGGCCGGGCTGCTTATGTTCGGCAAGACAGAAATGATCACGGCTCCGGAAGCCCTGCCCGGCTTCCACTTGGACTACAAGGAGCATTTCTCCGACAATTCAGATATCCGATGGACGGACCGTATCACCAACGACGGTGGTTGGGAAGGCAATCTCTTCCAGTTCTATATGCGCGTCATGCAACGGCTGCGCACCGGTCCCGGCCTCGCCCATCCGTTCAGCCTGGACCAGGAAGGTGTTCGCCGGTCCACCACGGCCGTGCATGAAGCATTGCAGGAAGCACTTGTGAATGCCTTGATCCATGCCGACCACAGGGGGCAGGGTGGGGTGGTGATCGACCGTTGGCCTGACAAGTTTGATTTTTCCAACCCCGGTACGCTCCTCCTTTCCCGGGAGCAGCTGTTGAAGGGTGGTGTGAGCGAATGCCGGAACAAATACCTGCAACGCATGTTCCAAAAGCTGGGCATGGGTGACAAGGCGGGTTCAGGACTTGACAAGATTCGCCACAGTTGGCTCCAACAACACTGGCTATCCCCTCAGCTCGGTGAAACCTATCGCCCGGACCGGGTACAACTGGTCCTTCCTTTGGTCAGCATGCTGCCGGGGCCGATCATCGAAGGGCTTAGGGCGCGGTTCGTGGACAAGTTCAAACGCCTCAGCAAGGAAGAGCTCCAAACGGTGGTGGTCGCGGCCATGAACGAACACATCAACAACCACCAACTACAGAAGGTATTGGCCCTGCACCGGGTGGATATTACAAACCTGCTTCGGGGGTTGGTGGAGAAGGGTTTCCTGCGTGCTAATGGGAACGGCCGGGGTACTCAATACCAATTGGTCGGTGGCCCTATCCACCCAGACCCTGAAGGCCGCAAGAGCGGATCCGAACTTGATAGGTCAACCATGTCTACTGACAAGGCAGCCATGTCAGTTGACATGTCAGCCAATTCAGATGACAAGCCCCGGACACGCCGCTCCTTGGAAATGCTGGAACAGGCCATTGTGCGGGAAGCAAGCGGCGAGTACCTGACGGCCAAAGAATTAGCGGACAGGCTCAATCTCGGGGTGAGCCGGATGCGTCAAGTTATTTACAAAATGGGTAAGAAAGGTCTTCTCCTGCCGCTAACGACGAAGACCAAAGACCCCAAGCAGGCCTACACCGCAAATAAGGCCAAGTAAATCGAATCGTGGACATGAATGAAGGCCGAAACGAACACATTCACAGCGTCCGAGCATGAACCGGTATTAAGGAGCGTTTCTGGATCAGTCATCAGCTTAGTCACTGACCAAGCTGTTTCCGACCAGGCAATAAGGCCATTGGGTGAGTGTATCGCTTTGTTAATCAAAGGAATGCAATGCATCAAGGCTTAAATGGCTTAGTCACCAGTTTAGTCACTGGCCAAGCCCACAGTGACCAAGCCATCAGCGTTCAATGGAAGGATAAATGTCCTGATAGTCAAGAAGATATGATATTGCCCAACCCGTATGGCTTAGTCACTGGCCAAGCTGCCGAAGTGACCAAGCCAGCACGGTCACAGCTTGTGTCAAGTAACTTGATACATCACACATGTCAAGTTCAATATACTGACAATCAATCACTTGCGTTTAGACATGTCACTTGGCCCCGCCTTCCTGTCAAGCTAAGTGTCAAGTCGCTTAATCGGTCCCTTCACCCATGAAACTCCAGTTCGGCCCCTCCTATGCCTTCCAACTAGAGGCCATCAACGCCGTGGTGGACCCCTTTGAGGTTGCCTCAGAGTATCTTCCATGAACCTCCCCCTCCTCTTCGCCCGCCGCTACCTGCTTGCCAAGCGCAAGCAGAACGCCGTGAACATCATTACGCTCATCAGCATCGTGGTGGTGGCGGTGGTCACTGCGGCCATGGTGGTGGTGCTCAGCACGCTCAACGGCATCTCCCAATTAGTGGACACCTTGTACAGCCCGTTCGACCAGGACATCACCATCACGCCGGCGGCGGGAAAGACTTTCTCGCGCGACAGCCTGGACCTTGCCGCGATCAAGGCTTTGCCGGGCGTGGAACGCACCAGCTGGGTGATCGAGGAGAACGTACTGTTGCGTTCCGGCGGACAACAGGCCGTGGCCACCATGAAAGGGGTGGAACCCCAGTACCTGGCCATGAGCGGCCTGCCGGGCCACATGTACAGCGGGAAGCCTGAACTGGAGGGCCATACCGGCCCGCTGGTGATCTTGGGCGCTGCCTTGAAGGATGCCCTTGGCGTGCCCA
>JAFDZG010000211.1 GCA_018267065.1 Bacteroidota bacterium
CCCTTGCTGCACTTCACGTGCACCGTGGCGTCCGGACCCTGCAGGCTGAGCAGCTCCAATTCATGGATGGACAAGGGCACGGGGGTGAACTTCACCTCCTCCCCGGCCCGGGCCATGTAATAGGCTCGTTCGCCCCTGTATCGCTTGGCGGAGAAATCAGGCGGGCGCTGCAGGATCTCACCGGTGAATTTCCCCAGCACCGCCCGAATGGCCGTTTCATCAACATGCGCCCATGGCCGCTCCCGGTCCACCTCCGTCTCGGCATCGTAGCTGGGGGTGCTTTGGCCCAGGCGCAGGGTGGCCGTATAGGCTTTGTCCTCGTCCGCCAAGGCTTGTAGTTCCTTGGTGCACTTGCCGGTGCCCAAGATGAGCAGGCCGCTGGCCAAGGGATCGAGCGTGCCGCCGTGGCCCACCTTTACGCGATGCCCGCACAAGGCCAGCAAGGCCGCGCGGATCTTGGACAAGGCGTTGAAGCTGGTCCAGCCCACCGGCTTGTCCACCAACATGATCGCGCCGGTTTCCGGGTCCAGTTCCCCGCTCATGCCATGTTCAGGTCCACCCCGGCAAGCAGCAGCACCAGGAGCAGCAGGCCCAATACAATGCGGTACCACCCAAATGCCCGGAAGCCATGCCGGGTAAGGAAGCCTACAAAGCTGCGGATGGCCAGCCAAGCCACCACGAACGCCACGGCATTGCCCAGCAACAACAGGCCGATGTGGTCGCCACTGAAGAGCTCCGGGTCCAGCTTCCAGCCTTGCACCATTTTGTAGCCTGAAGCGGCTGCCATGGTGGGCACGGCCAGGAAGAAGGAAAATTCCGCGGCATGTTTGCGCGTAAGCCCCAACGCCATGCCGCCAATGATGGTGGCCGCTGAACGTGAAACGCCCGGAACCAGGGCAATGCACTGGCACAATCCGATGCCGAAGGCGCGCCCGTAGCTGATGCCTTCCACACCCTTGGGCTTGAACCAATTGTCCACGAAAAGCAGAACGATGCCGCCCAGCAGCAAGGCCACCGCCACCACGGCCACGTTCTCCAGCAGCAGGTCGATCGCATCGCCCAGCAGCAGGCCGAAGAGGGCCGCCGGTATAAAGGCCGCCAGCAGTTTCCAGTAGAAGTCCCACGACCGGAAAAACCGTTTCCAGTACAGCACCACCACCGAGAGGATGGCGCCGAACTGGATGTTCACCATGTAGGTCTTGGTAAACTCCGTGGGTTCAAGGCCCAGCAACTCCTGGAAGATCACCATGTGGCCGGTGCTGCTCACGGGCAGAAACTCGGTGAGCCCTTCCACAATGGCAATGACAACGGCTTGGAATACGGTCATGCGGATTAATTCCCTTCCCGAACGGCGATGGTGCGGAAGGGCCGCTTACGCCGCGTTCCGGGGTTTCCGCATGATGGCGTAGATCACGAAGGAGTAGCCGATCAGGCACACGATGGGCGCCACCGTGATGCGGCGGGCGCTGAAGAGTTCCTTGGCATCGAACACCTCGGGGTCACCGCTTCCGCCGCCGCTCATGAGCACGAAGCCCAGGATCACGATGCCGATGCCGATGAGCAGCAGCTTGTAATTGGAGCGGTCAAAGGCCAAATCGTCGTTCGCGTGGGATGCCATGTCAGGTCCAGTTGAGTTCGTCGGTGTTCATGCGAAGATAGCGCCTCACGGCCAGCGCGGTGGAAAGCAGCGAGATCAGCAGGCCCAGCACCACGATGCCGCCCAGCAACAGGGCCAGTGCCATGGGGTGCACCAGTGCCGCCAGGTCGGGCTGCCAACGGACCAGTGCCTGGATGGTGGCCGCCAACAGGCCGATGGCCAGGATGGAGGCCACAATGCCTTGCCACAGGCTGGTGCCCAGAAATGGCTTTTTGATGAACCAGCCCGTGGCGCCCACCAGGTGCATGGTGCGGATCAGGAAACGCTTGCTGTAGATGGCCAGCCGGATGGTGTTGTTGATCAGCGCCACCGCTATCACCAGCAACAGCACGCTGAAGCCCAACATGATCCACCGCAGCTTGCCCATGTTGGCATCGATGTTCTCCACCACCACGGGATTGTATTTCACTTCATGCACGTTCGGGTCCTGGCGCAGGTGCTCGGCCACCCATTTCAGGCTGTCCGGCGCGGCATAGGCTTCCTTTACGCGCAGCTCAATGGAAGGCAGCAGCGGGTTGGACCCCAGCACGCCCAGAAAATCCTCGCCCATGTCCTGCTTCAGTTGTTCCGCAGCCTCATCGGCGGTCACATAGCGCGTTTCCCGCGCAAACGGCTGGGCTTCCAGTTGCTTGCGGAATTTCATCACGTCCACCTCTTTCAGGTCGCGCTTCAGGTAGATGTCCACCTTCACGTTCTCCTTGAAATGGCGCTCCAGTTCCCGTGCGTTCAGCAGCATGAAGCCCAACAGCCCCAGCATGTACAGCACCAGCGTGATGCCGATGATGGTGCCCGCATTGCTGCTCCGCGTGTAGCGCTTGAAGGGCTTCTTTTCGCTCATCCTTTCCAACCGTCCTGCCGGGCCTTATGGGCGGCGAAGTTATTCGCACGGGCCGCACCGCATGGCCCCACCTTCTGCCGCCACCAACAAGGGAAGGCTAAATTCGCCGTCCATTCAGGGGATCATGGCATACGACCACAAGCGGATCGAGGCGGACTGGCAGCGCCGATGGCGGGAACAGGGCACCTTTCGGGCGGAAAACAACTCCAGCAAACCGAAATACTACGTGCTGGACATGTTTCCCTACCCCAGCGGCGCCGGCCTGCATGTGGGGCATCCCTTGGGCTACATCGCCAGCGACATCGTGGCGCGCCACAAGCGCCACTGCGGCTTCAACGTGCTGCACCCCATGGGCTACGACAGCTTCGGCCTGCCCGCCGAACAGTACGCCATCCAGACCGGCCAGCACCCCGCCAAAACCACGGAGGAGAACGCCGCGCGTTACCGCGAACAACTGGACCGCATCGGCTTCAGTTTCGATTGGGACCGCGAGGTGCGCACCAGCAACCCCGATTTCTACAAGTGGACGCAGTGGATCTTCCTGCAGCTCTTCAACAGCTGGTA
>JAFDZG010000212.1 GCA_018267065.1 Bacteroidota bacterium
CCACCGGCGCAACCCACGCCATCATCGTTCATGGACACACAGGCCAGGTTGTTGCAATCCGTACCGCTGAACACCGAGATGCGTGTATCGAAGTCCGAAGCGCCGCAAGTGCTGAAGGTGACTGCTTCGTCCGCCGTGGCCGTATAAAGCCACCAGTTCTGTCCGCCGGTGCTGGCTGCTCCGTTGTACGGGCAGGCATTGGCAGGCATGTTGTGCGGCACGCCCGTGGTACTACCGAGGTACGAGTTACCGCAGAGCACCGGAGTGGCGGTGGCACAAGTGTTGTTCGGCGTGACACACTGCGTAATGGCCTCCCAGCCCGCATAGTTGAAGCTGGCATCGCTCACGAAGGCGAAGGTGAGGCAGCCGCTTGCGTTGTTGCTGGTGAAGGGGCCCGGCAGGTTGTTGGTGAGATCTCCCCACCAGCCGCCTGTACCGTATTGGGTGGGACCGTAACCGGCATCATTTGCACTTGCAAACTTCGGTGAAGCCGTGGTGGGTCCGTTGAATACGAACAACTTATCCCAACTGGCCTCCGTGTTGAAGCTGCTGAAGAGCACACGCACTTGGTCGCCCGGGGTGGTGCGGCAGTAGGTCTTCACCATGTCCTGTCCATTGCTGTATGGGCCGGCGATTCCGCCGTCATCCACAAAGGCATCTCCGCAAGCCGCACCGGTACCGAAGTTCAGCGGGCCAGCCCAGAAGCTGAAGTTGCCACCACCGCAGTTGGAGCGAACGTACACAGCGTAGGAGGTATTGCCGGTGAGGCCGCTCACGCTGGCGGTTGTGCCCGTGGCATTACCACTGGCCGCCAGACCGGTGGCCCCGCTACCGGGAGCGCCACTGGTGCGAACTTCCCACTCATAGCCACCGGACGGGTTGCTCGTGCTGGCCGTCCAAGAGAAGCTGGCCGTGGTGATGCCGGTGGTACCAATTGCAAGGGCCGTGGGGGCTGTGCAACTTGGTGCGGGCAGCACCGTGATGCAGTAGTCCTCCGTTTCACCCCAGCCGTAACTGCTCTGTCCGTAGTTCGTGGCACTGCTGAAGCCTTCCACGTTCACCACGCGCATGCGGGTGTTGCCCAACAGGGCCGTTGCCGGCACCGTAAAGCTGCCCGTTACAGTTTGGTTGCCATTACCGTTTGCCGTTTGGGCATAAGCCACCTCTCCGGCATCGGCAAAGTCACCATCCTGGTTCCAGTCGATGTAGATGCCAAAGCCGTTGCCGTAGGTGCCACCGCAGGTGGTCATGGTGAGGCTGAACGGCACAGGTTGCGTCTGCATCACGGACGGTCCTGCAACAGAACCCGTGTAATTGGAATACCGCTGGTTGATGGAACCCGGGCCAGGTGCCGTGGTGCCGCATGTGCTGCTGTTGTTCATGGTGCCCACGGTCACATTGGTGATGTCCTCATCCCCCGTGTAGTTGGCATAGACCGCAGGGTAAACACCGCACACGCAGCCATCACCCATGGTGACCTGCACCGGGGTGCTGTAAGCGGTATCCGGTCCGGAGGCACAAATCACCATGCAGCGGTAGTATTTGGCCGCCGTTTGGCTGGCAACTTGTGTAGTTGCGGTGCCGAGCAGCGCCAAATTGGTGGTGAAAGCCGCATCATCCGCACTTTGCCATTGGTAGGTTACACCAAGGCCCAAGGTGGCATTCTGCACGCTCAGGTTGAAGTTAGAGCCGGAACAAGCCGTAGCCACGCTGCTGATCGTGTTCCCTGGAGCCGGTGTGCCGGTGCACAATTGGGCCGGGGTAACGGTGAAGCAGTAGTCCTCGGTTTCACCGTAGCCATAACCGGTTTGGCCGTAGTTGGTGGCAGGATTGAAGCCTTCCACGTTCACCACGCGCATGCGGGTGGTGCCCACGGTGGCGGTAAGGGGCACGGTGAAGCTTCCCGTCACCGTCTGGTCGCCGGCAGCATTGGCTGCTTGGCTGTAGGCAATTTCACCAGCATCCAAGAAGTCGCCATCGTGGTTCCAGTCAATGTAGATACCGAACCCGTTGGTGTAGGGGTACGTGCCGCAAGTGGTTTGGGTAAGGCTGAAGGATACCGGGTTGCCCTGCGCTTCGGAAGGGCCTGCCACCACGCCCGTGTAGTTGCTGTACCGGTTCTGGATGGAACCAGTACCCAAGGCCACGCTGGCGCAAGTGCTTGAGTTGCTCATTGCCCCCACGGTCACATTGCTGATGTCCTCGTCAGCAGTGTTGCTGGCAAAAACGGCAGGGTAAGTGCCACACTGGCAACCATCACCCATGTTCACTTGCAAGGGTGTTGTAAAGGCCGTGTCACTGGTGGCCGTGCACACCACGCGGCAACGGTACCAAGTGGTGTCCGTTTGGGTGGTGGTGTAGGTGAGGTTTGTGCTGGTCCCCGCAGCGTTCGCCCAAGTGGTACCATCCGCGGAGGATTGCCATTGGTAAGCAAAGCCGGTCACGTTGCCGGGGTTGTTGCCCAAGCCCAAGGTGAAGTTGGAGGACGTGCAGGCAGCGGCCGGACCTGAAGTAGCACCAGGATTAGGCATGCCTGCGCAGGGCGTCAGTTCCACCACGGAGATGTCGTCCACGTACATGTAGTAGCCATTGGCTGTGCTGGGCGAGTGCTTGTCGAAGCCGATGTAGTACACCCCCGTAGCTGAAGGCGTGAAGTCGAGCACATCGGTATGCACCAAACCGTCGTTGATGGTGGTGTGGTCCACAAGCACATTGGTCATGGCCGCATCATTGGCACCGGTGCCGTAAGCCACCTTCAATGCGTTGGTGTAGAAATTGTACGCATTGGAGTACTTGTAGGACAGCCGGTAGGTGCTGCCGCCCGTCAGGTTCAACCCGGCTGTGTACAACCAGGAACTGTTGTTGCCCGTGGAGGTCATGTTTCCATAACTGCGGGCCGTTGGCGCGGTAAAGCCGGTTGGCGGGAAATCATAGGTGACCCAAGGCGCACCGTTCACCGCTTGTATGCTCATGCAGGACGGGATTGCCGGGCTGCTCACCGAGCTGAAGTCTTCAGCGTACGGGATGTTCACGGCCACGCATGGGGTGGTGAACGCCACACCGCTGCTCCACGCACTGAGGGTGGCACCGCCGTCGCATACCGATTGCACGAACACCGTGTAGGGAGTGTTGGGCGTGAGCGGACTGATTGCGAATGCCGGGGATCCACTGGCCACGTTGGCATTGATCACGGTGTCCACACCGGTGATCACCAAATAGTTGTAGCTGTTCGCACCGTTGTAGGTCCAGCCCAAGTCGGCACCTGTGGCCGTGATGTTGCTAACCACCGGTATGGGCGGTGCACAGGGCGGCGGGGGCAGGATGGTGAAGCAGTAGTCCTCGGTTTCACCGTAGCCGTATGTGGTTTGTGCATAGTTGGTTGAACTGGAGTACCCTTCCACGTTCACCACGCGCATGCGGGTACTACCGGCCAACGCACCGTACGGCATGAAGAAGTTACCGCTGACGGTTTGATTGCCTGCGACGTTTGCCGGTTGACTGTAAACCCTTTCTCCGGCATCCAAGAAATCGCCATCTTGGTTCAAATCGATGTAGATGGCAAAACCGTTGGTGTAGGGGTATGTGCCACAGGTAGTCATCGTCAAGCTATAGGGCACGCTATCTCCCGGTGCTGCTGAAGGTCCGCTAACTGATCCGGTGAAGTTGCTGTACAGGTTAAGGACGGAACCAGATCCAGGAGCCAGTGTGCTGCAATCACTGCTATTGCTCATCGTACCCACGGTAACATTGCTGATGTCCTCATCGGCGGTGTACATCGCAGCACTTACCGGGTAACCGCAAGCCGTACACACACTGCCCATTGGCACCAGCACTGGTGCGCTGTAGGCGGTGTCCGGGCCGGAAGTGCAGATCACCATGCAGCGGTACCAAGTATCGCTGGTCTGGTTGGTCACAACTTGGGAAAGACCCGTTCCCAACAAGCCCACGTTAGTCGTGAAGGCGGCGTCATCGGCGCTTTGCCATTGGCGCACCACGCCAGCACCTGCCGTGGAGTTCTCAAAGCTCAAGGTAAAGTTGTTGCCGGAAGGGCAAGCTTGCGCCACGGTGCTCAGGGTATTGCCCGGGTTAGGCACACCGCTGCAGGACACGGGCACGCAATCACCCATGTTGGTAACGCCCACCACCCAGTTGGACACCGGTCCGTTCAAGGCAAAGTTCTGCAGATCGCCGTTGTTTGCGTATGCGGTCAGGTCATACAGCGTGGTATCATTTGGGTTGCTGCCAAAGGCAACAGCCTGGTCAAACCGGTAGTAACCCACCAGTCCACTTTCATAGCCGCAGTAGGCGGTGTTCATGTGGGCTTGGATGGAGTCCACGATCAGGGCCTTGTTCCAAATGCGCACCTCATCGATCTTGCCGGGGAAATTGCGGCCGGTGCCATTGCTCCAGTCACCGATCTCGGTACCGTTTGCGGAGGAAACGATGTTGAAGGTGGCTGCGCTGTTGGCCAGTTCCACGCCGTTCACATAGATGCGCATGGTGGAGCCATCATAGGTGCCTGCCACGTGCTGCCACGTGTTCAGGGTAAGGGCACTGTCCTGGCTAAGCACTTCGTGCCAGCCGCTGCCATCGCCCAAGTTGAAGCTGAACGTACCATTGGCACCGCAACGGATCATATAGCCGATGTTGCCCCCTTCGTTGTTGATGATGTTGCCTTGCCACGAGGTGGTGCGCCATGCGGTGGGGTAAATCCACGCTTCCAAGGTGATCTGGTTGCCTGCAATGTTCAAGGATGGAGTGTTACCCAGGACCACTTGGTCATTCACGCCATCAAAGCTCAGGGCGTTCTTCCCGTTGTCCGCACAATTGAAGGTGACGGGGTCCAAGGTGTCATTGCACAGGGAATTGTCGTTGTGCAGGACGGTCACGTTCACGACGCTCAGGTCTGCGAAAGGCCCGATGATGTAGGTGCTGTCCACCACGGTGGCGGTGGCCACACCGCCGGGGTTGCCGCTATAGTCGCTGCTGATGCCCACGCTTGTGGCACTGCCCAAGCTGGTGAGGTTCACGCCCACATAGAACTGGTTGTTGGAACAATCCGGAATGGCATAGGCCGAGGCCTCCGGGGGGTAGCAGACCGGATTGAGGTCCACGCTGATGTCATCCACGTACATGTAGTAGCCATAGCTGGACGCGGGTGCATAGCGGTGGAAGCCGATGTAGTACACCCCCGTAGTGGCCGGGGTGAAGACGGCAGTGTCTTGGTGAACCAGTCCGTCCGTGATGGAGGGATGATCGACCAAGGTGGTGGTCATTGCAGCCTCAGTGGGGTTGTTGCCGTATGCCACGGCCAGTGCATTGGTATAGTAGCTGTACGCGTTGGAGTACTTGTACATCAGGCGGTAGGTGGTGCCTGCCGTAAGGTTCAAGGGTGCTGTGTACAACCAAGCGCTGGAATCTGCTCCTGTTTCCATGTCGCCATAGTTACGTGCGCTCGGGCCGGTCATGCCAGTAGGTGGAGTGGCGTACGAAACCCAATTCGGACCGCTGGGCACCTGCTGTGTCATGCAAGCAGGGAGTGCGGGCACGGTAACTGTGCTAAAGTCTTCCAGATAGGGAATGTTGGTGGGGTCGCAGAGGGTGGTGAAGTTCACCGGTCCTGCCCACATGCTGGTATCGCCTGCACCGCAAATGGCGCGTACATACAAATTGTAACCGGTAATGGCAGTCAGTCCGCTGGCAACATCCGTGGTATCGCCTGCAGCGGTGCTGCCACTGGCCACCACCGCATCTGCTCCATCACGCACATCCCACTGGTAGCCATTGGCGGGCAAGGAACTGCTTTGCTGCCAAGCCAGATCGGCACCATTTGAGCTGATGGAGGACACTGCAAGGCCGGTGGGTGCAATGCACGACGGCAGGTCGTAGATCTGGAACTCATCGATGCCCTGGTCGCAGAAACCGTAACCATAGTTGGACTGGCTCTCAAACCGGAAGGTGGCCGTGGTGTTCACATAGGCCGACAGGTCGATGGTGTTCAACTGCCATCCCGAGCCGTCCGTAGCGAACGTGGAGTTGCCCGGAGTATGTGCATACAGGTCCGTCCAAGTGGTACCGTCATCCGTGCTGATCTGCACCGTCAGCGGCACGGGTGTGGTGGTATATCCACTACTGCCCAAGTAGTAGTTGTACTGCAGCATTTTGGGCGTGGCACCCAAATCAAACTGCCCCGTTGTGAGGTAATAGGGATTGTATGTGGTGGAAGCGAGGTACACGTACAGGTACATGAAGTTGCTTCCCGCCGCAGGAGCCGCCGCTCCATGGGTTCCATCCGCCGTGGTGGGGGCCCAATGCTGGGATGCACCTGCCGCGCCCTCCGAAGCCGACCAGCAGTTAGGCATGGTGGCACTGAAGCTTTCCACGTAGGGGAAGCTGCTCACTGGCAGGCAAGGCGTAGTGAAGCTCAAAGGCCCAGCCCAAGTGCTGAACAGGCCGCCGCAATCGCTGCGCACATAAAGCTGGTAGGTGGTGCTTGCTGCCAACAACGCCGTGCTGGCAGTGGTATCGCCGGCCGCGTTGTTGCCGCTGTCCACCAAGCCGGTGGCACCGCTGCCGCCCACGCCGCTGGTGCGCACTTCCCACTGGTAGCCATTGGCCGGGGCGGAGGTACTTTGGGTCCAATGGAAGTATCCGCTGGTTGCGAATACTGAATCCAACCCCAAGGCCGTCGGTGCTTCGCAGCTCGGCGTTACAATCACCGAGATTTCATCCAAATACAGGTAGTACTGGTCTGCAATGGAGTAACACTTGAACCCGATGTTATACACCCCGGTGGTAGCGGGTGTAAAGTCCACTGTGTTGGTGTGCGGGGTGTTGTCATTGATGGTGGCATGGTCAGCCAAGAGGGTGGTCATCTGCGCCTCGGCAACACCGGCACCGTAGGAAACGGACATTCTTTCCACATAGGACGTGCTGTTGTTTCCATACTTATAGGAAAGCCTGTAGCTGGTGCCCCCAGTGAGGTTCAACCCTTGGGTGTAAATCCAAGAGTCCATGTCAGGACTGCCAAAACCAGTGTAACTCACCCGAGCCACCTTTCCGGTGTAGCCCGTGGGTGCCGTAACCGTGGCCCACGGATTGCCACTGACCGTTTGGATGCTCATGCAAGTCGGAATAGCCGGAGTGGTTACGGCATCAAAGTTCTCGGAATAGGGAATGTTGGCCGTAATGCAGGGCGTGGTGAAGTTTACCAGCCCGATCCACACGCTGGTATCCCCGACGGCACAGATGGCACGCACATAGGCGCTATAGGCCGTGGTGCCTGCCAGCCCGGAAGCCGCAGCCGAGGTATCCGGCACGTTGGCAATGCCGCTGGCCGTTAAGCCGGTGGCACCGCTGCCCGGCGCACCGCTGGTGCGCACCTCCCATTGGTAGCCAATGGAAGGGTTGCTGGTGCTGGCTACCCAGCTCAGGGTGGAAACCGGGGCACCGGCTGCTACTGTTAAGCCCGTGGGTGCCACGCAGCTCGGAGGCGCAGTGATGTTGAGGGTATAATCCTCAAACGCGCCCAAGGTGCCCGTGTAGCAAGGGGTGGAAGGACCGGCATCGGTATCCGTGCCACCAATGCGCATACGGTAAGCGCCCAAGGCATGGGTGCCCACATTGAACGAGGCGTTCAATGTGGTTGGGTTGGCGGCGGCGGAGAGGCCGGTGTACACCAACTCGCCTGCATCGTTGAAGTCCAGGTCGTTGTTCCAGTCCACCCAGATCTTGGTGCCGTACGTGGTGCCCGTGGCGTATGTGATGGCCACGTTGGCATTCAAGGTTTGCTGCACATCGCCGCCCAAGATGGCGGTGTAGTTGCCGTAGTTGCCCGTTTCAGCCCCGGAGGGGTTGTTCAACGTTCCGAAAGCCACATTGGTGATGCCCGTACCGCTCACCGAGGTGGGCGCAGGCTTGCAGTAGCCGAAGAACGTGGAACTGGAGGCATTCCACGTGCTGAAGTCGCCCGATCCACAGTCAGCCCGCACGTAGAAAGTATAGGTGCTGTCCTGCAGCAAGGGCGTGGCCACCGCCGTGGTGATGCCCGCGCCCACGGTGCCGCTGGCCTGCAGGCCGGTGGCGCCGCTGCCGCCCGCACCGGAAGTGCGTGCTTCCCACTGGTAGCCGTTGGCCGGGTTGGACACACTGGCCACCCAGTTAAGGTTCACGCTGTTCAGGGAAGCAATGGCCGCGGTAACGTTCAGCGGGGCCACGCAGCTGGGCGAAGGTGCCAGCATCAGGTTGTCCACGCCGATATCGGTGGTGCCACCGCCGGTAGCCTGCAAGCGTACCACGGTGGTTGCCACGTTGCTATTGAAATCGAAGAATTTGTTGGCCCAAGTTGCGCCAACGGCCAACGTGTTGCCCACTTGGGTGAAGTTGGCACCGCCATCGGTGGACAACATCACCTTCAGTCCTTCGGAACCTGAAACACTGGTGTTGATGTAGTCAAACGTGAGGCGAGTGGGGCCGGTGGCAGCGGTCATGTCGATGAAGAGGTCCAAGGAGCCGCTCGCCGTGGTGGCGTAGCTGTGGAAGCGTGCGGAATGCGCACCTGTGGTGAACACCGGTGTGTACCCACCGCTGGTAGCGGAAGTCCATGCGGCTGAAGCAGCTTGGTCATCCCTGCGCCAGCTGTTGTTGCCGGTGTATGGTGAAACGCGCCAGCTCACGGACGGGGCATCCGTTGTGTTGCAAGCGTTGGACCAATTCTCGAAATCCTCCGTAAAAGAGGTGTTGTTGTAGGTGGCGTAGGTAGGCGTATTGATGGTAACCGGCACCACATTGGAGTAGCTGAGCTGGCCGCTATAGGAGCAACCTTGGTTAAGCCGGTAGTAGGTGGCCACGGAAAGTGCAGGCGTGGTGTAGGTGGTGGTGGTGGCACCGGAGCCGCCCGTAACGGGCACCCAACCGGTGAGGCCGTCGGCGGATTGTTCCCACTGGAAGGTGATTCCCGAAGCAGGATTGCCCGTGCCGGTGGCGGTGATCACGGTGGTGTTTCCCGAGCAAACGGAAGCGGGGTTAGCGGAAGCCACGGCAGCAGCCGGTGTGCCAACGCAGGGGGTGAAGATGCGGACATTGTCCAGCCCGATATCAGAAGTGCCCAGATCGCTGGTGGCCTTGAAACGGATGATGGTGGTGGCGGAGGTGCTGGTGATGCTGTACAACTGGTCAGCCCAAGCAGCGGACTGCCCCAGATCTGTACCCAGGGAAGTGAAGGTTGAACCACCATCGGTGGACATGGAAACGCCAAGCACATCGGCACCATTGGTGTTGATGTACCCGAACTTCATTTTGGTGGTGCCGTCACCAGCGCTCATATCGATATACAAGTCCAAGGTGCCTTGGCTGAGGTTGGGGGCTTCCACCGTATGGAAGCGGGCGGAGTAGGTACCTGCCTGGGAGGCGGGGCTGTAACCACCGCTGCTGGAGAGCCAACCGGCGCTTGCGCCTTGGTCATTGCGGCGCCAGCTGTTCAGGCCGGTACCAGGCGTATTGAGCCAGTTCACGGACGGCACATCTGTGGTGTTGCAGCGGTTGCTCCAGGACTCAAAGCCTTGGTTGTAGGAAACGCCATCGAACGTAGCGTAGGGCGGCGCCGGCATGCCTGTTACGGCACATACGTTGGTGGTATCGGAGCTTGAAGATGACGTGCAAGTGATGATGCGACGATAGTAAATATTCGCGCTGTAGGGTGCGGTGGTGTAGGATGCATTCGTGGAAGTACCGGAGGCGTTCACCCAACTGGTTGAGCCGTCAGGGGATTCCTGCCATTGGTAGGTCAGTCCGACCGCAAGGGTCGCCCCAGTGGTATTGATCACGCCCGTGCTACCGGTGCAAAGCGCCATGCCGGTGGGGATGGTACCGGCTACCGGAGTACCTGAGCAGGGTGTTGGATTGAATGTATATATCGTGCCGGTTGCGGGCTTGGTGTTCAGGGAAGTGGTTGCAGTAGTGCTGCTAACAGCAGGGGTGGAAATACTGGTCAGGTTAAGGTAGCTTCCAGAACCAGATCCCGTAGCACTCCCAATCCCAATGGATGCGGATCCACTATTCACCGTACCTGTTTCCTGGCGGTAAACAAAATCAATTTGGCCCGTGGATTCATACAGCTTCACTTGGAATGATATGGTATTACCCGAGGCATTGTAATTCCATTGCCAGTTAAGCCATTCCACGGTCAGTACTCGATTTGGGGCTGTGCCCGATGTAAGGTACCGCGCAATCGGCCCTGTACCACCTTGGGCGAGGTCGTCCCAAAGAGGCGCAATGATCGGACGACTTGTTGCATTGGCCGCGCTTAGGTCGTTGCCAGCCAGGGAGGAAGTACCAGCCATGTTCAAACTGATGAATCCATTAGAACCCATCTTGAACTGGGTGTAGTTCACCCCTTCGTAGTAAAACGAGAACCCGATTGGTTGCGCTGCGCTGATGACATCATCCCCAATAACTGAGGAAAGATCAACCGCTGGAGGACCAGCTGGAATTTCCGTGAAAGTACCCGTTGATGTTTGGAAATTGTAATTCTGCACTGGTTGGGCATTTACCCAAGCGACTGCACCAGCCACAATTAGTGTCGACGAAATCAAGCGTTGCCACCACGTTCGCAGGGCATTTAAAACAGGAGCGGACTTGTTTGCCATCTGGTTTTGGGGTTTGCGTTCGGGTTTTTCGGTGGTTGTTGATTTAATGGGCGAAGCCCCGTTCCGGCACAC
>JAFDZG010000213.1 GCA_018267065.1 Bacteroidota bacterium
CGCGGGCACCGGCAACCCGTATTTCACCACGGACAGCGCCGCGAGCCTGCGCGCCATCGAGATCGAGGCCGACGTGATCCTCAAGGGCACCCGCGTGGACGGCATCTACACCGCCGATCCCGAAAAGGACAAGAACGCCACGCGCTACGACCGCATTTCCTTCGAGGAAGTGTACGAAAAGGGCCTCTCCGTGATGGACATGACGGCCTTCACCCTGTGCCGCGAGAACAAGCTGCCCATCATCGTGTTCGACATGAACAAACCGGGAAACCTGGGGAAATTGATCCAAGGGGAACCGCTGGGGACGTTGGTGGAGTTTTGATCTGGGAAGTTGTCCGTTGTTAGTTGCCTGTTGTCAGGCGTTCTCCCTGCCCCTGGCAACTGCCAGCTAACAACTAACAACCGCATTCTCCTACAACCGGTACCTTCGCGCCTCTTCCAGAAAAAGACCATGAGTGACGTAAGCACCCTGATCGCGCAATGCGAGGACCTGGACCGCAAAGCGGTTGACCACTTGGACAAGGAACTGGTGAAGATCCGCGCCGGCCGCGCCAATCCGGCGATGCTGGAGGGCGTGCGGGTGGATTACTACGGCAGTGAGGTGCCCCTGAGCCAGGTGAGCAACATCAACACGCCGGATGCGCGCACGATCATTGTGCAGCCGTGGGAGAAGAAGATGATCGACCCGATCGAGAAGGCGATCATGGCGGCCAACTTGGGCTTCAACCCCAGCAACAACGGGGAGCATGTGATCATCTCGGTGCCCATGCTCACAGAGGAGCGGCGCAAGGAGCTGGTGAAGATGGCGCACCGCGAAGGTGAGAATGCCCGGGTGAGCATCCGTGGCGCGCGGCAAAAGGCCATGGAGGGCATCAAGAAAGCCCAGAAGGACGGCCTGCCGGAGGATGCCGCCAAAAGCGCGGAAGGCGATGTGGAGAAGGCCACCGGTGCTTGGAACAAGAAAGTGGACGCCTTGCTTGCCGCCAAGGAGAAGGAAATCTTGACTGTCTGAAGAGTGCCATTAAGCCCACACCGGGCATCCCTCACTGCAGTTCCTGCACATGTCGATGGCTTTGCGGTTGCGGAGCAACTGGGCGCGGAAGGCGTTGTAGCGCGGCCCGTTCCAGATTTCGCGGAAGCTTTGCTTTTGCAGGTCGCCCATCACGTATTTGGCATCCTTGTCGAAGCAACAGGGCACCACCTTGCCGTCCCACGTGATCACGCAGCTGTGCCACATCTTCCAGCATTCGTTGTCCAACCGGTGCTTCACTTCCCACACGCCGTTCGCGTTGCGCTTGTAGCGTGAGTACTTGTCCTGTGCGGGAATCAGCGGGTGGTCATCTTTCGGTTCGTAGATCTGCGCGGTCTTCAGCCACAGGTCGTCCACGCCGATCTGTTTGGCGAGCTGGCGTGCTTGCGGGACCTGGTGTTCGTTGGGCTTCACCACCAAGAATTGGAACACGGTATGCGGTGTGCGGCTCTTCAGTTTTTTCTTCCACTTCACGATCCGCTCGGCGCCTTCGATCACCGTGGCCAGCGTACCCTCCCGGCGATAGGCCGAATAGGTTTCCTGGTCGGTGCCGTCCAGACTGATGATGAGCCTGGAAAGCCCGCTGCGCACGCATTCCTCCGCCTTGGCCTCGGTGAGGAAATGCGCGTTGGTGCTGGTGTTGGTGTAGATGCCTTTTGCCTTGGCGTAGCGCACCATGTCCAAAAAGTGCGGGTTGATGAACGGCTCGCCTTGGAAGTAAAAGGTGAGGGCCCAGAGGTCGCCCGCCAGTTCGTCGATCACGCGCTCAAAGAGAGGTTGCTTCAAGTTGCCGGTGGGGCGGGTGAAGGCCCGCAGGCCGCTGGGGCACTCCGGGCAGCGCAGGTTGCACGCCGTGGTGGGCTCCATGCTGATGCTGAAGGGCAGCCCGTTGATCTTCGGTTGTTTCGTGTGCTTGGCCTCGCGGAAGCTGCTCCACAGCCGGTAGCCGTTGCGCGCCCGTTGCGGGGTCATCGCACCGGCCCATTGGCGTGCATCGCGAAGCGCGGGAAGCATGGGCGCAAGGTACCCCGGCAGGTTCGATCATGGGGCGCGGTTGGTGTTTGATCAGGGTACATGGCCGGAAGTCGCAGGCATGCTCGCAACGTCCATCCGGGGCAAGGGTGGGCATCGCCCTTACCTCCCCACCACCAATTTCCCTTGCCAAAGGTGCCCTTTGGAAGTGGTGATCAGGCACACGTACGTGCCCGGCTGAACGTCGGCAAGCGGTAGCCTTGTCTTGCCGGTGAACCGCACTTCTTGTATCACCACGCGCCCGGTGATGTCCATGAGCCGCAACAGGCACTCCTCATCCCCAAAGCCCCGCACCAGAACTTCCGTGGTGGCCGGGTTGGGTTGCAGGCCGGGTTGCGCCATACTGCTGTCTTCCGGGCCGGAAGCAGGGGTTTGCATCAGAATTTTCGTGCCGCCTTGTCCCGTACAGGCCAGCATGATCCCTTCCACATCATCCCACGTGCAGGTGCCGTTGGCCAAGGAACGTTCCGTTTGCGTATAGCAAAGAATGCGGGCAAGCAGTTCCTGCTCATCCGGCGCAGGCGGCTGTGCAATGCCTTCCAACTGGGCCACTGCATCATCCAACTGGCCGGCGGCCCGGGTAAGTTGGGCGCGTTCCAAGCTGGTGTAAAAGATGAAATCATCCTGTTCGCCGGGTTGCGCGGCATCCATGCGGGCATCTTCCACAGCGGTCATCCAACCCAAATGGGTGGCCATTCCTGCATTGTCGGTGGTAGGGTTCAATTGCCCCTTTTTCAGCGCATCCCCGAAGCTTTCCACCATCAGGCCGTGGTCGTATGCGAGCAGGAATTTTTCGTAATAGTTGGGTGCGGCCACCGGGTTGGCCAATAGGGCATGGAATGCACCAATGGCCAGCAGTTCATTGTTGGGCAAGCTGTCGTTGTAGCCCAGTTCCAAGGCATCCAGGCTGGCTTGGTTCAAGGGCATCAGCACGGAATCAGCGCTCATCACCGCAGCACAGCCGGAGCAATTGTCCATCAGGCCCGGCACGGGCGGGCCGGCAAGTTCACTGCTGCCTGCAGGCACGGACAGCGGTATTTGCCCGCAGGTGTACTCGGGGGTGCTGGCGGGGTCAACAAATTGCAGCGGCGCCCCGCAAGTGGTGATGGAATAGTCCGCGCTAGTGAGGGGTGTGCCCACCGTGCCGTTCCAATTGTTTTTCCGTGCGGGCTGGGTTATGCTGTAAGGCTGGCAGAGGAACGTGCCAAAGAGGGAATTCTGCGCACCGGTAACCATGGGCTTCAAGCTGTTCAGGCCCAGGTCCAAGTACACGTTGTTGGCTTGCTGGCACAGGATGGATGTGCCATTTTTCACGGCGGTAACGGGGTCGTGCCCGGTATGGTTGTCGTCCATGCGCAGGGTGCCGCCGTGGTGGACCAGAAAACCGCAGCGTTTGTTCAGGCTCACCGAACCGCAAGCCACCACGGCAGTGGCCCCCCCTATGGACAATCCAATGGTATTGTAATTGAACGCAGGGTTCGTCACGTTCAGGGTGGAACTGCCTTGGAAGCTTACTCCAGTTTGGGCGTTCTTTTGGGCGCTGCAATCATTCAGGTAGGAGGTGTGTGCCATTTGCACGCAGACCAAGCCATCGGTGCATTTGTCGAACTTGCAGCTGATGGCCTTGATCCCCTTGTCGTAGTTGTACATGCCGGTGTTGCAGTCAATGAAGCTGCAATATTCGGGCACCGGGGAATTGCCCAGTGTGCTGTTATAGCTGTACACCCCGTAGTTGCCTTTGCTGAACGTGCTGTTGCTCAGCGTGAGCAGGGCTTGCCCGTTCAGGCGCACGCCCCGGTGCGTGTTCCGCAGGCCGGTGTTGCTGGTAACGGTGGCATTGATGAACTTCACCGTAGCCGCATTGGTTACCGGTGGCACAATGCGCGCGTTGTCGGCCAGGGTGGCCTTGCCGGTGAGCAGGCTGAACTCCACCAAGGTGGAAGGTCCGTACAGGCTTTCCTGCTGCACATGCAAGATGCGGTTGTTGCTGTTCGTGCTCTTCAGGATGAAGCGCGTGTTCGTGCCCGCCGTCACATTGTAGCTGGGCTGGTCCGTGTTGGTGAACTTCAGCAGGCCGTAGGTGGTGTTGGGGTCGCCGCTGCGGCTGGTGGTGAAGGTGGCGTTGTCCTGGATGTCCAGCATGCCTGCGATCTCCAGAACGGAGTTGGAGGCCTCCATGTTGATGCGGGCGTTGGGGTGGAAGAGCAGGTGCCCGTCGTTGCCGTTCGGCGCGTCCTCCTCAATGATCACCTGCCCGCCGGGAAGCACGTTCAGCACCGAACCGCCCATCAGTTCCAGCTTGCCGCCGCGCTTTACACGCAGCACGGCCCCGTTGCCGATGTCCATGCGGCTGCCGCTTTCCAGCCTCAACGTGCTGCCGTTGTCCACCACAAAACCGCCTCCGGGCGCCAGGTTCAGCCAGGTATTGGCCGGGCAGCGCATCAGGGTAGCGCTGTTGAACACCTGCTGGCCGTTGTACGTCTCCGGGTTGTTGCGCCGGGTGGCGGTGGTGCCCCGGTCCAGGGTGATGGTGTTCCCGGCGGTCACGTTGAGCGAATAGCCGGTTGAAGTGGCCACGGGGTTCAGTTGGATCTCATCGGCGCACCAGCGGGCATCGTTCTTCACGTCCACATCATCAAAGCGCACCTTCACTTCGATGCTTCCATCGGTGTGTTGCGCCATCAACTCCACGGAAACGCCGTTGAGGTAGATGCGGCGGAGGTTTTTCGTTCCAGGCCGGTTTACATC
>JAFDZG010000214.1 GCA_018267065.1 Bacteroidota bacterium
ATGATGGGCCAGGGCAGCACGCCCACGCTGAGCACGAAGGAGAGGTGGTGCTGGCCGAACAGGGTGAAGTCGGCCTTGGCCATCCCCAGCATGGTCTCCAGCTGGAAGAGCTTCACGCCGATCATTTCAGCCACGATTGCACTGGCGGTGAAGAAGGCGCCGAGGATGATGAAGAGCCGCGTGGCCTTGTCGTTGAGGATGGCGTGGATCATGGAAGCCGCATGTACGGAATCGGTTTACCGCAAAGAACGCAAAGGGCATGAAGGACACAAAGAGAACAACGGGAGAGGAACCAGGTCTATCCACCTGTCCATCCCACCTGGCCATCATCTACGAACCCTCATGGCTGTAACAGGCCTACCCATCGCAGTGTCCATTGAGACAACCATGGGCCACGCACCATGTTATACCATCTACGCATTCAATATCGGCCGATCTACTTGCCCTCTTTCCGGATGACTTCTCCGCAGAACAGGTTCCGTAGGCCCCGCTACGCAACCTGTTCCGCGTATCGTTCTCCGGAAAGATCGCGGCGCATCTCTTGGCCGACCTTGAATGCGTAAATGGTATTAAACAGCAATGCGCAATCAATGCATGTCCATTCATGCCGTAGGAGTTGCACAGGCATGCACCTGGCCTCAAGGTCTGCTGTGCGGGACCGTGCTGGCGCTTGAAACCACATCACCAACTTTCAACACACCATCGGCATCGAACACCGCATTCATGCCGAACATCACCTTGCTGCCCACCGTGCGGTACCCTGCCAAGGTGCGCAAGGGTTCCTGGGTGCGCACCGCATTTTGCTGGTCGGTATTGGGAATGACGCAGCGGGCACAGGGCTTTACATTCCTGAAGCGCACGTTGCCGATGGTGAAATCAGTCCACCGGTCTTCTTGGAATGCTTCACCACCAATGATCACCAAGTTGGGGCGGAAGCGCTCCATCGGCACGGGCACATCCAGCCTGGTGTTGAGGTCATCCAGTGAGGCTTGGGAAATGATCAACGCCGGGAAGGCATCATTCAATGCCACGCGCGCGTTGGCATAGTGCGGATCGGTGTGGCGCACGGTGCGGTCCGGCATGTATGCCAAGCGCACGCTGCGGTCCAGCGCCTTGCTGCACCAACGATGTTGTTGCACGTTGCCCAGGATAAGGTCAACGCTGTCCTCCCACACCGAAGCATGCACCAGTTCTCCGCCCTCCACGCCCCATGGCACGTCCAGCCAGGAGCCGTTGCGAACGTCCGTGATCCTGAACCCTGCATGATCGGGCGCACTGTGCAAGCAGGCCATGGCGGGGAGGGTGCGTTGCGTAAGGAATTGGCCCTCCCCGTCGATCAACATCCAGCGGCGATCGTGCTCCAAACCACGATCGGTGAGCTGCACCTGCCGGACACTGAAACCGCCCAGCGACTTCACCGGGTAAATGTGGATGGAGGCAACGTGCGGCTCCATCATTGCGCCAAGCGCACCACACGCACCAAGCGCTCACCCTGCGCACCCGCCAGCACCAAGTGGTACACGCCGGGTTGTTCCGGCAGCAAGCAGCGCCAGCCTTGCCCGGTTTGAACAACCTGCACCGGCACGCGCTTTCCTGCTGCATCAAAGGCCTTGATGCCCGTGATGCCCGGTGCTTCGATCCACACCTGTCCATCCTTGGTGGGATTGGGCCAAGCACTGGCCGCCAGTGCTGAAGGACGTGTTGCGTCCGCATGAATGCCGGTTCCGATCACCATCATGCTGTCGGCGATCACCAGCTCCGGCGTGTTGTCGGCAGCTTGGTACATGTTGCGGAACGGGTCGATGCGCCCACCATGGTACCCGAACATTTCCTGGTTCCATCTCGGCGGCACCTGCTGGAACCACACGCTGGCCTTCACGTTCACCGCGCCGGTGTATCCGTTCATGGGAACATGGTAGTGCACAATGTCGCCCCCGTTTCCTTCCGCACCATCCGCATCGTGGTTGAAATCGGGATCGCTGAGCGCAAGGCCCGCAATGGCCGAGGTGTCCTGGCTGGGGTGCGCGAGGCTGTAGCCGATCGGCACCAGCCGGTTGTCCTTCAACCGGTGCACCGCGCGCAGCAGCGTGGTGGTAACGTTGGAATCCACATCACCCATCACGAACTCATAGATCTGCACCTGGTCCCCTTGCGTGATCACGTTGTGGTGCGGTTCATAGGGCAGGTCGTTGCCGATCACCTCATACGTACTGTCCCAGCGGCCGCTTTGGAAGAGTGTATCGCCGGTTGCACTGAGCGCCACCACCTGCACGAAGGCCCTCCTGTTCGGGAACCCACTGGGGAATTTGTGGCCGATGAGGTCCGTGAGTGATACGTCCATGAAGAGCGTGTCATCGGTACGCCCGGCCATGTTCAATGCCATGGACAAGGTGGTCTTCCGCAGCGCCCTGCTGCGGGCAATGGTGCTGTCGAACTCAGCCGGTGTGGCCGGGATGCCGAAGTCGGCAATGTGGTCCTTCATCATGTTCAACATGAACACGCCGCCGCCGGTGAGGTGGTGCTTGCCGAAAGGCGACTGGCCGGTGAGGAAGATGTACTCCGATGCCAAGATCACGGAGTCCTGGATGCGCGGCAAGTGGCAGCTGCGGCAGTTCTGGTCCGTGCCGTAGTACACGGAATTTTCGTATTCCTGCCACATGGTTTGCTCAAAGAAGGACGTGCCGGTGGGGTTGCCCTGCAGGTCCACCGGTTGGTTGATCGCAGTATGGCAACCGGAGCAGACCCGCCCATCGAGGATGTGGGCCCCCTGGTCAGGTGTATAGCCCACAAAATACTGCATGATGTTGGGGTTGATCTGCTCCTGCGTGTACGGCCCCCACACGCGGGCACTGTCGTAGTGCAGGTTGCCGGAGAAGAAGAGGCCTGCGGAATCGGGGTTCTGCATGTGGCAGGCCAAGCAGGAAACCCCGTCGTGCGCCATCACGCTTGTGTCCAGGCTGGCCGCGGTGAACGCCGGGCCGCCTTTCATCTTCTGCTCAAACACGGCAAGCGGCGCATGGCACTTCAGGCAGTTGTGTTCCAGTTGCTCGTGGAGGGCGGGGTTCACCAGTCCTTCATGCTCCATCTTGGCCAGGAAGAAGGGGTCGCGCGCGCTGTTGGCCATCATGGTGCTGCGCCAATCGTTCACCACGTTCACGTCCTGCTCACCGGCCATCATGGCGATGCCAAGGGAATCATGGCCATGGCATCCGGCACAGCGCCCGGCGGTTACAAAATAGGTGCCGAACTGCACGTCCAATCCTTCGATCTGGTCGCGCAGCATCCGTAATTCCAAGCGGCTGTGCGGACCTCTCACGGGTGTGGTTGCGGCGGTCCAGGCCACGGAGAGCAGCACTACGGAGCACAACCCCGCAAGGATGCGGAGCTTCCGCGGGAACCAGTTGCGATCGCGCATAACGAGGCCAAGTTATACGCAACCGGCACCCGGGAAGTGACGCACATCAGGAATAAGGCCGTTCCGGATCCCGGAACGGCCTTATCGCAGGGATTTCAGCCAAGTGCCTTCAGTGCGTTTTCAGCTTCGTCACATCCTTCTTTTCATAGACAAAAACATATTGCCCATCGTTGGTCAGGGTGTTCATGGCATCCTTGCGGGCGTTGTAAGCAAGGAATTTGCAACTGTCCAGGTCAAAGGCCGCGATGTCCTCCTTGTCGGTCTGCATCAACGCGATGTTGCCCACCCGATCGTTCAGGGTGGATGCCTTGTACTTGCCGCTGTTCACCAGCTTGCCATCGGCAAGGCCGTGGGTGCTGATGCCCTTTTCGCCCACGATGGCCACCTTGTCGTTGTGCGGCATGATGAGCACGGCATTCCCGACATTATCATCCCCCAACGGCACCTCGTAAACTTCCTTGCCTGAAGCATCCATGGCATAGAGGGCCTTGCCGCTGCACACGTATATCTTGCCGTCGGCGGTGAACAGGTTGGAGATGCCTTTCTTGAAGCGCTCACTCTCCCAGCGCATGGAGCCATCAATGGTGCTGAAGGCCTTCACACCATAGGGCTTTACATTCTCATACTCGATGCGTGACGTATAGGTGACCGTGGAGCTGCCATCCGCGCCGGTACTGGTGCTTTTCAACAGGGCCTGGGTCTCCACCTGGCCACCGATCTGCAGCACCACCTGATCACCCATCACATACATGTTGGGGATGGCCTTTGCATCGGGGACCTCCGGTGAGGTCCACAGCAGCTTGCCACTCTTGCGGTCGTACTTCTTGATGAACTGATGCCTGCGGTCGGTGCAATCCAGGACATAGAGGTCATCGCCCACAACCACCGGTTCGGCCACGGCACCGTACACGCCCCATTTCACGGCGTTCATGGGCCTGCCTTTAACGCGGTCCGGGGTGAAATCGAAGGCAGCCGTCCAGAGCTTTGCACCGGTTTTGTAATCGAACACCTGCATGCCGTTCAGGCGGAGGTA
>JAFDZG010000215.1 GCA_018267065.1 Bacteroidota bacterium
GGGCAAGATCGAAAAGCTGCTGGCGGACCTGCACGCGGACGGCTACTCCGAGGAGGAGATCGCGGGCTTGCACACGCCCATCGGCCTGCCCATCCACAGCAAAACGCCGGAGGAGATCGCGGTGAGCATTGCGGCAGAGATCATTGCGGTGAAGAACAGTTGATCACTATACTAATGAAGCTCCTTGCCCTGTTAGTCACCATTGGCCTTCCATGCTTCCTCGAATTCAATCAGGGAACCCCATGGTCTATTGGGCTTGGTGAAAACAGGTCTCATGAATTGTCGGTTGCAGCACTTCTGAAGGAGCCATTTTTAGTTGCCAAGTATCAAGATGACACCGTGGAAATTGAATACCAGATCCAACGGTTCAATTTGAGGTTGGTCCGAGATCATGAAGGGCTGGCCCAAGATTTTGGGATCACGTATGGCAACCGTTTAACGCAAAGCCAGGTGACCGCAATTTCAAACCATGGACCAGGCTGCCGTCTCGAATTTTCCGGGCTGGTGGGAACATGTGATGGCTGTGTGCTTCACCGATTCACCGATTTTGTCGTAGAAGTTCACTGAAAGCTGGCCCACCTTCGTCCTTGACGGATCACTGGCTGAACGCCACTTTGTGTGAAGTACAGCTTGTGTGCATGGACATGCTGCACATCCATCCAAGTCGGGCCGGAGGCCCTACGGAAGTACGCACTCGGGAAAAACCCGAGCGCGGACATTCAGGAGATCATTGCGGTGAAGAACGGAGGTAGTTCGTAGTTCCTCGTGCCGTAGGGCGGTTCCAGCGCAGGGTTCGCTATTGGCCAGTGGTGTTCTTGGCGTGAACCTGCTGGGACGGAGGCGCGTGCGGATCTGGTCCATTTAAATCCAAGTCGGGCCGGAGGCCCTACGGAAGTACGCACTCGGGAAAAACCCGAGCGCGGACATTCAGTAGATCATTGGGGTGAAGAACGGAGGTAGTTCGTAGTTCCTCGTGCCGTAGGGCCGTTCCAGCGCAGGGTTCGCCATTTGCCGGAGGTATACCTTGGCGTGACCCTATGGTGATGGGAATACATCTGATGATGGGCCTTCGGCTCCGCTCAGGCCAAACTCTCTTTTTAAACGATTGTTATAGAGTTCATTGGCCTGAGCGGAGCCGAAGGCCCTCCATATAAATGCACCTCAGGTGGTAAATCACGTTCGGCGTGAACAATCCATATGCATTCACCCCTAAAAAAAGAGGAAACCCCGGTTGCCCGGAGTTTCCATAGGTCTCACCAACTTTCGTTGGATCACCTGAAAAGTTGGGCGCTTTACACGTCCAACTTTGCGTACACCGCGTTCTTCTCGATGAATTCGCGGCGCGGGGGCACCTCGTCCCCCATCAACATGCTGAAGATCCGGTCGGCCTCGCCACCATTCTCAATGGTCACTTGGCGCAAGGTGCGCGTTTCCGGGTTCATGGTGGTTTCCCACAGCTGCTCGGCGTTCATTTCACCAAGACCCTTGTACCGCTGCACGTGGATGCTGGCGTCCTTGTTGCCCGCCTTCATGCGCTCCAAGGTGCGGTCGCGCTCTTCATCGCTCCAGCAGTACACGCCCTCCTTGCCTCTCTTCACCTGGTACAGCGGCGGGGTGGCGATGTACACGTATCCGTTCTCGATCAGCTCCTTCATGTAGCGGTAGTAGAAGGTGAGGATCAGCGTTTGGATGTGGCTGCCGTCCACGTCGGCATCGCTCATGATGATGATCTTGTGGTAGCGCAGCTTCTCCATGTTGAGCGCCTTGCTGTCCTCCTCGGTGCCGATGTGCACCCCGAGCGCGGTGTAGATGTTGCGAATCTCCTCGTTCTCGTAGATCTTGTGCACCATGGCCTTCTCCACGTTGAGGATCTTTCCGCGCAGCGGGAGGATGGCCTGGAACTCGCGGTTGCGGCCCTGCTTGGCGGTGCCGCCCGCGGAATCGCCCTCCACCAGGAAGATCTCGCTGAGGCCGGGGTCCTTGCTCTGGCAATCGGCGAGCTTGCCGGGCAGGCCCATGCCGCTCATGGCACCCTTGCGCTGCACCATTTCGCGGGCCTTGCGGGCCGCGTGGCGGGCGGTGGCGGCCAGGATCACCTTGTCCACGATCTGCTTGGCGTCCTTGGGGTGTTCCTCCAAGTAGTTCTCCAGCATCTCGCTCACGGCCATGTCCACGGCGCCCATCACCTCGTTGTTGCCGAGCTTGGTCTTGGTCTGGCCCTCGAACTGGGGTTCCTGCACTTTCACGCTGATCACGCAAGTAAGGCCCTCGCGGAAGTCGTCGCCGGCGATCTCGAACTTGAGGTTCTTGGTGGCGCCGCTGTTGTCGGCGTACTTCTTCAGCGTGCGGGTAAGGCCGCGGCGGAAGCCGGCGAGGTGCGTGCCGCCCTCATGGGTGTTGATGTTGTTGACGTACGAATGCAGGTTCTCCGTGTAGGAGTCGTTGTACATCATGGCGATCTCCACCGGGATGCCCTGCTTCTCGCCTTCCATGTAGATCACGTCCTCGATCAGGGGCAGGCGGGTGCCGTCGAGGTACTTCACGAATTCCACCAGGCCTTTTTCGCTGAAATAGGTTTCGCTGCGGAAGCTGCCGTCCTCAAGCGGAGTGCGCTCGTCGGTGAGCAACAGGCGGATCCCCTTGTTCAGGTAGGCCAGTTCCCGCATGCGGGCGGCCAGGGTGTCAAAGTTGTACTCGGTGGCCTGGAAGATGGACTTGTCCGGCGTGAAGGTCTGGGTGGTTCCCCGGTGGTCCGCCGTGCCTGTTTCCTTCACGGCATAGAGGGGCTTGCCCATGGCATACTCCTGCACGTAGTGCTTGCCATCGCGGTACACGTCGGTGGTCATGTGCTCGCTGAGGGCGTTCACGCAGCTTACGCCCACGCCGTGCAGGCCGCCGGAGACCTTGTAGCTGTCTTTGTCGAATTTGCCTCCTGCGTGCAGCACGGTCATTACCACTTGCAGGGCGCTCACGCCCTCCTTGGGGTGGATGCCCACGGGGATGCCGCGGCCGTTGTCGCTTACGCGGATGCTGTTGCCGGGGAGGATGGTTACCTCAATGTGGTCGCAATGGCCGGCCAATGCCTCGTCGATGGAGTTGTCCACCACCTCGTACACCAAATGGTGCAAGCCCTTCACGCCGATGTCGCCGATGTACATCGCGGGCCGCTTCCGCACGGCTTCCAAGCCCTCCAACACCTGGATGCTGTCCGCTCCGTAGCCCGCCGACGACTTCTTCTTCGCTTCGCTCATTTCCGCTGTCTCTGCCATTTTTTACTGGGATCAACCTCCCATTTTTGGAAGGCACGCGAAGATACCGCGAAAAGGGGTTCAATCCGTTCCGAATTGCAGTATTGGCGCGGCTTCCTGCCACTTTTTACCAACAAGATCCGGCCACTTGTTGAAAACCCACGGAAGGCTTTCGGTGAGCGTGAAAAATTGACCTTTCTCCCTTGCTGATCCTCAGGCGGTTAGGGCAACTCAAAAAGCAAACGTGGCACCGCCCAGGACCAGGGTGCGCTGCACCGGGTAATTGTACCAGCGCTGGTACTTGCTGGCGCTGAGGTTGCTTACGTCCAGGAACACGCTGAGCCGCTTGGTGTAGCGGTACTCCAGGCCGAGGTAGAGGTCCACGTATCCTTTCAGGTCCACGGAGGTGGGCGCGGTGGAAAGGTCGTTCCAAGCGGCGGGCACGGGTTCGGTGGCCTTCCGGGCACCATTGAACTGCGCTTCGAGCTTCAGGAGCAGCTTGTCCTGGAAGTCGTACACGGCACCCAGGTTGATGGTGTAGGTGGGCAGGTTCCAGGCTTCGGCCTGCACCTTGGAGCCGTAGCTGAAGATGTGCAGCGCGCCATGCACGTTGATGTGCTCGTCGTGGCTGTAGCGCAGTTCACCACCCAGGTCCAGCTGGTCCACGCGGTCGTACACGGGGATGAAGCGGTCTCCGTAGCCCACGCTGTCGTACAGGTTGGCCATGCCGATAAACAGCGGGCGGTCCTTGATCCGGTTCTTGCTGACGCGCACGTCGAAGCCCACGTCGCGGCTAAGGCTGCCGCGCAGGCCGCCGTAGAGGTCGTACATCAGGCTGCTGTTGGCCAGCACCGGGGCACCGGTCAGGAACGGGTTCTCGGCGCTGAGGCTGCGCAGGCTGTTGCGGATGCGCCTGCCGTCCACGCCCGCGTAGGGCACCAGGATGTCGTCGAAGAGGCGGTATTGGGCGTAGGCCTGGGGATAGAAGTGGAAGGTGGTTTTGCCCATGGCGTCCACATAGATGCCTGCGCCCACGCGCACCAAGTACTGCCCGTTGGTGGTGCTCACGAAGGGTGAAATGCCCACCATGGTGCCGTTCTGCCGCAGGTCGGGCAAACTGTCGCGCCCGCCTCGGTAGGAGTTGTTGTCAATGAGCACCTCGCCGCCATAGGTCTCCGGGCCTTGCTCCATGGAGAGCTTGGCATGGAGCTTCACGTTCAGTTCGCGGCTCTTGGAAAGGTTGGTGAAGTTGTGCACCTCCAGGCCTGCGTCATGCGCCAGCTTGGTGCTGTCCTTGAAGAGGCTCTTTACGCGCAGGGCGAAGCCGATGTCGTTGTACACTTGTTTGCGTGCGTCTTCCGGCGCGTTGCCCTTGCGGTTGATCAGGTTCTCCAAGCTGTCCGTGGCATCATAGCCGTAGTAGCTGATCCTGCGCCGGTCATAGAAGGCCTTTCCGGTCACTTCGTGGTGGCGCAGGTAGGCGGTGTAAAAACCGTCCAGGTTGTTGAAGCTGTAGTCGCTGGGTCCCCTGTCATCGATGCCGCCATTGCTGCTCATGTGCTTGTAGTGCAGCCCGTAGCCGTTGGCTTTGGAGCGGGTTTGGTCATAGTAGAACTCCACTAAGGGTGTGGTGTACAGGCCGAAGCCCGCCTTGATGAAGCCTTTGTAGAGCTTTTCCTGGGCCAACTGGATGTTGAGGCGGGCCGCTTCGATGCTGTCCACATGTGCAGGCACCTGCCCTTTTACGTTGAGCAGGCTGTACGTGATGGATTTCGCCGGCAGGATGGTGTCGTAGGCTTGCGGCCTCAGGTCGATCTTGTGGACATCGGCAAGGGTGGGGTTGTAGATGCCATTGATGTAGTATTCTTCACTGCCTTGTGCCCGCAGGCCCGCAACGGCGCAAATGGCCAAGGAGGCCGCAAAGCTCCTTGCCGAGAGGTGCATGGTCTTCGTGCTCATTGGTTGCCGGGCGTTTGGAGCGTGTCACTGCCCGCCGTGGTTCCTTCCTTGATGTTGGCCAAGCGCTGCGCGGCCTGTTGCACCAGGTCGGGTTCATTGCAGTGGTCCACCACGCTTTGCAGGGTGGCCTTGGCCTGAAAGAGGTCGTTCATGCCCACGTACACATCGCCGAGCAGGATGAAGCCCTTTGCCTTCCAGTGGTCGTAGCTGGGGAACTTCTTCACCAAGCTGAACACTTCGGACTCCGCGTCCTTGTAGCGTTTCTGGAGGTAGCGCACATAAGCCATGTTGTATGCCGCTTCCGCCCCATAAGCGTTCTTGGAGCTGGCGGCGATCCCTTTGCACTGGGTGTAGGCCGCATCCAGTTCGTTGGCATCGATGGCACCCTTGGCCTGGGTGAGGCCGGCCTCGGCTTTCAGGTCGGCGTTGGCATCGGCGTTGGCCAGCACGGCCTTGGCCGCTTCGGCGGCATCGGCGGAGCGGCCCAGTTGGGTGAGGCAGCGCATGCGGCCGGCCTGCCCCGCCAGGATGTTCACCGGCAGGCTGGCGGTTTGGGCCAATTGGGTGAAGTAGTCCAGTGCGCCCTCCCAGCGCTTGTCGCTGTATAGGATCTCACTGGCAGCAGTGAGCGCGGGCTCCAAGAACTGGCCGCCGCCACCGGCGATCACCTTTTCAAAACCGGGCAGCGCTTCATCGTACTTCTTGGCGCGGTACAGGCAGTCCGAGGCATGGAACTCCGCATTCAGCACATAGGCTCCTTTGGGGTACTTGGCCAAGTAGTCGCGGAAAGCACCCACGGCTTGGTCGCACTTGCCATCGAAATAGAGCTGCTCCGCGCTGCGGAAATATTTCTCGTCCAAATCCAGCGTGGAGGGGTCCACGAAGCTGAGCGACTTCACGTAGGCTTCGTAGCCGGCCATGTCGCCGCGCTGGGAGTAGATGCTTTCGATGCCGGCCAGTGCATCGCGTGAGCCGTCCATGGTGGGGTACTTGGCCACCACGGCCTTGAAGCCTTCCATGGCCTTGTCGGTGCGGCCCTGCCGCTTGTCGATGAGGGCGCTTTGCAGCATGCTCTTCTGCACGTGCGGCGAATTGGGGTGCTGGGTGACCACCTGGCGGTAGAACTCCAGCGCGTCGGCATCCTTCTCCAGGCTGATGTAGGTTTCGCCGAGCTGGAACTTCGCATCGGCGGCGTACTGGGTGTTGGGCTGCTCGCGCAACAAGGTCTTCAGCGTGGCGATCTTCTTGTCGTACTGTTTCTCCAAACCCTGGCACACGCCTTTCTGGTACATGGCGTAATCCTTGGCCGCCGCGTTGTTCGCGATCGCCTTGTCGTACCAGGTAACGGCGTTGGCATTGTCCTTCATCACATAGTAGCAGTCGCCGGTGCGCACCATGGCGTCGTTGCGCTGGGCCTTGGGCAAGGAGGCATTGTCTATGGCGCGGCGGAAGGCGGTGGCGGCTTCCCCGTAGTTCTTCTGCTTGAAGAAGGCGTAGCCCATGCTGTAGCCGGCCTGCTCGAAGAGCGCGGAGGCATAAGCACCGCCCGCGTTGCGCACATCATCGTACTTGGCCAATGCCGCATCATAGTTGCCCATGGCGTAATTGGCCTCCCCGGCCCAGAAGTGGGCCTGCACGGTTACCTGCTGGTCCACCGGCCAGGTCAGCGCTTTCTTGAAAAAGACCAGCGATTCCGGGAACTTGCGCCCTTCGTAGAGTTCCACCCCGCGATCAAAGGCCAGCTTCTGGTAAGCTTCCTTCAGGCGGATGTCCTTGTCCTTGATGGCGTCCAGCGCGGCAAGGGCAGATTCGTAGTTCTTCGTTTTCAGGTACACGTCCAGCAGGAACTCCTGGGCTTCGTCGTGGCGCGGGGAATTGGGGTACTTGGCCATGTAGTCGCGCAAGGCGATGATGGCCTCGTTGTAGGGATCGA